>NZ_JBVPZC010000013.1:0-102848 GCF_055702805.1 Hydrogenophaga sp. LT287 | reverse complement strand
TATGCCGATCTGCTGTTCGAGTTGATCAGCCGGCGCCACGAGCACAAGAGCACGCTGATCACCACGAACAAGTCCTTTGCCGAGTGGGGCGAAGTGTTCCCCAACGCGGCCTGCGTGGTCGCCCTCGTGGACCGCCTAGTTCACCACGCCGAAATTGTTGGCATCAAGGGCAACTCGTACCGGCACAAGGAGGCGCAAGAACATGCCCGGGCGCGCACGGTAAAGCGCAAGCCTTCAAAGGAGACCGTATGAAACCGTGGCATCCGCCTTCAGGACTGCGCCAAGGGCTGCCATTCGCGGTGGACGACACCTGGACACCGGAACAAGCCATGGCGGTGATGGAGTTGCTCGATGATCTGCGCGATCGCGTCTGGACCCATTACGGAGGGGTCATCCAGGATCTGCTGCGTGCGCAGCGCGTGACCACTGATTCACTGGAAGACTTTGACACGGACTTGCCGTTCTGAGCGCCAACGAGTCTCCCGCGCCAACAACAAGGGCCCCTGACGGGGCCCTTGTTGTTGGCACGCTCAGCACCGAAAACCGCACCCAGAATCGGCCACCAAAAATGAACGCCGGATTACGTCACCAAATTCCGCCACCACTTACCGCCGCCAAATTTACGCGGGTTTAGACCGCCGCTAACATTTCGCAGAAATCGCGAGGCTTGCCTCGGTTTGATCCGCACTACCGGCTGTACGGGGCATGCCCGCCGGGGCCGTCACAACGGTGCCGCGCTGTGTGGCTGGTCCAGCCCCTTGATACCCGGCCATCTTGTAAGCCGCTTGGTCTGCAGCACCGGGTTATTCCCGCTTGTTGCGATCTGAGGCAGCGCAGCCGTGTTCTGCACATTACGGCGGACATCCCCCGGCCACTGTGCCTGCTGGCCAAAGATCTGCGGCGCGTGCCTGCCCTGGGCAATGCGCCTTTTTGACGCTCTGAAATGCAAAACGCCGGTCGATGGCGACCGGCGTTTTCTGGGGAGCCTGCGCAAGCCCGAGGGCTTGTGTTCAGCGCAACTTACTGTGCCTCAAAGGGCAACGGCATGTTGCGCAGGTCTTTGCGCGTCTCCACCAGCACCAGCGGTCCATCATCGGGCAACGCCACGACGTTGGGTTCACGCGGCACGTGAATGGGCTTGGGTTCCGCTGCAATGGCAGCTTGCACCTGGGCCACTTTGTCGGCGTTGGAATTTACCCACTCCAGGCCACTGCTCTGAGCCACCTGGTTGAGGGCTTCCAGCGACAACTCGAAGGCCTGCACCTTGGGCAAACCGCTGGCAGCGGGCGCGGCAGAGGGTGCCGGTGCTGCACGTTCTGCGACGGGTGCTGGCTTGGCGGCGCGGGGCTCCGGCACAACCACGGCCACAGGCTCCACGGCAGCATGCACGGCGACCGGCGTTTCTGCAACAGGAGCCGCTACGGGGGCTTGCACGGGTGCGTTTTCCACGGGCAGGCTGAAATAGCTGCTGCGGACCGGTGCTTCGCTGGCTGTTTCGCCCGTCGTGTGTTCGGCGGGCAGGGCTTCGGCTGCTGAGCCGTCTTCGGCCGGCGCCGCAGATGCGTCACGCGGTGCGCGTTCGCGGCGGTCGCGGCCATAACGGTCGCGGCTGCGGCGTTCGCGTGGCGCGCGCGGTGCACCGTTGTCGGCTTCACCTTCGCGCGGTGCCTCTGCGCCGGCTTCAGTCGCAGCGTTCAGCGCGGGTTCGGCATCTGCGTTTTGAACCGTGGAGCCGGTCTCGGGCGTGTCGGAACCCGGCTGGCGGCGGCGGTTGTCGTTGCGCGGACGGCGTTCGCGGCGCTGTGCTTCGGCCGCTTCTGGTGTGTCCGCTGCAGCCTCGGGTGCGGCGTTCGCCAGCAGGGCGTTGGCAGGGGCGTTGGTGTCTGCGGGCGCAGCATCGCGGCGGTTGTCGCGGCGGCCACCATTGCGGCCGTCGGTGCGGGGTTCGCGCGGTTCGCGGGCTTCGCGACCTTCACGGCCCTCACCGCGTCCATCAACGCGAGCAGGCTGGCCTTCGCTGCGGCGATCTCCACGGCCTTCGGGTCGACCTTCCACGTTGCGGCCTTCGCCACGCGGGCTACGGCCACCTTCGCGGCCCTCACGGCCCTCGCGCGGTGGTCGGGCTTCGGCGCCATTGCGGCCACCACGGCTGCGGCCGTCGCGGCGTGCATCGGGACGCTCTTCGCGAGCGCCGGTCTTGGCTGCTGGTGCGGCAGGTGCGGGAGCTGCCACAACAGGTGCAGGCTCAGCACCGCCAAACAGGCTCTTGAGCCAGCCAAAGAAACCTTTTTCAGCCGGTGCGGGTGCTTTGGCTGCGGGTGCAGCGGCCACGTGTGGCACGGCTGCTGCAGGCACTGCAACAGGGGCGGGCGTTTCAGGGCGCGGTGCGGCCACCGGTGCCGGACCGTCCGGCAGCACACCCTTGATCAAGGGCTCTTGCTTGTTGGTGCGTTCCTGGCTGCGGCGGGTGAAGCCTGTGGCGTCGTCGGCTTCGTCGGCCAGTTTGTAGCTCGCATCGAGGTTGTCCAGGCGCGGGTCGTCGTGCTTGAGACGTTCGAGCTTGTAGTTCGGCGTGTCCAGCGACTTGTTCGGCACCAGCAGCACGTTGATGCGCTGCTTGAGTTCGATCTTGGTGATCTCGGTGCGCTTTTCGTTCAGCAGGAAACTGGCCACTTCAACCGGCACCTGTACCAGTACGGCAGCGGTGCTGTCTTTCAGCGACTCTTCCTGGATGATGCGCAGAATTTGCAGCGCGGAGCTTTCCGTGTCGCGGATGTGGCCGGAACCCCCGCAGCGTGGGCAAGGAATGGACGAACCTTCGCTCAGCATGGGCTTCAAGCGCTGACGGCTCATCTCCAGCAAGCCAAACTTGCTGATGGCACCAAACTGCACGCGGGCGCGGTCTTGGCGCAGTGCGTCGCGCAGGCGGTTTTCCACTTCGCGGCGGTTCTTCGACTCGTCCATGTCGATGAAGTCGATCACGATCAGGCCGCCCAAGTCGCGCAGACGGGCCTGGCGGGCCACTTCGTCGGCAGCTTCCAGGTTGGTGCGGGTGGCGGTTTCTTCGATGTCTCCGCCCTTGATGGCGCGCGCCGAGTTCACGTCCACGGCCACCAGCGCTTCGGTCTGGTCGATCACGATGGCGCCGCCCGAGGGCAGGTTCACCGTGCGGCTGTAGGCAGTTTCAATCTGGTGCTCGATCTGGAAACGGCTGAACAGCGGCGCATCGTCGCGGTAGCGCTTCACGCGGTGCCCGTGCTCGGGCATCACGTGGCTCATGAACTGGTGAGCTTGTTCAAAGATGTCGTCGGTGTCGATCAGGATCTCGCCGATGTCGCCGTTGAAGTAGTCGCGGATCGCGCGAATCACCAGGCTCGATTCCTGGTAAATCAGGTAGGCGCCCTTGCCACCCTGTGCCGCGCCGTCGATGGCGTTCCACAGTTTGAGCAGGTAATTCAAGTCCCATTGCAGCTCAGGGGCATCGCGGCCAATGCCGGCGGTGCGGGCAATGATGCTCATGCCGTTGGGGTATTCCAGCTGGTCCAGGGCGGCCTTGAGGTCTTGCCGGTCTTCGCCTTCAATGCGACGGCTCACACCGCCGCCGCGCGGGTTGTTGGGCATCAGCACCACATAGCGGCCAGCCAGGCTCACAAAGGTGGTCAGGGCCGCGCCCTTGTTGCCGCGCTCTTCTTTTTCCACCTGGACCAGCAGTTCCTGGCCTTCGCGGATCACGTCGTTGATGCGGGCCTGGTTGACCGGCACGCCAGCAGCGAAATACTGCCGCGAGATTTCTTTGAAGGGCAAAAAGCCGTGGCGTTCTTCGCCGTAATCGACAAAGCAGGCCTCCAGCGAAGGCTCGACGCGGGTGACCACGGCCTTGTAAATGTTGCCTTTGCGCTGTTCGCGCCCTTCGATTTCGATTTCGTAGTCGAGCAGTTTTTGCCCGTCCACAATGGCCAAGCGGCGTTCTTCAGCCTGCGTGGCATTGATCAGCATGCGTTTCATGATGCGTTTTCCTTCGTTCAAACACACAAGGACGCTGCGGGCCATGCCCATAGCGCCAACCTGCCGTGAACACGCGGGAAAAGCGAACGAGGGGAGGAATTGCCGGAGAGCCGATGACCCGCGATTCGGGGAGGGCGTTCAACGCAAGCGGGCACCGCGAGGTGCCGCGTCGAATCGCCGGGTCAGGGCGTAGGCGCGTGGAGGTGGGTGAACAGGGATGGCCAGGTGGCTGTCAATGACATGGGTCTGGCGGTTGTCTCTCTGACTTCACTTCGTCCTCAACCAGCCTCTTTTGCAGGCTGGGTGATTGGGGTATTCCGTATTCGGGTTCGCAGTTTCTGTAGCGGGTTCTCCCGCAGCTTCAACCTGCCCGGTGCTGTGCCTGGATTCGCTCGGGAATGCAACAGGAAACAGGCGCCGGACCCGGGTGCTGCGGGTGGCAACTTATACCCATCGGGCTCCAGGCGCTGGGCGCTGGGGCGACTGCTTGAAGTGACTGCCCTAAAATCAAGGGAAATCAATCACTTACAGCACGCGACGGGTGCATGACATTATAGTCAGCTCCCGCCGCCGTGGTGGTCTTATTCCGTTGCCCATGCCAAGTGCCTCGCCCCCGGCGGCAGTCCGTCACATCACGGTCGACGAAGAGTCGGCCGGCCAGCGGCTCGACAATTTTTTGATCCGCGAGCTCAAGGGCGTCCCGAAAACCCACATTTACCGCATTATTCGCTCGGGCGAAGTGCGCCGAAACAAAGGCCGCGTGGGGGCTGATGACCGAGTTGCCAGCGGTGATGTACTGCGCATTCCACCCATTCGTCTGTCCGAACGCGCCGAAGAAAAAACCGCTAACCCGGCTCCGCCCCGCGAATTTCCGGTGGTGTTTGAGGACGACGCCTTCATGGCCATCGACAAACCCGCGGGTGTCGCGGTGCACGGCGGCAGCGGCGTGAGTTTTGGTGTGATCGAGCAAATGCGGCAAGCGCGGCCACAAGCCCGGCTGCTCGAATTGGTGCATCGGCTCGACCGTGAAACCAGTGGTTTGCTGCTGATTGCCAAAAAGAAAAGCGCGCTCAAGGCATTGCAGGACCAATTTCGCGAGCGCGAAACCGGTAAAACTTATTTGACGCTGGTCAAAGGTACCTGGCCGGCCAAGCTCAAGGTGCTGGATCAACCCCTGCGCAAATACCTGCTTCCTGACGGTGAGCGGCGTGTGCGGGTGACCAGCAAAGACGACCCCGATGGTATGCGTTCGGTGACGCTGGTGCGTGTGGTGGGGCGGGTGGCGGCGCCGGCTGACCTGCCGGCAGGGCTGGCCGATGGGTTCAGTTTGCTGGAAGTGACCATCAAGACAGGCCGAACGCATCAAATTCGTGTTCACCTCTCCAGTGCGGGCTATCCCATCGCGGGGGATGATAAATACGGGGATTTTGAACTGAACCGCCAATTGGCCCGGGTGGGTTTGAAGAGGATGTTCCTGCATGCTTGGCGATTGCGATTGACGCATCCGGTGACTGGTAATGCGATAGAGCTACATGCAGAATTGCCTGCGGAACTTAAGGTCTGGTCACGGATCACTTCATAGGTATTAGAATGTTGCCTACATCGTTGGGATGTACGCAATATAGATACCAATCCGACCAAAAAAGGAAACGCAATGGCAACTTACTCCGAACTCATGGCGCAAGCGCAATCGTTGATGGCGCAAGCCGAGCAGGCGCGCAAAGACGAGCTTTCTGCTGTGATTGCAGACATCAAAGGCAAGATGAAGCAGTTTGGCATCACAGTTGCCGATCTCGGCGGCGCAAGTGCTGGCGGCAAAAAGGCGGGTAAATCCAAGTCGAGCGCGCCAGCCAAATACCGTGGCCCCAATGGCGAACTCTGGGCCGGCGGCCCAGGCCGCAAGCCTGAGTGGGTGCGTGCTGTGCTGGCTTCGGGCAAAAGCATCGACGAATTCCTGATTTAAGCGAGCGAGGCGGGCGCCAGCCCTTGGGCAGGCCTTCGTCGAGCAGCAAAGCCCGCCTCTGGCGGGCTTTGTCGTTTGGGGCACCCGCTCCTCGGGATCTCGGGTTTTGGTTGTGTCTCGGTTTGCTATCCTCGAACAATGTTTCGAATTCTTGTGGTTTGCATGGGCAATATTTGCCGCTCGCCGCTGGCTTCCAGCGCGTTACAGGCCTTGTTGGCCCAGCGGCGGTTGACGCACGCCTTTGAGGTGGATTCTGCGGGCACCTATGCCGGGCATCAGGGCGAAAAAACCGATCGTCGCGCCATCGCGGTGGCTACGGCACGGGGTTACTCGCACATCAACCGCGAGCGGGCGCGGCGTGTAGCGCCCAAAGATTTTGAGATGTTCGACCTGATTTTGGCGATGGACCGCAGCAACCTGGCCAATTTGCAGCGCCTTTGCCCGGCCAATCAGCTGCACAAACTGCATCTGTTTCTGGAGTTCGCTGCTGTGGCCGAGTGCAGCGAGGTGCCCGACCCTTATTACGGGAACGACGAGGGTTTTGAGCGGGTCATGCAGCTGTGTGAACAAGGCGCCAGCGGTGTACTGGACCGCTTGATGCCCGCACGGGTTGTTGACAACTCAAAGCCTCACAGGGGCCAGTAGCGCCCGCAAGGCGACGCTGGGCATGTCCCGAGCGTCGTGCATGCGATTCTCGACAGTCTGTTGCGTCGAAGGCCATCCGTCACACACCTTGCGGAATGTGCGGTCTGGGCTTTTGACCGTATCCTTGCCGAGGGCTGGCTTACTCGAGGTGATTTCTTGAGAACAGAGTTCCTTCCCCAGCGACGCCTTGCAGGGTCTGAAAACCTTTGGCAGCTCAGCCGTTTTGCCAGATCACCTGCTTGCCCGCAGCTTCCCAGTTTTCGTAGTTTTTGGCGTACAGGTCTTCAATGCGGTTGCGCTTGACCTTAAAAGTGGGCGTGATCACGTCGTTGTCTACCGTCCAGGCGGTGGTGACCACGACCAGGCATTGCAGACGCTCGTGCGGGTCCAGCGTGGCGTTGATCTGCTTCAGGTGGCTGGCCAGTGAGTTTTCCAGTTCGCTGCGCGCTGCTGAATCGCTCACGCGGGTCACAAATTCGGCGTTGAGCATCACGATGCCCAGGGGTTGGCCCAGGTTGGCGCCCGACACCACGCAGGCCTCTACCGCTTCGTGCATCACGAGCTTGTCTTCAATCGGCGCGGGTGCCACATATTTGCCCTTGCCGGTCTTGAACAGGTCTTTCACCCTGCCCGTGATGTGCAGGTTGCCCTGTGCGTCGATGTGGCCCTTGTCACCGGTTTTCAGCCAGCCGTCTTCGGTGAAGGTCTCCCGGGTCTTTTCGGGTTCTTTGTAGTAACCCTGCATCAGTGCGGGACTGTGCATTTGCACTTCGCCGGTTTCGGGGTCGATGCGGTGCTTCACACCGTCGTACACCGGGCCCACGGTGCCTTGCTGGTTTTTGCCGGGTTCGGTGATGTGTGACAGCGCGAGGTTTTCGGTCATACCGTAGCCCTCGTTGATGTGCAGGCCCAGTTTGCTGTACCACTGCAGCAGCGCCAGCGGCATGGGTGCTGCGCCACCGGCGGCAAACTTGCACTGGTCCAGGCCCAGCGCCTTCATGACCTTCTTGCGCACAATACCGCCCAAAATCGGAATGCCCAGCAAACGGTTGAGCTTGGCGGGCGGCATTTTGTGGTGAATACCCTGCTGGAATTTGACCCACAAGCGCGGCACCGAGAAGAAAATGGTTGGGCGCGCGCGCTGTAGGTCGGCGGTGAAGGTGTCCAGCGATTCGGCGAAATACACATGCATGCCGGTGCGCAACCAGCCGTGTTCGACCAGCATGCGTTCCACCACGTGGGCCAGCGGCAAATAGGACAGCATGCGGTCTTCGCCGCTCATGGGAATGCGCTTCAAGCCCGAGTCGAGCGCCCAGGCAAAGTTGCCAAAAGAATGCATCACGCCCTTGGGCATGCCGGTGGTGCCCGAGGTGTAGATCAGCGTGGCCAGGTCGTCGACACCCCGTACCGGGTGGCCTTGCATGGGCTGGCAGCGGGCGCAGATGGCGTCCCAGTTGTCATAAGACTTCAAAGCATCTGGCGGCGACAGCGGGTAGCTGATGCATGGCATGCCAGCCGGCACGCCGGGCTTCATGCCTTCCCAGCCGTCGAGCTTGCCCACGAAGCAGGCTTTGGACTCGCTGTGCTCCAGAATCTGGCGCACCGTGTCGGGCGCCAGCGTGGGGTAAAGCGGTACTGACACGTAGCCCGCCATCCAGATGGCGAGGTCGCTCATCATCCACCAGGCACAGTTTTTGGACAGAATCGCGACCTTGGAGCCGGGCTCCCAGCCTTGGGACTGCAAGTGGGTGGCCATGCGCCGCACCTGGTCGCCAATCTGTGCCCAGGTGAAGTCTTGTACCGCGCCAGCGCCCATGGGCTGGGTGAGGGCCACTTTGGCGGGCGCCGTTTTTTCCCAGTGGTACAGGCGCTGCAGGGCCAGGAGGTCGGAAGGGACGTTTGCCATGAATGTGTCTCGAACGGTGGTGATATAGGCCCAATCTAACAAGATCAAGGCGTCTGGGGCAGAGGGTTTTTCCTGCTGTGGGTTAGAGAGTCCAAACCAGCGCAGGGCTTCGTTGATACGGATCAACTTGCGCAGTTGTCAACACAGGTGCAACGTGGGGGCGCCAACCACCTTCTGCGCTGGTGCCAGCTGGCAACCGCTATGCTGCCACCCATGAACACCCAAACCCTTGAAATCAGGGAGTTGGTCGCCGGTGGCGACCCCTCCGCCCAGCCGGTGGCCAGCATCGTGGTGTTGCACGGTCTGGGGGCCGACGGTGGCGACTTCGTGCCCATCGCCCAGGAACTTGAGCTGAGCGCTGTCGGCCCGGTGCGTTTTGTTTTCCCCAGCGCACCGGTGCGCCCGGTCAGTATCAACGGCGGCTATGAAATGCGCGCCTGGTACGACATTTATCCACCCAGCCCCGACCCGGCCGTGGCGCGGCGTGAGGACGATGCCGGATTGAGGGCTTCTCAGACCATCGTGCAGCAGTTGCTGGACCGCGAGTCCGCGCGCGGTGTGCCGCCCGAGCGCACCGTGCTGATGGGTTTTTCGCAAGGTTGCGCCATGACCTTGCTCGCCGGCTTGCGGGCGCCGCAGCGGCTGGCGGGCCTGGTGGCGCTTTCGGGCTATTTGCCGTTGGCCGGGCACACCGCGGCCGAGCGCAGCGCAACCAACCAAAACACGCCTATCTTCCTGGCCCATGGGACGCACGACCCGGTGGTGGTGGTGCAGCGCGGCATGGAGTCGCGCGATACTTTGGAGGCGCTGGGTTACCGCGTGGACTGGCACACCTACCCGATGGAGCATTCGGTATGCCCGCAGGAAATTGCGGACCTGAACCCTTGGCTGCTGAAAGTGCTGGCCGTGCGTTGAGTGCCAGGCTGTTGTCCTACACCCATCCCTGACGCCACAGGGATGGGTCGCGCAACTCGCGCCAGCCGATACGCGTGACCGTGCCCGAATACACCGCCTCCAGATCCACCCATTCCAGTGCGGTCTGCGGTGGTTCCGGTTCAACCACCTTGACCACCATGAAATGTTTGTTTTTCGCCAGGGGCTGCACGGCGGTCCATTTGGTGCGCAGCAGTTTTTTGGGGTGCAGGGGGTTCATGGCGCT
This sequence comes from Hydrogenophaga sp. LT287, assembly GCF_055702805.1. Lineage (NCBI taxonomy): Bacteria > Pseudomonadati > Pseudomonadota > Betaproteobacteria > Burkholderiales > Comamonadaceae > Hydrogenophaga > Hydrogenophaga sp. LT287. Next base: position 93,170 of record NZ_JBVPZC010000013.1, on the reverse strand, counting down.
GAGGTTGCCACAAAGCCGGGTGACTGACCCGAGCGAGCAGGCGGTCGGCGCTCGCCGGTGGGGGCTTGGCGCGCCTGCCCCGCGAGCGCGCAACAGATGCGCTAACGTTGTCCTCCATGGGTCGATCAACCGCCTTTTGATGGCCGCGCGTGCCATTCACCAACCCCCGCTGGCCGAGCCGCTGTGCCCTCTGTGTGGCCGCGCCATACCGGCTTCGCAGCGCGACGCCCACCACCTGGTGCCCAAGTCCAAAGGTGGCCGAGACACCTTGTACCTGCACCGCATGTGCCACCGGCAGGTGCACGCCCTGCTCAGCGAAACGGAGCTGGCCCGCACCTACAACACCGCAGAAGCCCTGCTGGCACACCCTGAGGTGGCCCGTTTCGTGGCCTGGGTGAAGACCAAGCCCAATGACTTCATGGAACGCACCCGAAAACACCACAGCCGGCGCTGAGGGGCCGTGCCTGATCCGTTGAACCCGTTGAACCCGTTGAACCTGTTGAACCTTTTGAATCCCCGAACCCCATGCGCATGGACCACCTCATTCACAGCATTTGGCAAGAACTGGCCCGCGCCACGCAAGACCGCCACCACGCTTGGCGCACCCCTGTGCTGGCCACGGTGGGACCAGACCAACACCCCAACGCGCGCACGGTGGTGCTGCGCCAGGCCCGGGAGCCCTCTGGCGAACTCGTGTTCTTCACCGATGGGCGAAGCCCCAAGGTGGCTGAGTTGCAAACCCGGCCTCAGGCCTCGCTGGTGTTCTGGAGCCCTCAGTTGCGCTGGCAGTTGCGCGTGACGGCGCGGGTGCAAGTGCTCACCGGCGGCCCCGAGGTGGAGGCGGCCTGGGCGCGCGTGGGGCGGTCGGCGTCGGCGGGGGATTATTTGACCGCCCAAGCACCGGGGCACCCACTGGCTGGTGGTGGTGGCCCACCCGTTTCGCCGGGTGATCCGGCGGCGCACCACCTGGCGGTGGTGGTGGCGCGTATTGAGTCGATGGACTGGCTGGCGCTGGGGCTGGATGGACAGCACCAGCGTGCCCGCATCGAAGGGCAGACGGTGCAGCCGCTCACACCCTGAACGGGCTTTCAGGCGCAGCGTGCGGCTTCTGCCAGCGTGACCGCCAGCCGGTTGTGTCGCTCCACCAGCGGCCCCAGGTCCACGGTGGCGAGCTGGCCTTCGCGCACCACCACCCGCCCGTTGACCACGGTGTAAGCGGCTTGCGGGCTGGCGCACAGCAGCAGGCTGGCCACCGGGTCGTGCACCGCGCCGCCCGCAAAGCCCAGCGTGCGCAGGTCGAACAGCGCAAAGTCGGCGCACATGCCCACGGCCAGGTGGCCAATGTCTTGGCGGCCCAGCACCTGCGCACCGCCGCGGGTGGCGATGTGCAGCGCATCGCGCGCGGTCATTTCAGCCGGCCCCAGGTCGCAGCCGAAGAAGGTTTTGCCACTGCGGGTTTCGGGCGGTTGTATGGCGCGGCCCACGCGCGCCAGCAGCAGCGCCTGCCGCGCTTCGTTCACCATGTGCGCGGCGTCGTTGCTGGCGCTGCCGTCCACGCCCAGGCCCACCGGCACACCGGCGTTGAGCATGCGGCGGATGGGCGCGATGCCGCTGGCGAGCCGCATGTTGCTGCAAGGGCAGTGCGCCACGCCGGTGCGGCTGGCGGCGAAGAGCGAAATGCCTTCGTCGTCCAGCTTCACGCAGTGCGCATGCCAGACGTCGTCGCCCAGCCAGCCCAGCTCCTGCGCGTACTGCGCCGGCGTCTTGTTGAACTTCTCGCGGCTGTAGGCGATGTCGTGGTCGTTCTCGGCCAGGTGGGTGTGCAGGCGCACCCCTTGGCCCTTGAAGCTGCGCGCCAACTCGGCGCTCTGCTTCATCAGCGCCGGACTGACGGAGAAGGGCGAACACGGTGCCAGCGCCACCTGCACCATGGCGCCGTGCTCGGCACTGTGCCAGGTCTCAATGAGGCGCTGGCTGTCTTTCAAAATCGCGTCTTCCTGCTCCACCACGCGGTCGGGCGGCAAACCCCCTTGCGACTGCCCCACGCTCATGCTGCCGCGCGTGGCCAGGAAGCGCATGCCGATCTGCTGCGCCGCCCCAATGCTGTCTTCGAGCCGCACGCCGTTGGGGTAGATATAGAGGTGGTCGCTGCTGGTGGTGCAGCCGCTCAACAGCAGCTCGGCCATGGCGACCTGGGTAGACACCTGCACCATCTCGGGCGTGAGCCCGGCCCAGATCGGGTACAGCCCGCGCAACCAGCTGAAGAGTTCGGCGTCCTGCACGCCGGGGACGGCCCGCGTCAGCGACTGATACATGTGGTGGTGCGTGTTCACCAGGCCGGGCGTGACGAGGTGGCCCCGCGCGTCAATGGTTTCGCCCGCCGATTCAAGCAGTGCGTGTGGCAGCTCGGCCGTCGGGCCGATCCACTCGATCACGTTGTCGCGCACGAACAGCGACGCGTCTTTGATTTTCCGCCCTTGTGCCGGGTCGGCGTGGTCGAAGGTGGCGATGCAGGTGGCGTTGTGGATCAGCAGGGTGTTCATGTCATTTCAACCAGTAGCCGGAACGGGAATACACCTTCTTCAGGTGCTCGATGAAAAATCGAACCTTGGCCGGCAGGTGCCGCTGCTGCGGGTACACGGCCAAAATATCGTAGGCGGGCAGGGCGAATTCATCGAGCACGGTCACCAGCTCACCGCGCTGCAGTTGGGCCTGAATTTCCCAGGTGCTGCGCCAGCCCAGCCCCATGCCTTCGCTCACCCAGCGGTGCAGCAGCTCGCCGTCGTTGCAGTCCAGGTTGCCGTCCACGCGCAGGCTCAGGGGCTTGCCGTCTTGCTGGAAATACCAGCCGCGCTGCTGCCCGCCTTGCAGGTTGAAGGCCAGGCAGTTGTGGGTTTTCAGGTCGTCCAGCGTCCGCGGCTTGCCGTGTTTGCGGAAGTAGGCCGGTGTGCCGCACACCACGCGCTGGTTCACCGCGAGTTTGATGGCCACGAAGTTCGGGTCGATCACGCCACCGATGCGCAGACCCATGTCGTAGCCCTCGCGCACCAGGTCCACCACGCGGTCGGTCAGGTTGAACGAGAGCTTCACCGCCGGGTGGGCCTTGAGAAAGGCCGCTGCGTGCGGCGCCACGTGCAACCGGCCAAAGGCGGCCGGGGCGGACACGATCAGGTGGCCGCTGGCGCTGTGTTTCTGGGCCGACACGCTGGCCTCGGCCTGCGCCCATTGCGCCAGCAGCGCGCGGCACTCGTCCAGAAAACTCGCACCCTGCTCGGTGAGCGCCAGGCGGCGGGTGGATCGGTGGATCAGCTGGGTGCCCAGGCGCTTTTCCAGTGCGTCCATGCGCCGGCCCATCATCACGGGGGTGATGCCCGCATGCAGCGCGGCCGCGGCCAGGCTGCCGTGCTCCATCACCTGCACGAAGGCTTCAATTTCCTTGTATCGGTCCATGGCCGCATGTTAGCGGGAAAGCGCGATTCCATACCAGGAGTATCGAATCAAAGTACCGCCAGTGGCATTCCGAAACGGGGTCGGCGTCCCTACCATCGGCTCCAGTGATTCAACCCAACTGGAGACAGATATGCCGAAGATCAAAGCCGCGATGGCCGCCGTGCTGGTGATGGAAAAAGAAGGCATCACCCAGGCCTTTGGTGTGCCGGGTGCCGCCATCAACCCGCTGTACGCGCAGCTGCGTGAACGCCAGACGATCGCCCACGTGTTGGCGCGGCATGTGGAAGGCGCCTCGCACATGGCCGAGGGCTACACCCGGGCGCGCGCTGGCAACATCGGCGTGTGCATCGGCACCAGCGGCCCGGCCGGCACCGACATGATCACCGGCCTGTATTCGGCCAGCGCCGATTCGATACCGATCCTGTGCATCACCGGCCAGGCGCCGCGCGCCCGGCTCTACAAGGAAGATTTCCAGGCGGTGGACATCGAGTCCATCAGCAAGCCAGTCACCAAATGGAGCGTGACGGTGCGCGAGCCGGCGCTGGTGCCCCGCGTGTTCCAGCAGGCCTTTCACCTCATGCGCTCGGGCCGCCCGGGCCCGGTGCTGATCGACCTGCCGATCGACGTGCAGATGGCCGAGATCGAGTTCGACATCGACACCTACGAGCCGCTGCCGGTCTACAAGCCAGCGGCCACGCGCAAGCAGATCGAGAAAGCGCTGGACATGCTGGCCGCTGCCGAGAAACCGCTGATCGTGGCCGGTGGCGGCATCATCAACGCCGACGCGTCCGACCTGCTGGTCGAGCTGGCCGAAGTCACCGGCGTGCCGGTGATCCCCACCCTCATGGCCTGGGGCGCCATCCCCGACGACCACCCGCTCATGGCGGGCATGTGCGGCCTGCAGACCAGCCACCGTTATGGCAATGCCACGATGCTCGCGAGCGACTTCGTGCTCGGTATCGGCAACCGCTGGGCCAACCGCCACACCGGCTCGGTCGAGGTCTACACACAGGGGCGCACGTTTGTGCACGTGGACATCGAGCCGACGCAAATCGGTCGTGTGTTCAACCCGGATCTGGGCATCGTGAGTGATGCCAAGATCGCGCTGGAACTCTTCGTGCAGGTGGCGCGCGAGCGCCAGGCTGCAGGGCAGTTGAAGGACTACAGCACCTGGGCCGAGCGCTGCGCCGAACGCAAAAAACTGATGCAGCGCAAGACACATTTCGACAACGTGCCCATCAAGCCTCAACGTGTGTACGAGGAGATGAACGCCGCGTTCGGCCGCGACACGGTCTATGTGTCCACCATCGGCCTGTCGCAGATCGCCGGCGCGCAATTTCTTCACGTCTACGGTCCGCGCCAGTGGATCAACTGCGGCCAGGCCGGCCCGCTGGGCTGGACCATTCCCGCTGCGCTGGGCGTCGCTGCGGCCGACCCGACCAAGACCGTGGTCGGCCTCTCGGGCGACTACGACTTCCAGTTCCTCGTGGAAGAGCTGGCGGTGGGCGCGCAGTTCCGCATTCCCTATGTGCAGGTGCTGGTGAACAACAGCTACCTGGGGCTGATTCGCCAGAGCCAGCGCGGGTTTGAAATGGACTACTGCGTGCAACTGGCGTTTGAGAACCAGAACGTGGACGACCCCGCGCTCAAAGGCTATGGCGTGGACCACCAGGCTGTGGTCGAAGGCCTGGGCTGCAAGGCGCTGCGCGTCACCGATCCGGCCAAAATCCAGTGTGCGCTGCGCGAGGCTCAGGTCATGGCGCGAAAGTACAGTGTGCCGGTGGTGGTGGAGGTGATTCTGGAAAAGGTGACCAACATCGCCATGGGCACGGAGATCAATGCCATCAACGAGTTTGAAGACATCGAGTGCCTGCACCCTGAGGGCCGTGAGGGCCTCATTGCAGCCGGACTGTTGGAATGACACCCCTGCCGCGCTTCGCGCGACCCCCTCAAGGGGGCGGCGCTGGCCGTCCGGCCAAGCCGGCCCGGCGGTGCCCCTGGGTGGGTCCACTTCAAGCGCTGCAGGTCTCGCTCTGGTTTGACTGATTTTTGAAAGAACACAACATGCCTCGTTTTGCCGCCAACCTTTCCATGCTCTGGAATGAGCTGCCTTTCCTTGACCGTTTTGAAGCTGCCGCAAAGGCGGGTTTTAAGGCGGTGGAGTTCCTGTTTCCTTACGATTTCCCGGCCGAGACCATTGCGCAGTTGCTCAAACAACACCGCCTCGAACTCGTGCTGCACAACCTGCCACCGGGCGACTGGGCCGCGGGCGAGCGCGGCATCGCCTGCATTCCGGGGCGCGAAGCCGAGTTTCGGGCTGGTGTGGCGAAGGCGGCGGAATACGCGCCGGTGATCGGCGTGCAGCGCTGGCACTGCATGGCCGGGCTCATGCCCGCCGGCGTGGGCGAGGCGCAGGCGCGCGCCACCTGGGTGGGCAACGTGCGCTATGCCGCAGCAGAAGCCAAGAAGCTGGGCCTGCCGCTGCTGATCGAACCCATCAACACCTTTGACATGCCGGGCTATTTCGTCAACCGCCCGCGCCAGGCGATTGCGCTGATGGACGAGGTGGGGGCTGACAACGTGTTCCTGCAGTACGACATCTACCACGCGCAGCGCATGGAAGGCGAGCTGTGCAACACCATCAAAGACCTGCTGCCGCGCATCGCGCACATGCAGCTGGCCGACACGCCCGGCCGCCACGAGCCGGGCACCGGCGAGATTCACCACAAAAACCTGTTCGACCACATCGACGCACTGGGCTACACCGGCTGGATCGGCTGCGAATACAAGCCGAAAGACGCCACGCCCGGCGGTACGGACAGAGGCCTGGGCTGGATTGCTGCGAATCAACAAAAACTTTGAACAGAACCCACACGGAGACAAGACACATGACCAAAAGCGGACTCAAAGTAGGCTTCATCGGCCTGGGCATCATGGGCACGCCCATGGCGCTGAACCTCATCAACGCCGGGCACCAGCTGTATGTGAGCAGCCGCAGCAAAGTGCCCGAGGCGTTTGCCGAACAGGGCGCCACCATCTGCACCAACGCCACCGAAGTGGCCAAGCGCGCCGACATCATCATCACCATGGTGCCCGACACGCCCCATGTGGAAGACGTGCTGTTCGGCGAGAACGGTGTGGCCAAAGGGCTCAAGGATTCGGCGCCCGGCGCTGGCGACCGGGTGGGCAAAGTGGTGGTGGACATGAGCTCCATCAGCCCGATGGCGACCAAGCAATTTGCGCAGCAGATCAACGCGCTCGGCTGCGACTACCTGGACGCGCCGGTCAGCGGCGGCGAGGTGGGGGCCAAGGCCGGCAGCCTGACCATCATGGTCGGTGGACCGGAGGCGGCCTTCGAGCGGGTTAAGCCGCTGTTTGAAGCCATGGGCAAAAACATCACATTGGTGGGTGGCAACGGCGACGGTCAGACCACCAAAGTGGCTAACCAGATCATCGTGGCGCTCAACATCGAGGCTGTGGCCGAAGCCCTGCTGTTTGCCAGCAAAGCCGGCGCCGACCCAGCCAAGGTGCGCCAGGCGCTCATGGGTGGTTTTGCCGCCAGCCGCATTCTGGAAGTGCATGGCGAGCGCATGGTCAAGCGCACCTTCAACCCGGGCTTTCGCATCGAGCTGCACCAGAAGGACCTGAACCTCGCGCTGCAAGGCGCGAAAGAGCTGGGCGTGAGCCTGCCCAACACGGCGAGCGCCGCGCAACTGATGCAGAGCTGCGCCGCGCACGGCATGGGCGGGCTCGACCACTCCGCGCTGTGCCGGTCGCTGGAGTTGATGGCCAACCACCAAATCGCGGAATAGACACCCCCCGCCGCGCTTTGCGCGACCCCCCCCCCAGGGGGCAACACCAGCGGCCCGGCACAGCCGGTTCCGCTGTGTTCTGGAACGAAGGCACTTCATGCCGATGGTTCGCTAGACTGCCGCCATGACCGACACCACCGATCCCACCCTAGCCAACCCCCGCGCCCTGCTGCGCCACCTGTACGACGTGGCCGTGCAGCGCGCGCTGCCGCTGCACAACACCGCCGCGCACCTGCCCAGCCCGCCCAAGGGCCGCACCCTGGTGCTCGGCGCCGGCAAGGCCGGCGGAGCGATGGCGCAGGCGGTGGAGGCGCTGTGGCCTGCCGATGCGCCGCTCTCGGGCTTGGTCGTCACGCGCTACCACCACACGCCCCCGCGCCCGGCGGGCCTGGCCGAGCGGATCGAGGTGGTGGAGGCTGCGCACCCTGTGCCCGACGCCGCCGGGCTGGCAGCGGCACAGCGCATCTTGCAGCTGACCGAGGGACTGACGAAAGACGACCTCGTGCTTTGCCTCATTTCGGGCGGCGGCTCGTCCTTGCTGACCATGCCCTGCGACGGCCTCACGCTCGAAGACAAGCAGCGCATCAACCGCCAGCTGCTGCACAGCGGCGCCCACATTGGCGAGATGAACACCGTGCGCAAGCACCTCTCGGCCATCAAGGGCGGGCGCCTGGCCGCGGCCTGCGCGCCGGCGCGCGTGGTCACGCTCACCATCAGCGACGTGCCCGGCGACGACGTGAGCGTGATCGCCAGCGGCCCCACGGTGGCCGACGCGTCCACCTGCGCCGAGGCGCTCGACATCCTGCGGCGCTACGGCATCGACGTGCCGCCCGCCGTGCGCGCGCAGCTGGAGAGCAGCGCGCTGGAGACGCCCAAGCCCGGTGACCCGCGGCTTTCGCGCTGCGAGACGCACCTGATCGCCACGCCCCAACAAAGCCTGGACGCCGCCGCCGACGCCGCCCGCGCGCTCGGCCTCAACGTCTATGTGCTCAGCGACGAAATCGAAGGCGAGTCGCGCGAGGTGGGCAAGGTGCACGCCGCGCTGGCGCGTTCCACCGCGCTCGGCCGCAGCAGTTTTGCCAAGCCCTGCGTCATCCTCAGCGGCGGCGAAACCACTGTCACGGTGCGTCCGCGCGCTGAAGGCCAGAAGAGGGGCCGCGGCGGCCGCGCCGGTGAGTTCTGCCTGGGCCTGGCCCAGGCGCTGGGCGGGCAGGCCGGCGTGTGGGCGCTCGCCGCCGACACGGATGGCATCGACGGCATGGAGGACAACGCCGGCGCGCTGGTTACGCCCGACACCCTGGCCCGCGCCGCCGCGCTGGGTCTGAAGGTCAGCGACCACCTGGCCTGCAACGACGCCTATGGTTATTTCGAGCCACTGGGCGATCTGGTGATCACCGGTCCCACGCACACCAATGTGAACGACTTTCGGGCGGTGCTGGTGGTGTGATGCGCTGTGGCTTTGCGCTGACGGGTTCCTGCGTCAGGACGCGCAAGTGTTTGCGCGGTCGTTGAGGCGACCGCTCAGCGCCGGATGCGCCAGCCCGTCTTGAACACCCACCACACCACACCCAGGCAGGCCAGCATGAAGCCCAGCGTCATGCCCGTGCTGACGGCAATGTGCACGTCGGCCTGGCCATAAAACGCCCAGCGCAGGCCGCTGATGAGGTAGACCACCGGGTTGAACAGCGACACCGTCTGCCACACCGGCGGCAGCATGTTGATGCTGTAAAACGCACCGCCCAGAAAGGTGAGCGGGGTGATCACGAGCAGCGGCACGATCTGCAGTTTCTGAAAGTTGTCGGCCCACAGACCGATGATGAAACCAAACAGGCAGAAGGTGATGGCGGTGAGCACCAGCAGCGCCACCAGCCACACCGGGTGGGCCACGGTGTAAGGCACAAACACACGGGCCGTGAGCAGGATCAGCGTGCCCAGCAGCAGGCTCTTGGTGGCGGCCGCGCCCACATAGCCCAGCAGCACCTCGACCCAGTTCACCGGCGCGCTGAGCAGTTCGTAAATGGTGCCCGACCATTTGGGCATGTAGATGCCGAAGGCGGCGTTGGAAATGCTCTCGGACAGCAGCGACAGCATGAGCAGGCCGGGAATGATGTAAGCGCCGTAGCTCACGCCCCCAATGTCGCCCATGCGCGCGCCGATGGCCGAGCCGAAAACGATGAAATACAGCGAGGTGGTGAGCACCGGCGCGATGATGCTTTGCGCCCAGGTGCGCAGGGCACGGTTCATCTCGAAGCGGTAAATGGCGCGCACGCCGTGCAGGTTGAATGTCATGCGGCCACCTGGATTGAGGCGGACGGGGTTTGCGGGGCATTGACCAGACCGACAAAGATCTCTTCCAGCGAGCTTTCGCTGGAGCGCAGGTCTTTGAAGTGGATGCCCTCGGCGCCCAGCGCGGCCAGCAGTTCAGCGATGCCGGTGTCGTCCTTTTGCACGTCAAAGCTGTAGGTCAGGGTGAGGCCATCAGCCGCGAGCGTGAGTGGCCAGCGCGCCAGCGCGGCGGGCACGACGGCCAGGGGCTGCTGCAGGGTAAGCGCCAGTTGCTTCTGGCCCAGCTGGCGCATGAGCGTGGTTTTTTCTTCCACCACGATCAGCTCGCCCTGGCGAATCACGCCAATGCGGTCGGCCATGTCTTCGGCCTCTTCGATGTAGTGGGTGGTGAGGATGATGGTGGTGCCGGCCTCGCGCAGTGCGCGCACCATGCGCCACATGTCGTGGCGCAACTCCACGTCCACGCCGGCGCTGGGTTCGTCCAGAAACAGAATCTTGGGCTCGTGCGACAGCGCCTTGGCAATCAGCACGCGGCGCTTCATGCCACCCGAGAGCGCCAGAATCTTGCTGTCTTTTTTGTCCCAGAGCGACAGGTCTTTCAAAATCGTCTCGATGTAGGCCGGGTTGGGCGCCTTGCCAAACAGGCCACGGCTGAAGTTCACCGTGGCCCACACGGTTTCAAACGAATCGGTGTGCAGTTCTTGCGGCACCAGGCCGATGATGCTGCGGGCGGCGCGGTAGTCGCGCACGGTGTCAAAGCCGTCGGCGATCACGGTGCCTTGCGTGGCGTTGGTCATGCCGCAGATGACGCTGATCAGCGTGGTTTTGCCGGCACCGTTGGGGCCGAGCAGGGCAAAGATCTCGCCGCGGCGGATGTCAAGGTTGACGTTTTTCAAGGCCTGGAAGCCGCCGGCGTAGGTCTTGCTGACGCCGCGCACGCGGACGATGGCGTCGGCGGTGGCGACCGCGACAGGGGATGGGGTCATGGTGTGCTGGTGGTGGGTGGTCGGCTGCCGCAAGGGTCCAAGTCTTCCGGGACGGTGACGGCAGCCGTCATGGCCCTGCACTTTATACAGGTCCGGGAACGGCCTTGCAGCGCCGGGGGTGAGCGCACGCGCTGGCTCGAAAAACCGGAAGCAGGGAGGCGCGGCAAGGCCGCGGTTTTCCTCGCGACGCCGGGCGCTTCGATCCGGACCTTGTCCGTGCTGCGTCCGGATTCGCCGGCCCGCAGAGACCCGACTATAAAGGCTAGCGAATTCTCGTCGCCCGTCTGTGCGTTGGCGCACGGACGGCGCCGGTCTCGGGCCCCATGATCTCCAATGATCTGCCGCCCTTCCACACCCCCGCCTGCGAGAACGCGCGATGCCGCACTCCGGACGGCACTTTCCCGCTGGCCGGAAGTGATCAGGGTCTGCGATGGGCAGGGCCGCACCCCGCACCGCAACCCGGCGACGATCGCCATCGAGGAGGGTGAGCGTGCTGCCAACCTGAGCCGATTGTCTGGTTGCCTGACTCGGGTGGTCTGATTCAAAAACAACTCTCGTCAAAGGCCTCCCATGTTCAAAAAACCCCTTCTACCCTTTGCGATTCTGGTCCTGAGCCAGGGCGTGTATGCCCAGCAACCGCCGAGTGCCGGCAGCCAGATTCAGCAGATTCCGCCGGCCCCCACGCTGCAAAGAGCCGAGCCCACCATCCGCATCGAGCCCAGCACAGCGCCCGCACCGCCGGCTACCGACGCGGTCAAGATCACCGTCAACAGCCTGCAGGTGACGGGCGCGCGGGCCTATCCCGAAGCCGAGCTGCTGGCATTGACCGGGTTCATGCCCGGCAGCGAACTGACCCTGGCCGACCTGAAGGCCATGGCGCTGAAGATCACCGACCGCTACCGCAGCGATGGCTATTTCGTGGCCCAGGCGTATCTGCCCGCCCAGGAGATCCAGAACGGCGCGGTCACCATTGCCGTGATCGAGGGTCAGTATGGCGCGGTGACCGTGCGCAACCAGAGCACGCTGTCCGATGGGCTGATCCAGAGCCAGCTTGAGGGACTCAACAGCGGCGATCCGATCGTCATCGAGCCGATTGAAAGACGCCTGCTGCTGCTGTCTGACATTCCGGGCGTGAAAGTCAGCTCCACCCTGGCGCCGGGCGCATCCGTCGGGGCTTCCGACCTGATCGTTGACGTGGTGCCCGGTGATCGCATCACGGGCAGCATCGATGCCGACAACGCCGGCAACCGCTACACCGGCGAATACCGCCTGGGCGCCACGGTGAACCTGAACAACCCGGCGGGGCACGGCGACGTGGCCTCGCTGCGCGTGCTGACGACGGGCTCGGGCCTGAACTATGCCCGGGCGTCCTATCAGATGCAGTTCGGCAAGGCGACGGCTGGCGTGGCGTACAGCTGGCTGGGTTACGAGCTGGGCAAGGAATTCAAGTTCGCGCAGGCCACCGGGACGGCCAGGGTGGCGAGCGTGTACGGCAGCTACCCGTTGATCCGTTCGCGCACCACCAATCTGTACGCCGGTCTGGCCTTTGACGCCAAGACGTTCCAGGACAAGCGGCCGCTGAACCTGGACATGCCGGTGGAAGACAAGAAGGCTCAGGTGCTAATGGCCAGCTTGCGCGGCGAACACCGCGACAGCCTGGGCGGCGGCGGGGTGAGCGGCTTTTCGCTGACCTTGTCAACGGGCAACATCGACCTGGAAACGCCCGTCTTGATGCGCGCCGACGCGCTGGCGCAAACCAGCGGTCACTTCAATAAGCTGGGGTTCAGTGCCATGCGGCTGCAAAGCGTGACCGATACCGTTTCGCTCTACGCCGGCATCAACGGCCAGCTGGCCTCGAAAAACCTCGATGTCTCTGAAAAGATGGCGCTGGGCGGCATGTACGGCGTGCGGGCCTATCCGGAAGGCGAAGCCTATGCGGACGAGGGTTATGTGCTGACGCTCGAAGCCCGGATGCGGCTGCCCACCCCCGACCAGTTTCCCGGGCAGCTGCAGCTGATCGGTTTTGTCGATGCCGGCAGCGTGAGCATCAACAAGAACCCCTGGCCGGGTGCCGGGCCGAACAGCAGAGCGCTGAGCGGCGCCGGTGTGGGCTTGAACTGGTCTGAGGACAACAACTATCTGGTGAGGATGTTTTACGCCCGCAAGCTGGGCAACGAAATGGCCACCTCGGCGCCTGACAAGTCGGGGCGGTTCTGGATTCAGGCCGTCAAATATTTCTGAACCCGTCCAGCGCAGGCCGGACCTGCGCTGATGCCGCACAGACGCCGCTTTTTTGAAGAACACGCGAAAGATCACCATGAACCTCATTCACCGCTCCATCTGGAACGACCGGACCGGCACCTTCGTGGCCGTTTCTGAAATGGCCCGCAGCGCCGGCAAAAAAATCTCGTCCTGCACGGCCGGGTCGGGCGCTGGCGGCCGCTTCAGGCTGAGGGTCCTGGCCTTTTCCCTGCTGCTGATCTGCGGAGCCAGTGTCTATGCCCAGCCCACGGGCGGCGTGGTGACGGCTGGCAGCGCCACCATCGGTGGCACACTCGGCAACATGACGATCACCCAGACCTCGTCCAACGTGGCGATCAACTGGCAGAGCTTCGACATCCAGTCCGGGCAATCGGTTCAGTTCGTGCAGCCGGGCAGCAGCTCGGTGGCGCTGAACCGGGTCATCGGATCGGATCCCTCGAACATTCTGGGCAGCCTGTCGTCCAACGGCAAGGTGTTCCTGGTCAACCCCAACGGCATCCTGTTCGGGGTGGGTGCATCGGTCAACGTGGGTGGCCTGCTGGCGTCCACGATGGCCATCTCCGATGCCAACTTCATGGCCAACAACTACACCTTCTCCGGTGCGGGCGCGGGTTCGGTGGTGAACCAGGGTTTGATCAACGCAGCCGACGGCGGCTATGTTGCCCTGCTGGGTGCGAATGTCAGCAACCAGGGTGTGATTGCCGCCCGGCTCGGCACGGTCGCTCTGGCGGCCGGCAACGCGGTCACGCTGGACATGGCGGGCGACAAGCTGCTCACCATCACGGTGGACCAGGGTGCGGTGAACGCGCTGGTGGACAACGGCGGCATGATCCAGGCCGACGGTGGCCACGTGCTGATGACCACGCAGGCGGCGGGCAGCCTGCTGGCGAATGCCGTCAACAACACCGGCATCGTCCAGGCGCAGACGATCCAGAACGTCAAGGGCACCATCATGCTGATGGGCGGCATGGAAACCGGTGTCGTCAACGTGGGTGGTACCCTGGATGCGTCGGCGCCCGCAGGTGGCAACGGCGGCTTCATCGAAACGTCCGCGGCGCATGTGAAGATCGCCAGCGACGCCAACATCACCACGGTCGCCCCTGCGGGGACGACGGGCAATTGGTTGATCGATCCGGTTGATTTCAATATTCAAGCCATCGGCGGTGACATTACCGGCGTGGCACTTACTGCCTTGCTGGTCAATAACAACGTCACCATCAGCACCATGGTCACTGGAGCGAACACGGGCACGGCATTTTTTGCTGATCCCGGCCAGGGCGATATCAACGTCAATGACGCGATCGGCACGGGAGCTTCATGGACCGCCGCGGGCACTCCGACAACGCTGACCTTGATGGCAGCTAACGATGTGAACATCAACAGCGCAATCACAGCGACCAACGGCAATCTTTTCGTGTGTTGCGGCCAGGATGTGAACGTGAGAGCGGCCATCACGACGACCAATGGCAGCGTCTCGTTGAATGCCGGACGGGACGTCACCTTGTTTGACGGCTCGGCCATGACAACGACCAACGGCAACATCCAAATTTGCGCGGGTCGCGATGTCAGGGTGAATTCGAAAATCACCTTGACCAATAGTGGCAGCATTCCCGGACAAAGCCTGGGCCTGCCACTCGGCCTGACCCTGATTGCCGGGGCGAATGGCTCTGGCCCTGGGGTTGCCAGCGGCAGTGTCTACCTCCCGGGCCCTGCGGATCCTCTCAGGCCCAGCGTGACAAGGTCGGAGGCGCCGCCCACCGACATCGCCATTTATTACCACCCAACGTCGTACGCCACGCCAACCGCCTATACGAACAACTTCATCCTGGTAGGAGCTGTGAACCTGACGCAACACATGCTGGTCTACCCGGAGGTGACGGACAAGACGTTCGACGGCACCACGACGGCCACCCTGTTGGGATTCAAGAGCACGGCGGTCTCGGGTCCCGTCCCGGACACTCTGACGCTGGTTGCAGGGTCAGGTGCCACCGCCACTTTTGATACCGCGGCCGTAGGAACCGACAAGACCGTCTCCTTCAGCGGCTACAGCCTGGGCGGTGTTGGCGCAGACCAATTCGCCTTTGCCGTTCCTTGTTGTGGTCCTGCTGTATCCACAACGACCGGGAGCATCATCGCGGCGACTGTGATTCCTCCGGTCACGCCTCCCGTGACTCCACCGGTGGTGCCGCCTCCGGTCGTGGTGGCTCCGGTGGTACCTCCGGTGGTGGCGTCACCGATAGCGCCGCCCCAGGACCTCGAGCCGTGGCCTCCCGTGTGGACGCCGTCCACACCACCCGCCGTCGACCGTCCCGACTACGTTCTCACGGTGCTTTCGCCAGCGCCCTTGCCGCCTGCGATGCTGGTCGTGGTCGCACCTCCTCCTCCCCCACCCCCGCCGGTCTTCGTGCCTGTTGTGGTGCCTGTCGAAACGCCGCCCGAGGTGTACCAGCCGCCCGTGCGCAAGCCCAGGCAGGAACGCAACTGAAAACGGCGGTTGTGGGAAAACCTGTGACAGAACGGCGCTCATGATCCACGAAATTCTCCTGGGCTTGCTGGCCGCTGGACTGATCAGCACCCAGGCGCACGCATCGAACGATGCTGCGCACGGGCCTGGCACCGGATCGGGGTCAGCCTTGTCGGTGCGGTCCGCTGAAGGCCATGCTGTCGCGGCGGTCACGCCAACGCCCTCCGCAGCGGTGGGGAAGAGCTCAAGACGCGCCCACTTTGCGCAGGCCAAAGCCTCCACAGAAGCCCGGCATGTGGCCCACTGGGTGGTGGATTCGGGCGACAACCGCAACAAGCCATTTGTCATCGTGGACAAGCGGGAGGCCAAGGTCTTCGTGTTCGATGCCCAGGGGAAGCTGAGTGGCGCGTCTTCCGCGCTGCTCGGACTGGCCATTGGCGATCACTCGGTTCCCGGCATTGGAACCAAAAAGATGTCCACCATTCGCCCGGAGGAACGCACCACGCCGGCAGGCCGTTTTGTGGCGAACCTGGACAAAAACATGAAGGGCGATGAAATGCTCTGGGTGGACTACGACACGGCCATCTCCATGCACCGTGTGGCCACAGGCAATCCCAGGGAACGCCGCCTCGAAAGGCTGGCCAGTCCGTCACCGGCCGAGCGCCGGATTTCCTATGGATGCATCAACCTTCCCGTCAAGTTCTACGACACGGTGCTGAGCCCGGCCTTTACTGGAACGGACGGCATTGTGTATGTGCTGCCCGAAACCCGCACGGCCCGTGAAGTTTTCGGGTCTTACGACGTTGAGGAGCCGGCCAGCCTGCAGGCCGAGCGTTAGGCCCCGCCGGCAACCGCTCGACTACCGCGCAGTCGGTGGCCTGCAGAGTGGCCCGGCCCCGCACCCGCTGCGGGCTCCACGCGCGCCCGCCTGGTTTACGGTGGGCCGGGTGGGGTGGTCTTTTCAGGGTGTTGGCGCTAAAAACTGGATGTCCATCCAGTGGTTTCCTGCCAGCGCCCCGCCATACCGAAATCCTCATTCCCCTGCACGCCATCAAGGGCCGCGGCATCGCCCACCGCCAGCCGCACCGCTTCGAGCGCGATCCGCGGGCGGCGTTCGACGATGGCTGGGGCACGCTGGACGATGCGGCCGTCGCGGGCGAAGCAACCGCTGCGCCGGCCACGCAGGTCACGTTCGAAGACGCCCGCAACGCCATCACCCGAAACGACTCGCCCGACATCGGCTTCTCCCTCGGCCTCAACCCCTACCGCGGCTGCGAACACGGCTGCATTTACTGCTACGCCCGGCCCACGCACAGCTACCTGAACCTCTCGCCGGGGCTGGATTTTGAAACGAAGATCATCGCCAAGCGCAACATCTTCGCCGTGTTGCGCAGCGATGTCTTCGGCCTCTTCGATGTAGTGGGTGGTGAGGATGATGGTGGTGCCGGCCGCGCGCAGTGCGCGCACCATGCGCCACATGTCGTGGCGCAACTCCACGTCCACGCCTGCGCTGGGTTCGTCCAGAAACAGAATCTTGGGCTCGTGCGACAGCGCCTTGGCAATCAGCACGCGGCGCTTCATGCCACCCGAGAGCGCCAGAATCTTGCTGTCTTTTTTGTCCCAGAGCGACAGGTCTTTCAAAATCGTCTCGATGTAGGCCGGGTTGGGCGCCTTGCCAAACAGGCCCCGGCTGAAACTCATCGTGGCCCACACGGTTTCAAACGAATCGGTGTGCAGTTCTTGCGGCACCAGGCCGATGATGCTGCGGGCCGCGCGGTAGTCGCGCACGGTGTCAAAGCCGTCGGCGATCACGGTGCCTTGCGTGGCGTTGGTCATGCCGCAGATGACGCTGATGAGCGTGGTTTTGCCGGCACCGTTGGGGCCGAGCAGAGCAAAAATTTCGCCGCGGCGGATGTCAAGGTTGACGTTTTTCAAGGCCTGGAAGCCGCCGGCGTAGGTCTTGCTGACGCCGCGCACGCTCACGATGGCGTCGGGCGGATTGTCTTCGGCGGGGGAGAATGCGGGAGATGAAAGCACGCCCACATTGTCCGCCTGTGGGGCCCAACCCCGTGGCGGCACGGCCATCTGCGCTCGGGCGCAGCAGCCGCCAGGCTCAGGGTGCCCCGGTGTCGCTGTGGCCCGCGTGCTCGGCCTTGGCCTGCGCCAGCATGCGTCCAAGCATGCCGATGAGTTGGGTCTGTTCATCGGCTGACAGGCAGCGCATCAGCGTCTGGTTGCGTTGTTCCATCAGCGCCATCAGCTTGCGCCACACCGGTTTGCCTTTGGGTGCCAGCGCCAGAATGACGCTGCGGGCGTCCACCAGGTTGTGGGTCTTGATGACCAGCCCTTTGTCCACCAGCGACTGGGCCGCCCGGCTGGCCTGGCCTTTGTCCAGGTTGGCCTCAAAAGCCAGCTGGTTCACGGTGATCTGAGGAAAGGAGCCAATGGACGCCAGCGCCCGGGACTCCGACAGCGTCAGCCCGCCGTGGTGGAGGTAGAGGCTGTGGCTGGCCAGGTCGTTGAGCTTGCTCAACGTGTTCAGCCGGTAGGTGACATACCGCTCCAGCTTGGGCGGTGTGTCGGGCGGGGTGGGGCGCATGATCGGCCTTGCGTGTGGGGTAGGTGGGTAGCTTCCAGCCCCAGTTTAATTGATTGTTGTTGCAACTATAAATGGTTTTATGGTTGTTTTCTATCATATAAATATAGTTGTGTTCGCAACTAGGTGGGCCTAGAATCCAACGTCGAACACACGGTATGCCCCCTGTGCGATGTCCTCCAGGAGCCCCCTCATGCACCAGCCCACCACCGAGCCACGCCCATCCATCTACTACACCTACCAAGTATTTCAGCCCTGGTTGCCTTCGGCGCATCCGCCACAAAGCCGCCACCCGGTGGTCATTGCCGGCGCGGGGCCTGCGGGCATGGTGACCGCACTGGAGCTGGCGCGCCACGGTGTGCGCAGCGTGGTGCTGACACCCGAGCTGCAGTTTTCGCAAGGCAGCCGAGCCATTTGTTTCACCCGCCGGTCCATGGAAATCTTGCAGCAGGTGGGCGTGGCCGACCGCATGACCGAGGGCGGCTTGCCCTGGCGCTTTGGCAACTCGTATTACCGCGGCCAGCGCGTGTTTCGCATGGAAGCACCGCACGACGCCGACGACCGCTTCTTCCCCATCATCAACGTGCAGCAGCAGTTCATGGAGGAGTACCTGTTTGATGCCTGCGCGGCCCATCCGCTGATCGACTTTCGTTGGGGCAACAAGGTGACCCAGGTGACGCAGGGCGACGCCTGCGCCGAAGTGCGGGTGGACACGCCCGAGGGCGAATACACATTGGAGACCGACTGGCTGGTGGCTGCAGACGGTGGCCGCTCACCCATACGCACCGCCATGAACCTGCAGATGGAAGGCGCTTCGTACGAGGGTTCGTTTGTGATTGCCGACATCAAAGTGGACCTGCCCCTGCCCACCGAGCGCCTGGCGTTTTTTGACCCCGAGTGGAATCCCGGCAACACCATCCTCATGCACCGCGAGCCCCATGGCATCTGGCGGGTGGACTACCAGTTGCCCGCCGGCGAAACGCCGGAAGAGGCGCTCAAACCCGAGTCGCTCAGGGCCCGCATTGACGCGCAGCTGAAAATGATTGGCCACGAAGGCGTGCCGTGGGAAATGGACTGGTGTTCGGTGTATTCCGCCCGCACGCTCACGCTGCCCGACTATGTGCACGGCAGCGTCATCTTCACCGGCGACGCGGCCCACCTGCTGCCCATTTTTGGCGTGCGCGGTGCCAACACCGCGTTTCAGGACGCACAGTCGCTGGGCTGGCATCTGGCCTATGTGGTCAAGGGCCTGGCGGGCCCGCAGCTGCTGGCCAACCACAGCACCGAGCGCGTGGGCGCCGCCCGCGAAATCATTGAAGAAGCCGGCAAAAGCGTGCGCTTCATGACGCCGCCCGCCGGTGGCTTTGCGTTGCTGCGCAACGCCGTGCTGTCGCTCTCGCTGCAACACGCTTTTGTGCGCCCGCTCTACCACTGGCGCACCTCGCGCCCGCACGAGTACACCCACTCCCGGCTCAACAGCGCCGGCGACGACAACACCTTGTTCACCGAAGGCCCGGCCCACGGCGCACCGCCGCGCAACATCTGCCTGGCCGCCAACGACTACCTGCTGGACCACCTGGGCGGCGGTTTTGACCTGCTCTATTTCACCGACGGCGACGCGATACCCGCCGCACTGCAAGCCGTGGTGGCCCAGGCCCGCGCCCGCGGCGTGGTGCTGCGCGTGACCGCGGTGGGGGCCAGCGCGCCGGTGGCCGGGGCCGACCAGACCCTGGCCGACGCCAGCGGCCACTTTCGCCAGCGCTACGGTGTGCGCGCCCATGGCGCCGCTTACCTGCTGCGCCCCGACCAGCATGTGTGCGCCCGCTGGCTCACGCTGGACGCCACCCGCCTGCAAGCCGCCCTGCACAACGCCCTGCCCCAGTGAAAGGAATACACGCCATGAACACCCACACCGCAGCCGTACCCAGCCTGCCCATCGAGGGGCTGGAAGCCGTATACGACACCCTGGCCCAGGCCATCGACCAGGCTGGTGTCGAAAAAACCAGCCTTTTTCTCGTCAAATTGGCCTTGCTCAACGCCAATGCGCTGGCCGACGCGGCACTTTTCCAGCACCATGTGCAGTCTGCTTTGCAAGACCTTTGACCGAGGAGCCTCCCATGAAGATCGAACGCATTCACCACGTCGCCTACCGCTGCCGCGATGCCAAGCAAACCGTGGAGTGGTACGTCAAGCACCTGAACATGGACTTTGTGCTGGCGATTGCCGAAAACGAGGTGCCGTCCACCCAGGCGCCTGACCCTTACATGCACGTGTTTCTGGACGCTGGTCAGGGCAATGTGCTGGCGTTTTTCGAATTGCCCCAATCACCCGAGATGGGCCGCGACGAAAACACCCCGGCCTGGGTGCAGCACATTGCCTTCAAGGTCGACAGCATGGCCTCGCTCGAAGCCACCAAGACCCGCTTGCAAGAAGCGGGTATCGACGTGCTGGGCCCGACAGATCACACCATCTTCAAGTCGATCTACTTCTTTGACCCCAACGGCCACCGCCTGGAACTCTGCGCCGATGTGGGAACGCCCAAAATGCACAGCGCCCTGAGTGAGGTGAAGTGGGACATGCTCAACGAATGGGCCGCCACCAAGCGCGCGCCCCAGCACGCCGCCTGGATGCACGACAAGACCCTGCCCGCACCCAACTGATCTGACCCGCTTCACGCTCCTCTTGAAGCACCGCTCGTTGAAGAACACGACCTATGACGACCCTGAACGAAACCCACGATCCGGCACTGCGCAGCTGGGTGGCCTCGGCCAACGCCGCCGGCACCGACTTTCCGCTGCAGAACCTGCCTTTTGCCAGCTTTCGCCGCAGCGCTTCCAGCGAAGCCTTTCGCGGTGGTGTGGCCATTGGCGACCAGATTCTGGACCTGGCCGCGGCAGCGCAAACCGGCGTGTTCACCGGCGTGGCGGCCACCGCCGTGCAGGCCGGTGCGCAAGACAAGCTCAACGCCCTGATGGCGCTGGGCGCCCCGGCCTGGAGCGCGCTGCGCCTGGCGCTCTCGCGCGCGCTGCGCGAAGGTGCGCCCGAGCAGGCCGCCCTGCAAGCCTGCCTGGTGCCGCAGGCCAGCGCCGAATACGGCGTGCCCGCCCGCATTGGCGACTACACCGACTTCTACACCTCGGTCCACCACGCCACCAACATCGGCAAACAGTTTCGCCCCGACAACCCGTTGCTGCCCAACTACAAATGGGTGCCCATTGGCTACCACGGCCGCGCGTCCAGCATCGGCGTGTCGGGCCAGCAGTTTCACCACCCCAAGGGCCAAACGCTGCCACCCGGCGCCACCGTGCCCAGTTTCGGGCCCAGTCAGCGGCTGGACATTGAACTGGAACTGGGCATTTTTGTGGGCAATGGCAACCCGCTGGGCGAGCCCGTGGCCATGGCCGAGGCCGAAGACCATGTGTTTGGCCTGTGCCTGCTCAACGACTGGTCGGCGCGCGACATCCAGGCCTGGGAATACCAGCCACTGGGGCCGTTCTTGTCCAAAAACTTCGCCACCACCGTGTCGCCCTGGGTGGTCACGCTTGAAGCGCTGGCACCGTACCGCGTGGCGTTTGACCGCCCGGCCGACGACCCCCAGCCGCTGCCCTACCTGGACAGTGCCACCAACCGCAGCCAGGGCGCTTTCGACATTCAATTGCAGGTGGGCCTGCAAACGCCGCAAATGCGCGAAGCCGGCCACGCCGACGCCACCATTTGCCGCACCAGCTACCGCCACGCCTACTGGACCGTGGCCCAAATGGTGACCCACCACACCGTGAACGGCTGCAACCTGCAACCCGGCGACCTGTTCGGCAGCGGCACGCTGTCAGGCCCCACGCTGGACCAGGCCGGCGCGCTCATTGAGCTGACCACTGGCGGTAAACACCCGCTCACCCTGCCCAACGGCGAGTCGCGCACCTGGCTGCAAGACGGCGATGCCGTGGTGATTCGCGGTTGGTGTGAAAAAGCCGGTGCGCCGCGCATCGGCTTTGGCGAGTGCGTGGGCACGGTGCTGCCAGCGCGCGGTTGAACTTGCAGCGCGGCCCTGCTTCAGCCGCTGTGGCAATTGGGCTTTGCCCCTTCCCCCACCGGGGGAAGGTTGGGATGGGGGCGGTTTTCGGCACCACCAGGTCCCATGTCAGACCGATGGGTGACATCCCGGCCCGTTGTCCTCCAGCCAAGCCAGCGCGTCCACCCGCCAGTGGTGCAGCGCTTCATAAAACCCTTCCCACACGCAGCCGTTGCAGCCACGCCCGCAGCAGGTGCTGGGCTCGGGTGGCGGGGGGCGCACAGCGGTGTCCAGACACAGGCCGCGCCGCTCGGCCACACCCCGCAGGTGCGCAATGAGCGCTTGCGCCGTGGGCAAGTCGCCCAAGGGCACCAGGCCAGCGTCGTGCGGCGTAAACCGCGGCTGCTCTTTGCCTTCAAACACACCGCGCTCGGCAAACATGGCCGCCGGGCGCACCCACAAGCCAAAACCGCCGTACAGCGCGCGGTACAGCGTCATGCCTTGCAGCGTTTCACTGCAGCGCACGGTGTCCACCACCGAATACCAGCCGCCTTTGTAGTGGCGGTACAGCCCCGGGGGCGTGGCGTTCAGCGGCGGAAGGTCGTGGTCGGTGGGGGCGGTCATGGCAAATGGGGACTTCTGAGCAATGAAGGCTCGGAGTGTGCCAAAGTGCCAGCCCCGGTGGGTATCAGGGGCTGTCGCGTGGCGAGCGCCGCCGACAGAGCAGCCACAGCGTGACCGCGATCAGCGCGGTGTAGTTCAACAGCTGGAAGTCAGGGCGGTTCCAGGCGATGCCGTCGAACCCCCGGTAGGTCAGCGGGTACAGAACGGGCGAGGGGTAGAAGTCGGCCGAGTGCGTGAAGACGTCGATCACGATGTGCGACCACCAGCCCAGCAAGGGCCACCACCAGCGCTGCAACGCGACCCGCAGCGCCAGCGTGACCGCCCCGGCCACCAGCGCGCTGTGAAAAATGCAGTGCAGGTGGTGGGCCCACCACTCGACGGTGGCCGACATCGGCGGCTCGGCGCCGGGCAGCGCCAGCGCGTAGTCGCGCACGGTGCCCAGGCTCCCGGTGGTCTGCAGCTCGCCCACGGCGACCGGCAGCAGGTGCACCAGGTCGGGCGCCACGGCCAGCCCCAACACCAGCCCGACCGTGCGCCGGTTGGGCGGCGCGTGTCCGGCCAGCGCGGCAACACCCATGCCCACGCTCACCCACCATCCATGCGCCACGATGTCCATGCCGGGCCATCCTTTCGATCAGCCGTCCATCATCGGCCGGCGGGTGCGGCCCGTCAAACCCCGCCCGACCGGTCAGGCCGGCAGCGTCGGGTGCGGCAGCGGTGGCACAGCGCCGGGTGGCTGGTGTGCACCTTGGTGCCAGGCGTCCAGCCAGGCGGGCAATGTTTTCGAAGGCTCCGCACCCAGCCCGCGCACCACACAGCCGCCGGCGGCCCCTGCGGTGGCCACGGCCTGCAGCTGCGCGGGATCGAGGATGCCGCCGATGCCCACCACCGGCGCGGGCGCCATGTGGGCCCACCAGGCGAGGTTGTCCAGGCCCTGCGGCCGCCAGGGCATGTCTTTGGTGGTGGTGGGCCACACCGGGCCGCAGGCGATCAGGTCGGGCTGCAGGGCGGCGGCGCGGCACAGCTCCCACAGGCTGTGCGAACTCAGGCCGAGCTGCACGCCCAGGCAGCGCGCGGCCTGAAGCTGCGCGTGTTCTTCGGGCGTGAGGGCGAGCAGGTCGTCCTGGCCCAGGTGCAGTGCGAGCGCGCCGGCCTGCAGCGCGGCTTGCCAGTGGTCGTTGACGACCAGCGTGACGCCCGCGGCCCGCGCCGCGCGCTGGCTGCGGGCCAGCGCTTCACGCAGTTGGATGCGCCAGGCGCTGTCGTGCAGGCCCGCTGGCCGCTTCATGCGCAGTTGCACCGTGTCCACCGTGGGGTGTGCGCCGAGCACGGCCTCGACGCGCTCGGCGCTGTCCACAATGGCGTACACGCCCGGCGCACGGCCGCGCACCCTTGTGACCCAGACGGACGGCGGTTGCGCGTCCAGCGAGAGTTGCGGCAGCAGCGAGGGCACGGTCGCAAACCCCGGGCGCGCGATCACCGGCCCGATGCCTCGGCCCACGGCGCGGGCGTGGCGCAGCGCAAAGGTGGCGGCCATCTTGGCCAGCACGGCGGCGTCGGCCGTGACCCAGCCCAGCGCCAGCGCGGCAGCCAGGGCCGACGCAAAGGTGCAGCCGGTGCCGTGGTTGTGCGGGGTGTCTTCGCGCGGCAGGCTCAGCCAGCCTTTCGCGTGGGGGCTGTCCAGCCAGTCCAGCGACAGGCTGGCGTGGGGGCTCAGGGCTGCGGCGTCGCCGCCGGTGATGACCACGGCCTCGCAGCCCAACGCCCGCAGCGCCCGGGCTTGCGCAGGAATGTCGCTGGGTGCGTCCCCACCCTGTTCTTCCAGCAGCGCCACCGCCTCGGTCTGGTTGGGGGTGATCACGGTGGCGCGCGGCAGCAGCAGCTCGCGGTAGGCGCTAAGCAGCTCGGCGTCGGCCAGCGCGGCGCCCGTGCTGGCACGCAGCACCGGGTCCACCACCAGGGCCAGCGGCTGTTGCTGCCGCAACCGGTCGATGAAGCGCGCCAGCACGCGCACGTTGTCGGCGCTGCCCAGCAGCCCGGTCTTGATCACGCGCGGCGGCATGTCGGCGGCCAGCGTGTCCAGCTGCGCCTGCAGCACCGCCGGGGGCGTGGCCTCGATGTGGGTGACTTCGGTGGTGCTTTGCGCGGTGATGCCGGCGACCACGGTGCAGCAGTGCACGCCGAGTGCGTCAGCGGCGCGCTGGTCTGCCGCCAGCCCGGCGCCGCCACCGCTGTCGGTGCCGGCAATGCTCCAGATGATGGGGGGGGTTGTGGTCTGCATGTTGAGTGAGGTGTAAATACCGTTCGCCCTGAGCCTGTCGAAGGGCTCGCAAGGGCTTGGACAGGCTCCGCCCGAACGGGCGTGGTGGTTCAGTCGATCAGGAAGGGATGACCGCTGACCGGGGTCGATGCCACCGCCATGGCCTGCGGCGCCATCACGCCGGCCTCAAAAGCGCTGCGGCCGGCTTCGATGGCCAAGCCAAAGGCCCGTGCCATGCGCACCGGGTCCACCGCTTGGCTCACGGCGGAGTTCAGCAGCACGGCATCAAAGCCCAGCTCCATCGCGGCGGCGGCGTGGGAGGGCGCGCCGATGCCGGCGTCCACCACCAGTGGCACGCCGGGCAGCCGCGCGCGCAGCGTGCGCAGCGCAAACGGGTTGATCAGCCCCTGCCCCGAGCCGATGGGCGCGCCCCAGGGCATGAGCACCTCGCAACCCGCGTCGAGCAGGCGCTGGCAGGTCACGAGGTCGTCGGTGCAGTAGGGGAAAACCGCAAAACCGTCTTTGATGAGTTGCTCGGCCGCCTCCACCGTGCCCCAGGGATCGGGCTGCAGGGTGTGTTCGTCGCCCACCACTTCGAGCTTGATCCAATGCGTGCCGTACAGCTCGCGCGCCATGTGCGCCAGCGTGATGGCCTCGCGCGCCGTGCGGCAGCCGGCGGTGTTGGGCAGCAGCTGTGCGCTGCGCTCGCGCAGGGCGCTGCGGATGATCTCGATGAAACCGTTGTCGCCACCGGAGGCCGCCATGCGCTTGAGGCCCACGGTGACGATCTGCGTGCCGCTGGCTGCGATGCTCTGTGCCAGCACCTGCGGTGAGGGGTAGCCGGCTGTGCCGAGCAGGAAACGGCTGGACAGTTCGACGCCGTAGGGCGCCCAGGTTGAAGTGGGTTGATTCATGTGCTCAACCTCCCACGATGGCCTGGAAGGTCAGGACGGTGTCGCCAGGTTTCAAAACGGTGGATGCGCGCAATCCGCGCGGCACGAACTCGCCGTTCACCGCCGAGGCCGCCTGGGTGGCTTGCACGCCTTGCGTTTCCAGCAGTGCCGCCAGCGTCAGGCCTTCGGGGCAGGGGATGGTGCATTCGTTGAAGCGCAGCTGGGCTTCTGCATGCGAAAGGGTTTCAGGCATGGGCATTCCTGTGGGGGTGAACCTGGTCAGTGGGTCTGTTGAGTTTCGGGCGTTGGCTCAGGCGTGCCCCTCACCCCAGCCCTCTCCCCAGAGGGGCGAGGGAGTGAAGCCCTTCCTCCGGCGAGTGAAGTCCCCTCTACCGCTGGCGGGAGAGGCTTAGCCTGTCCTGAGCTTGTCGAAGGAGGGTGAGGGTGTTCGCGTGCTGCAGTCGCCAGGCCCAATAGATCAAGCGCGTCCTGCACCAGCGCCGGCGCCAGCAGCCAGCCGTGGCGGAACAGGCCGTTGATGCGCAGCAGGCCGGGCTCGGCGTGGGTGTGCGGTTCGTTGTCGGGCAGGGCGGGGCGCAGGTTGGCCTCCATGTGCACGATGCGCGCTTCGGCCAGCTCGGGCAGAACGCTCTGGGCGGCGGCCATCAGCTCCACCGCGCTCCTCAGGCTCACGGGCGAGCGGTCCTCGCTTTCGATTTCACTGGCACCCACCACGAACAGGTCGCCCGGGCGCGGCACGATGTAGACGCGGTGGCGCGGGTGCAGCAGGCGCACCGGGCGCTGCAGGCGCACACCGGGGGCGTGCAGCCAGATGACCTCGCCGCGCACGCCGCGTACGGGTTCCGATGCGTACAAAAAACGCCGTTCGCCCTGAGCCTGTCGAAGGGTTTGTGGGGTGTGGGTGTGCAAGGCTTCGACAGGCTCAGCCCGAACGGATGCGATGACGGGCGAGCCATCCATCTCCCGCGCACCCGTTCCTCGCACGTCGATGGCGAGGTCAAACCGCACCGGCCCTTCACCCGCCACGTGCAAGACGCCCGGCTCGACCCGCTCCACGCGCTCGCCCCAGCACCAGTGCGCGTTCGGCGCATGCACCGCCAGCGCGGCCAGCATGTCGCGCGACATCACCTGGGCTTCGTCGGGCAGCAGCCAGGCGTGCAGACCCGGTGCCAGCGCGGGTTCCAGCGCGGCCAGGGCCGCACGGTCCAGTGGCTGCGGCGCGGGCAGCTCGGCGGCCAGCGAAGGCGCGGTTTCCAGTCGGGCCAGCACGCGGCGCGCCGCGCCCAGGTCGGCGCCGTGCGCCAGCATCAGGCTGCCGTGCTGCGCGAACAGTGTTGCGCTGCAGCCGTCGGCGCGCAACGCTTCCGCCACCTCGCGCCACAAGGCCAGCGAGCGCCAGCCCAGGCGCGCGATGTCCGGCCCGGCGTTGTCCAGCTCCGCGAGGGGGCTGAGCATGCCGGCGGCAGTGAAGCCGGCCGCATGCGCTGAGCCTCCAGTCAGCGAGCCCGTGGCCGGTGCTTCCGGTCCTGCCGCCGGGTCGAACACCGTGACCGCGTGCCCGGCCCGCGACAGCTGCCACGCCAGCAGGCGCCCGAGCACGCCCGCCCCGGCGATGCCAATGCGTTTCACGGCTCAGCCTTTGGTGGAGATGGATGACACAGGCACGTAGAACTCGCCGCCCACGGCCTTGAACTCCGCGCTCTTTTGCGCCATGCCCTCGGCCAGTGCCGCGTCTTCGCTCACGCCTTTGGCGGCGGCGTAGTCGCGCACGTCCTGCGTGATCTTCATGGAGCAGAACTTCGGCCCGCACATGGAGCAGAAGTGCGCCTCTTTCGACGAGTCCTTGGGCAGGGTTTCGTCGTGGTAGTCCTCGGCGGTCTGCGGGTCCAGGCCGAGGGCGAACTGGTCGCGCCAGCGGAACTCGAAACGCGCCTTGCTCATGGCGTCGTCGCGCGCGCGGGCCCCGGGGTGGCCCTTGGCAATGTCGGCCGCGTGCGCAGCGATCTTGTAGGCAATGATTCCTTGCTTCACATCGTCGCGGTCGGGCAGGCCCAGGTGTTCCTTGGGCGTCACGTAGCAGAGCATGGAGGTGCCCATCCAGCCGATCATGGCCGCGCCGATGGCACTGGCAATGTGGTCGTAGCCCGGCGCGATGTCGATGGTCAGCGGGCCGAGTGTGTAGAACGGCGCCTCGTGGCAGTGCTTGAGCTGCTCGTCCATGTTGGCCTGGATCAGGTGCATGGGCACGTGGCCGGGGCCTTCGATCATGGTCTGCACGTCGTGCTTCCAGGCCACCTGGGTGAGCTCGCCCAGGGTCTTCAATTCGGCGAACTGAGCTTCGTCGTTCGCGTCGGCCGCGCTGCCGGGGCGCAGGCCGTCGCCGAGCGAGAAGCTCACGTCGTAGGCCTTCATGATGTCGCAGATCTCTTCGAAGTGCGTGTAGAGGAAGTTTTCCTGGTGGTGGGTGATGCACCACTTGGCCAGGATGCTGCCGCCGCGCGAGACGATGCCGGTGCGCCGCTGCGCGGTGAGGTGGATGTAGGCCAGGCGCACGCCGGCGTGGATGGTGAAGTAGTCCACGCCCTGTTCGGCCTGTTCGATCAGCGTGTCGCGGTAGATCGCCCAGGTGAGGTCTTCGGCCACGCCGCCCACTTTCTCCAGCGCCTGGTAGATCGGCACCGTGCCGATGGGCACCGGGCTGTTGCGCACGATCCAGTCGCGCGTGGTGTGGATGTTTTTGCCGGTGGACAGGTCCATCACGTTGTCGGCGCCCCAGCGGATCGCCCAGACCAGCTTGTCCACCTCTTCCTCGATGCTGGAGGTGACGGCCGAGTTGCCGATGTTGGCGTTGATCTTGACGCCGAAGTTGCGCCCGATGGCCATGGGCTCCACTTCAGGGTGGTTGATGTTGGCCGGGATGATGGCGCGGCCGCGCGCCACCTCGTCGCGCACGAACTCGGGTGTGAACACCTCGGGGATGTGCGCGCCCATCGGGTTGCCGCGCAGGCGCGCTTCGCGGGCCGGGTCGCCCAGGTACTCGCGCATCCACTCGCGCTTGCCGTTTTCGCGAAGCGCCACGTATTCCATTTCCGGTGTCACGATGCCTTGGCGGGCGTAGTGCATCTGCGTCACGTTCTGCCCGCTCTTGGCGCGGCGCGGCGTGCGCTGCAGGCCGGCGGCCTCGGCACGCAGGGCTTCGATACGTTCGATGGTGGTGCCGTTTTGCGCAGCCTCGTTCTTGATGCCGTCGTCCAGCGCGGCGCGCTGGCGGCCTTCGTAGCTTTCGGTGTCGCCACGCGCCGCGATCCAGGCGCCGCGCACATCGGCCAGGCCGGTGCGCACGTCGATGGCGGCGCTCGGGTCGCTGTAGGGGCCGGAGGTGTCGTACACCGTCACAAGCTCGCCGTTGCTCAGCGCGATCTCGCGCATGGGTACGCGGATGCTCTCGTTCGAGCCGGGCACGTGAATCTTGCGCGAAGCGGGGAAGGGCTCGCGGCTGAGCGCGAACTGGTCGGCGAAGGGAATCTTGTCGGGGGCGTTCATGGCGGTCTCCTGGGTGGGGCTGTGGATGCTCCGGAGACCGCCCGTCAAAACATGCACCCGGTCCACCGCTGGGGTGGACGGACCCGCCTGTCGAGGGACGGGTGGGGATGCAGGCCCTGGGGGCTGCGCTCTTCTTTCGCTGGTACTAGCCAGATCAAGTTCACGGGTTCGGTTCTTCAACCATCTCAGCGCTGGGCCTTTCGGCTCATGCACCCCGGAGCAGCGCGAAGTATAGCGGCCGGGCGGGCATCCACTCAAGTCCCTGTGCGTCGATGGGTTACGGCCTCTCCCCCAGCTTCGTCACCACCCACAGCACCTGGTTGGCTGGTGTGGGCACGCCCAGCGCTGCGCCGCGTTGCACCACATAGCCGTTGAGGTGGTCGATCTCGCTGGGCTTGGCGCGCATCAGGTCTTGCGCAGTGGATGACAACTGGCTGGGCATGGTCTCGGCAATGCGGCGCACGGCGGCGTCCACGTCGCCGGGCAGGGTCACGCCGTCGGCGGCGGCCACGGCGCGGCATTCGGCCACCACGTCGCGCATGACGGCCAGCACGCCGGGGCGCTGCACCAGTTCACCGTAGGCGATGCGGCCCACGGCTGACAGCGCGTTGTAGGCGCAGTTGAGAATGAGTTTGGCCCACAGCGCGCCGCGCACGTTGTCGCTCACTTCGGTGGGTACGCCGGCGGCCACCAGGGCTTGCACCACCTCGGCGCTGCGCACAGACGGTTCGATGACGAGTTCACCGCGGCCGTGGTGGCGCAGGTGGCCGGGGCCGGCCATTTCGGTGGCCACATACACCACGGCGGCGGCCACGCTCACGCCGGGCAGCACGGTGCGCAGACGCTCGGCGTTGTCCACCCCGTTTTGCAGGCACAGCACCAGCGCACCGGGTTTCAGGTGCGCGCGCATTTGTTCGCCTGCGTGTTCGGTGTCGGGCGACTTCACGGCGAACAGCACCACGTCGGCACCGGCCACGGCGCTGGCTTCGGTGCTGGCCTCCAGCGTCACGTTTTCGTCGAAGCTGAGCGTTTGCAGGCGCAGGCCGTGGGCCTGGACCGCCTGCACATGCGCCGGGCGGCCGATGAGCGTGACGCGGTGGCCGGCGCGTGCGAGCATGCCGCCGTAATAGCAACCCACGGCGCCAGCGCCCATGACGGCAACCTGCAGGGGAGCGTGAGTGGACATGAAAACCGGCTTCTCAGATCGGATCGGCCAGCAGCTTGGACAGGGCGGCGATGTTGGCCGCGCTCGGCACCTGCGGTTTCACTTCGTCTTCTTCGGCGGTGGCGTTTTCGTGTGCCTGGATGGCGTGCACCATGGCGTACTGGTTCTCCCACGAGAGCGTTTTGCCTTCCGGGCACATGTCGCGCACGGTGCCAAACCAGTAGTAGCCGTCTTTGCCGCCAAAGAGGGTGTCGATGGCGCCGGCGTCGCCGGTCTTGATGCCTTGGGCCGCCAGGATGAGCTTGAGTTTGTGGTGGGAAGCGGAGTAATGCATGGGGGATGGTGTGTGGGTGTTGGGTGACGCGGCGCCGCCATGGCGTGGTCAGATTGCGGCCCCGGGTCAGGGTCGCCGATTCTACTGAACGCCGGCGCCTGAACCGTCAGGCACCCAGCGCGCTCAGCACCTCTTCAGCCGTGGCCGGTGCGTTCATGGCCTCGGGCTGTCCACCGGCCTGGGCCACCGCATCTCGCAGCGCTTCAAACACGCTGATGCCCAGCATGAACGGTGGCTCGCCCACGGCTTTGCTGCCGTGCACGTTGTCTTCCCGGTTGGCCTCGGGCCACAGGTCCACTTTGAAGTGTGCGGGCACGTCGCCGGTGGTGGGTATTTTGTAGGTGCTGGGCGCGTGGGTTTGCAAACGGCCGTCGGCTTTCCACATCAGTTGCTCGGTGGTGAGCCAGCCCATGCCTTGCACAAAGCCGCCCTCGATCTGGCCGATGTCAATGGCCGGGTTGATGCTGCGGCCCACATCGTGCAGGATGTCCACCTTCAAGACGCGGCTCTCGCCGGTGAGCGTGTCGATGGCCACCTCACTCACCGCCGCGCCGTAAGAGAAGTAATAAAACGGCCGGCCGGTGAGGGTGGTCTTGTCGTAGTGGATCTTGGGGGTGCGGTAAAAGCCGTCGCTCCAGAGCTGGATGCGGTTGGCATAAGCCGCGCCCACCACGTTTTCAAACTGGCGGGTGGACTGCTCGGTGATGACCTGGCCGCCTTCGAAACGCACCGAGCCCGCGCCCACACCGTCGAGCCCGGCCACAAAGGCGGCCAGGTTGTCGCGCACATGGCGGGCGGCAAACTGGGCGGCGCGGCCGTTCAGGTCGGTGCCGCTGCTGGCGGCGGTGGCGCTGGCGTTGGGCACCTTGCTGGTGTCGGCTGCGGTGCACAGCACCCGCTCAAACGGCACGCCCAGTTCGTCGGCCACGATCTGCGCCACCTTGGTGTTCAGCCCCTGGCCCATTTCGGTGCCGCCGTGGTTCACCTGCACGCTGCCGTCGGTGTACACATGCACCAGCGCGCCGGCCTGGTTGAACAGCGTGGCGGTGAAGCTGATGCCGAACTTGACCGGGGTGAGCGCGATGCCTTTTTTGATGACGGGGCTCTGCGCGTTGAAGGCCGCGATCTGCTCGCGCCGCTCGCGGTAGCCGCTGGTGCGCGCCAGTTGTGTGATCAGCGGCTCCAGGATGTTGTCTTCCACCTTCATCTGGTAGTGGGTGGTGTCGCGGCGCCGTTCCGGCGCGCTTGCGTTCCTCGGCGCGATGACTTCATCGCCGTACAGGTTGCGCAGCCGCACATCCAGCGGGTCCAGGCCCAGCGTGCGCGCGATGTCGCTCAGGATGCGCTCGATCACGATCACACCCTGCGGGCCGCCAAAGCCGCGAAAGGCGGTGTGGCTCTGGGTGTTGGTCTTGCAGCGGTAGCTGGCCACCGCCACGTCTTCCAGAAAGTACGCGTTGTCGGCGTGGAAGATGGCGCGGTCGGCCACCGGGCCAGACAGGTCGGCGCTGAAGCCGCAGTTGGCCAGCATCTCCAGCGCCAGGCCGCAGAGGCGGCCGGAGTCATCAAAACCCGCGCGGTAGTGGTAGGCAAACGGGTGGCGCTTGCCCGTGACCATGAAGTCGTCGTCGCGGTCCAGCCGCAGTTTCACCGGGCACTTGAGCCGGTTGGCAGCCACGGCCGCCCACACCGCCAGGTGGCCGGCTTGCGTTTCTTTGCCACCAAAGCCGCCGCCCATGCGCCGGCATTCCACCGTGACGGCGTGGTTGTGCAGGCCCAGCGCGTGCGACACCCAATGCTGCACTTCGCCGGGGTGCTGGGTGCTGCTGTACACCCGCCACTGGCTTTGCTCCAGCGGCACCACATAGGCAATCTGGCCTTCCAGGTAAAAGTGTTCCTGGCCACCCACTTCAAACGTGCCTTCGAGCTGGTGCGGTGCGCGTGCAAGCGCCGCCTGGGCGTCGCCGCGCTTCACATGCACCGGCGGCAACACATAACTTTGTAGCGCGTGCGCTTCCCACACGCTGAGCACGGCGGGCAGGGCTTCCACCTGCCACTTCACCAGCCGGGCGGCGCGGCGGGCGGTCATCACCGTGTCGGCCACGATCAGCCCGCCCACCTGCCCGACGAACTGCACGGTGTCGTGCGCAAACACCGGTTCGTCGTGGGCAAAAGCGGCCAGCGTGGTGTCGCCGGGAATGTCTGCCGCGCTGATGAAGGCGCGCACACCCGGCACGGCCAGGGCCGCGCTGGCGTCCAGCCCCAGCAGCTTGCCATGCGCCACCGGCGAGCACACCGGCGCCGCGTGCAGCGTGCCGCGCAGCTCGGGCAGGTCGTCGATGTAGGTGGCGGCGCCGGCCACCTGGGCGCGGGCGCTTTCGTGAAACTTGGATTGACCGGCTGCGAGCACGGGGTTGCCGGCCACAAGCTTCAGATCGGGGGCGTTCATGCGAGCACCTCCAGGGTGGAAAGGCTTTCGAGGTTGATGGCCGTCATGCCCTGGCTTTCCAGCCAGAAGCGTTGCAGCAGGTTGCCCAGCACGGTCTGGCGGTAGCGGGCGCTGGCGCGCATGTCGCTGATGGGTTGAAACTCGGCGCGCAGCGCGGCTATGGCGGCCATCACGGTGTCGGTGGTCCAGGGCTGGCCGAGCAGGGCGGCTTCGGTTTGCCTGGCGCGGGCGGGCGTGGCGGCCACGCCGCCCGCGCCGATGGAGATGTGTCGCACGGCGCCGTCTTGCAGCGTCATCTGGATGGCAAGGCAGACGGCAGAGATGTCGTCGTCGAAGCGCTTGCTGATTTTGTAGACCTTCATCGTTTCCTGCTGCGTGGGTCGCGGCATCTTGATCCAGCACAGCAGCTCGTCGGGCCGCATCACGTTGGTGCGGTAGCCGGTGTACAGGTCTTCCAGGCGCAGCTCGCGGTGGGCCACTTCGCCACCGGCGGCGGTTTTTTTCCAGCGCATCAGCACCACGCTGGCGCCCAGCGCAATCAGCAGCGGCATGCTGTCGCCAATGGGTGAGCCGCTGGCTACGTTGCCGCCCAGCGTGCCGGCGTTGCGCACCGGCAGGCCGGCAAAGCGCTGGCTGAAGGTTTTCAGCTGCGGCCGCTCGTGCACCAGCGCGGCAAAGGCGTCGGTCAGCGACACCGCTGCGCCAATGGCGATGTGGTACGGGTAGGTTTCCACGCGTCGCAGCTCGCGGGCGGCCGTCACATCGAGCACGCGGTCAAAGCGTTGGTGCAGCTTGGTGACCCACAGGCCCACGTCGGTGCAGCCGGCCACCACCTGCGCTTTGGGAAACTGTGCCCGCTGCTGCAGCAAGGCGACCAGCGTGGTGGGGCGCAGGTAGGCCTCAAGGCCCTGGCGCTTGGGTTTCAGCGCCTTGAGCGCCGCCAGTGTGGCGGCTTCGTCCACCGCGCAGCCAGCGGGCAGCGGCAGGCTGCCCATGGTTTCAGCGGCGTCCAGAATGGGGCGGTAGCCGGTGCAACGGCACAGGTTGCCCGACAGGTCGACCTGGGCCTGCTCTCGCGTGATGCCCTGACCGCCACCGAGCGCCGACGGGCCGCCCCTAGGCGCGAGAGCCCCCTCGGGGGGCAGCGAACCACACGCAGTGGGGAGCGTGGGGGCGATATGTGTCTGGTACGCACCAAACAGGCTCATCACAAAGCCCGGTGTGCAAAAGCCGCACTGGCTGGCGTGGCACTGCACCATGGCTTCTTGCGCCGGGTGCAGTTCGCCGTTGGGGGCGGCAATGTCTTCGGCGGTGAACACCGCCATGCCCGCCACCGAATGGGCCAGCCGGATGCAGCTGTTCACCGCTCTGTACGCCAGCTGACCGTCCACCGATTCACCCAGCACCACGGTGCAGGCGCCGCAGTCGCCCTCGCCGCAGCCTTCCTTGGTGGCGCTCAGGTGCAGGTCTTCGCGTAGCACCTCCAGCAGGGTGCGGTCGGGTGGTACATTGCGCAGCGTCACGGGCTGGCCGCGCCGCAAGAAAGTCAGGGTCTGGGAGACAATTTCAGAGGTCATGCGCGCCAGCATAGCGCCACCCCCATGGCACAACATATGCTCATGCGTATGGCCCGAATGCCCAAAACACCATTCACTTGCATATGACAAGGGTATGAAATACGTGTCCATGTTCGACAAGATAGATCTGCACCTGATCCGCGTGCTCCACACCGTGCTCACCGAGCGCAGCGTGTCGCGCGCGGCGCTGCGTCTGGGCATGTACCAGCCGGCGGTGAGTGCAGCGCTCAAGCGCCTGCGCGATCTGGCGGGTGACCCGCTTTTGGTGCGTTCGGGCGCCGGCATGGTGCCCACGGTGGCGGGCCTGCGCATGATTGAGCCCGCAGCCGACATCTTGCGCAGCGCGGCCGTGCTGTTTTCAGACGCCCGCAGTTTCGACCCCGCCACGGCCCAGCACAGCTTCAGCCTGGCCGCCAGCGACTACCTGGACCCGCTGTTTCTGCCCCAGCTGGTGACGCAAATCAAAAGCCTGGCGCCCCAGTGCCCGATCGACATCCACCCGCTGTCGGCCGACGCCGACTACCGCCAGCAACTCGCGCAGGGCGAGGTGGACGTGGTGATTGGCAACTGGGCCAAGCCGCCCGACGACCTGCACCTGGGCCGGCTGTTTGGCGACGAGGTGGTGTGCCTGGTGTCGAGCCAGCACCCGGCGGTGCGCCGCGGCTGGGACGCCGAAGCCTGGCTGGCGGCCGAACACATTGCCCCCACGCCCACCCACCCCGGCGCGCGTGGCGTGATCGACGAGCACCTGGCCGCCCAGGGGCTTGTGCGCCACATCACAGTGCGCTGCCCGCATTTCGGGCTGATTCCCGCCATGGTGGCGGGCAGCCTGCTGGTGCTGACCACCGGGCGGCAATATTGCGAGCGCTTCACCACCACGCTGCCGGTGCAGGTGCTGCCGTGCCCGGTGCCGTTTCCCCGCATGATGTATTACCAGCTCTGGCACGAGCGCACCCACGCGTCCAATGCCGGGCGCTGGCTGCGCGAGCAGGTCAAGAGCGTGGCGGCTTCGCTGCGCCGCCCGGAGGCGGACGCCGCGGCCGCCTGAATAACAAGAAGGACCCCATGACCACTGCCCGACTGCAACTCACCGGCATCACCAAGCGCTACCCCGGTGTGGTGGCCAACAACGGTGTCTCGCTCACGGTGGCCCCTGGAGAAATCCACGCCGTGCTGGGCGAAAACGGTGCCGGCAAGTCCACGCTGATGAAAATCATCTACGGTTCGGTCAAACCCGACGAAGGCGCGGTGATGTTCAACGGCCGACCGGTGCATGTGCGCAACCCGCAGGAGGCGCGGGCGCTGGGCATCAGCATGGTGTTTCAGCATTTCAGCCTGTTTGACACGCTCACCGTGGCCGAAAACGTGTGGCTGGGACTGGACAAGTCGTTGAGCCTGCCCGAGGTGAGCGCCAGCGTCACCGCCAAGGCGGCCGAATACGGGCTCGACATCGATCCCGCCCGCCCGGTGCACACGCTCAGCGTGGGCGAAATGCAGCGGGTGGAAATCATCCGCGCGCTGCTGACCAACCCGCAACTGCTCATCTTGGACGAACCCACCTCGGTGCTCACGCCACAGGCGGTGGAAAAGCTGTTTGTGGTGCTGAAAAAGCTGGCCTCTGAGGGGTGCAGCATTTTGTACATCAGTCACAAGCTGCACGAAATTCGCGAGCTGTGCAACGCCTGCACGGTGCTGCGCGGCGGGCAGGTCACCGGCGTGTGCGACCCGCGGCAAGAAAGCAACGCCTCGCTGAGCCGCCTGATGATTGGCGCCGAGCCGCCCGCGCTGAACGTGCGCGCGCTCAACGCGGGGGCTGACGTGTTGCAGGTGGCCGGTCTCACGCTCGCCAGCGACGACCCGTTTGGCACCCATCTGGCCGACATTGCGCTCACCGTGCGCAGCGGCGAGGTGGTGGGCATTGCTGGCGTGTCGGGCAACGGCCAGAGCGAGCTGCTGTACTGCCTGTCGGGCGAAATCACGCGGGCGCCGGTGGGCAGCATCCGGGTGGGCGGGGTGGACGCTTCGCGCTTTGGGCCGGGCAAACGCCGAGCCCTGGGCCTGCATTTTGTGCCCGAAGAGCGGCTGGGCCGCGGCGCCGTGCCTACGCTGTCGCTGGCCCACAACCTGCTGCTGTCGCGCCGCGACGCACTGGGTGCCGGTGGGTGGATCGGCGTGCGCGCGCTCAAGCGCCAGGCGGCCGACATCATTGCGCGCTACAACGTGAAGGCCAACGGGCCGGACGCGGCGGCCAAGTCGCTCTCGGGTGGCAATCTGCAAAAGTTCATCGTCGGGCGCGAGATTGAAGCCAAGCCAAAACTGCTCATCGTGAGCCAGCCCACCTGGGGCGTGGACGTGGGCGCGGCGGCACAGATTCGCGGCGAAATTCTGGCGCTGCGCGACGCCGGGTGCGCCGTGCTGGTGGTCAGCGAAGAGCTGGACGAGCTGTTCGAGATCAGCGACCGCTTGCATGTCATTGCCAAAGGCAGGCTCTCGCCCAGCCTGAACCGGGCCGACGCCACCATCGAGCGCATTGGCGAGTGGATGTCTGGCCTGTGGGATCAGCAGGCGACCAACAACAACAAGGAGACCGCCCATGCTGCGGCTTGAAGTCCGTCCCCAGCCCTCTGCGCGCTGGGGTTACGCCTCGCCGCTGCTGGCACTGGCCATCACCGTGGTCATCGGTGTGATTTTGTTTGCCTTGCTGGGCAAAGACCCGGTGCGCGGCCTGCAGGTGTTTTTCTGGGAACCCATCAAGAGCACCTATGCGCTGTCCGAGTTGATGGTCAAGGCCACGCCGCTGCTGATCATTGCGCTGGGGCTGGCGGTGTGTTTTCGTTCCAATGTGTGGAACATTGGTGCCGAGGGTCAGTTTGTCATTGGGGCCATTTTTGCCGCCGGTGTGGCGCTCATGGCTGACAAAACCACCGGCCCCTGGATCATTCCGGCCATTTTGGCGGCGGGCGTGCTGGGCGGCATGGTGTGGGCGGGCATCACGGCGTTGCTGCGCGACCGCTTCAACGCCAACGAAATTCTGGTCAGCCTGATGCTGGTGTATGTGGCCATTCAGGTGCTGAACTACCTGGTGTATGGCCCCTGGAAGGACCCGCTGGGCTACAACTTTCCGCAGACCAAGACCTTCGAGTCGGTCACGCAAATCCCCAAGCTCATGCAGGGCTCGCGCGTCAATATAGGCCTACTGATTGCGCTGGCCGGCGTGGCGGCGGTGTGGGTCTTTTTGTTTCGCACCTATGCGGGCTATGCGCAGCTGGTGGGCGGGCTGGCGCCGGCGGCGGCGCGCTACGCCGGGTTTTCTTCGCGCCGGGCGCTTTGGGTGGCGCTGCTCACATCGGGCGGTGCGGCCGGTTTGGCCGGTGCGCTGGAAGTGGCCGGGCCTATTGGTCAGCTCACGCCCTACGTGCCGGCAGGCTACGGGTTCGCCGCCATCATCGTGGCGTTTGTGGGCCGCTTGCATCCCGTGGGCATCGTGTTTTCGGCCATTCTCATGAGCATGTTCTACATCGGCGGTGAGCTGGCGCAGTCGCGCATGGGCCTGCCGAAATCCATCACCGGGGTGTTTCAGGGGCTGCTGCTGTTTGCGCTGCTCGCTTGTGACACGCTCATCGCCTACCGGCTTGTTTGGAAGAAGTGAACATGGAATCCATCGCACTCCTCATCGCCGCGTCGCTCAACGCCGGCACCGTGCTGGCCATTGCTTCACTGGGCCTGCTCATCAACGAAAAGGCCGGCATCGTCAACCTGGGCGCCGAGGGCATGATGCTGTGCGCCGCGCTGGCCGGTTTTGCCACGGTGGTGCACACCGGCAGCACCGTGGCGGGGTTTGCCGCCGGCATGGCGGCCGGGGCTTTGCTGGCTGCCATTTTTGGCGGCCTGGTGATCTGGCTCAACACCAACCAGTACGCCACCGGGCTGGCGCTGTCGCTGTTTGGCGGCGGTTTTTCGGCCTTCGCCGGTACGCGCTACGTGCAGGAAAAACTGCCCGAGCAGGCCCAGTTCGCTATTCCGGTGCTGGGGGACATTCCGCTGCTGGGCCCGGCGCTGTTTCGCCACCACCCCATGGTGTACGTGTGTGTGGGCATCGTGTTTGGGTTGATCTGGTTTTTGTACCGCACGCGCGCCGGCCTGGTTCTGCGCAGCGTGGGCGAAAGTCCCGAGTCGGCCCATGCGCTGGGCTACCCGGTGCGCCGCATCCGGCTGATGGCCGTGATGGCCGGTGGCGCCCTGTGTGGGCTTGCGGGCGCCTACGTGTCCACCGTGTACACGCCGCTGTGGGTGGAAGGCATGATCGCCGGCAAGGGCTGGATCGCGCTGGCCCTCACCACCTTTGCCACCTGGCGCCCGGCACGGGTATTGCTTGGTGCCTATCTGTTCGGTGGCGTCACCATGCTGCAGTTCCATTTGCAGGGCATTGGCGTCAACGTGCCCAGCCAGTTCCTGACCATGATGCCCTACCTGGCCACCATCGTGGTGCTGGTGCTGATCTCGCGCAACCCCACCTGGATTCGCATCAACATGCCCACGTCGATCGGCAAACCGTTTTATCCCGGTGCTTGATGAAGTACCCCCCGCGCCGCCTTCGGCGTCACCCTCCAGGGGGCGACACCAGCCGTCCGGCAGCGCCGGCCCGGCGGTGTCCCCGGCCGGTTTTCGAGGCACCGTTGCAGTGCAGATTCGTGTTTCAATTACCAGCTGTGTTTGATTTTCTTCAACTCTCCCAACCCTCCAAGAGGTTTTCATGACTGACCTGAGCAAACGTTCCTTGATCAAGCTCGCTGCCCTGACGGCAGTGGCCAGCGCCGCGCTGATCGGCTGCGGCAAGAAAGAAGAGGCGGCCCCGGCACCCGCGCCTGCACCGGCTGTGGTGGAAGCGCCCAAGGCCGAGCCGCTGAAAATTGCGTTTGCCTACGTGGGCCCGGTGGGCGACGGCGGCTGGACCTTTGCGCACGACAACGGCCGCAAGGCGCTGGAAGCCGAGTTTGGCGACAAGATCGTGACGAGCTTTGTGGAAAACGTGCCCGAGAGCGCCGACGCCGAGCGCGTCATTCGCGATCTGGCCGGTCAGGGCAACAAACTGATCTTCGGCACCACCTTCGGCTACATGGAACCCATGCTGAAAGTGGCGCCTGACTTCGCCGATGTGAAGTTTGAACACGCCACCGGCTACAAAACAGCCGCCAACCTGCGCACCTACGACAGCCGCACTTACGAAGGCGCCTACATGGCCGGCGTGATCGCGGGCGCCATGACCAAGTCCAACACCTTGGGCGTGGTGGCTTCCATCCCAATTCCCGAAGTGATCCGCAACATCAACAGCTTCACCCTGGGCGCGCAGTCGGTCAATCCGAAGGTCAAGACCAAGGTGGTGTGGGTGAACGGCTGGTTCGACCCACCGAAGGAGACGGAAGCCGCGACCTCGCTGATCAACGGCGGCGCTGACGTGCTGTTCCAGAACACCGACTCGTCGGCCGTGCTGCAGACCGCTGAAAAAATGGGCAAGCGCGCGTTTGGCTGGGACTCTGACATGACCGCCTACGGCCCTAAGGCCCACCTGGGTTCGGCCATCATCAACTGGGCGCCTTACTACATCAAGGCCACCAAAGATGCGCTGGAAGGCACCTGGAGCACGGGTGGTGTCTGGTGGGGTGTGAAAGAGGGCGCGATTGACATGGTGTCGGTGGCCGAAGACGTGCCTGCCGAAACCAAAGCCAAAGTGGACGAAATCCGCAATGGTTTGAAGGACGGCACGTTCTCCATCTGGAAGGGCCCCATCCTGGACCAGGCCGGCAAAGAAGTGCTGGCGGCTGATGCCGTGGCTGACGACGCTTTCCTGGGTGGTGTGAAGTTTTACGTCAAGGGCGTAGAAGGCAAAGTGCCTAACTGAGTTCGGCACGTCCTACGTGCGCATGGCGTTGTTGCGGGTCCCGTTCAGGCCATCCTCATGGACCGCAAGTCCATTCCGGTGGCCTGACACCCGCGCCTAGCCCTGCACCCGTCTGACGCGCCTCTAACCCAGGCGCTCGAAAAAGCTGTCTCCGGGCGGCTTTTTTGCTTTTAGGAGTTCCACATGATCGAAACACAGCTTTGGCATCCGGTGACCGCTTCGCACAGCGTGCGCGAAGCGCCCGTGGCGGTGGCGCTGCTGGGGCAGTCGCTCGTGCTCTGGCGCGAGCCGGGACACGAAGGCGCGCCGGGTGTGGTGCACGCTTGGGCCGACCGCTGCCCGCACCGGGGTGCTCGCTTGTCGCTGGGCCGGGTGTTGCACCATCTGCACGGCGCGCGGCTGGAGTGTCCGTAT
Source organism: Hydrogenophaga sp. LT287 (assembly GCF_055702805.1). NCBI lineage: Bacteria > Pseudomonadati > Pseudomonadota > Betaproteobacteria > Burkholderiales > Comamonadaceae > Hydrogenophaga > Hydrogenophaga sp. LT287. The sequence continues at coordinate 52,126 of NZ_JBVPZC010000013.1, read as the reverse complement.
CACGGCTGGCAGTTTGGCGGCGACGCAGCGGCCGCTCAGGCCACTGCCGCGTGTGGGCGCTGCGTGCATGTGCCTGCCGCGCCGCTGTTCGAGCCGCCCGCGGCGCACACGGCCACGGTGTTTGAGGCCTGTGAGCAGCATGGTCTGGTGTGGGTGCGCCTGGCCGCCCCAGACAGCACCCGCGTGCCTGCTGGCCTGCGGAAGCCCCCCGCGTTTGACCCGTGGCACGACCCCCTGTGGCGGCAGGTGCTGTGTGGCCCCTACGAGGTGAACACCAGCGCACCGCGCCTGGTTGAAAACTTTCTGGACCTGAGCCATTTCGGCTTTGTGCACGAAGGCTGGCTGGGCGCACGCAGCCACGCGCAGGTGGACACCGGCCAGGTGCAGGAAACCGCTGAAGGCCTGGTGGCGAGCGACTGCCGCGCCTGGCAGCCGCGCGCCTATGCGGGCGCAAGCGACGGCGGCTGGGTGGCCTACCGCTACACCGTGCCGCATCCGTTTGCCGCCATCTTGCGCAAAGACGCCACCGAGGGCGACCCGGTGAGCAACGCCATTGCGCTGTTCATCCGGCCCGACTCGTCTGAGTCTTGCACCGCCTGGTTTGCCATGGCGACGCTGGGCGACTTGTCGGACGACGAAGAGCTGCGGGCCTTTCAGGACGCGGTGTTTGCGCAAGACCGGCCCATCGTTGAATCTCAGCAACCCAAGGCCCTGCCCATTGGGCGAGACCTGCCCATGACCGAAGTGCACAGCCCGGCCGACCGCATGTCGAGCGCCTACCGCCGCTACCTGGCCCGTTTGGGCGTGTCGCTCGGTGTGTGCTGAACACCGACCCCTGCATTGAAACCTTTCTGGAGTTGACATGACCAACCCCGCTGTTGAACGCGCTGTGGCGCTGGCCCGCGCCATCCCCAAAGCCGAGCTGCACATCCACATTGAAGGCTCGCTGGAGCCCGAGTTGATTTTTGCGCTGGCCCAGCGCAACGGCGTCAAGCTGCCCTACGCCAGCGTGGAGGCTCTGCGAGCGGCCTACGCCTTCACCGACTTGCAGAGCTTTTTGGACATTTATTACGCTGGCGCCAGCGTGTTGCTGACAGCGCAAGATTTTCACGACATGGCGTGGGCCTATTTCCTGCGCGCAAAGGCCGACAACGTCATCCACGCCGAGCTGTTTTTCGACCCGCAGACCCACACCGCCCGCGGAGTGCCCATGGCCACGGTGGTGGAAGGGCTGTCCAGCGCCTGCCGCCTGGCCGAAACCGAGCTGGGCGTCAGTTCGGCGCTGATCCTGTGTTTCTTGCGCCACCTGAGCGAGGAAGACGCTTTTGCCACGCTGGAAGCCGCGCTGCCCTACCGCGAGCACTTCATTGGCGTAGGGCTCGATTCCAGCGAACTCGGCCACCCACCCGAAAAATTCGAGCGCGTGTTTGCCCGCTGCCGCGAGCTGGGTTTGCGCCTGGTGGCGCATGCGGGCGAGGAGGGCCCGCCCGATTACATGTGGCAAGCCATCGACCTGCTGAAGGTGCAGCGCATCGACCACGGTGTGGCCTGCCTGCAAGACCCGCTGCTGGTGGCTGAACTGGCGCACACGCGCCTGCCCCTCACGGTGTGTCCGTTGTCCAACCTGAAACTGTGCGTGGTGCGCGACCTGCGCGAGCACCCGCTGAAAACGATGCTGGACGCGGGGCTTTGTGTGACGGTGAATTCAGACGATCCCGCGTATTTTGGTGGCTATATGAACGCCAACTTTGAGCAGACGGTGGCCGCGCTGGGCTTGTCCGAAGCCGAGGTGGTTACCCTGGCGCGCAACAGTGTTGAAGCCAGTTTTGTGAGCGATACCCAGCGGAGCAGCCTGTATGCCGCTGTGAACCGAGTGGTGGCAGCGTTTGACTTGAAGGTTTGAAACACCCATAAAAAACGCCGTGGGCATCACAAGTGGATGCCCACGGCGTTGTGCTTTTCAGCGCAGCAGGGTCAGATCTGCTGGGCGTCTGCTTCCCTTTCGCGGGCACGCATGAAGTTCTTCAGTGAACCCCAGGCGCTCCACAGCAGGATGGCAGCACCAAAGGCAAGGAAGCCGGCGCTGATGGGGCGATCAATGAAGGTGGACAGCTCGCCGCGTGACAGCAACAGGGCGCGGCGCAGATTTTCTTCCATGAGCGGGCCCAGCACAAAACCGAGCAACAGGGGGGCCGCTTCAAACTTGAACACCGCCAGCAAGTAGCCCACAGCACCAATGCCCGCGACCATCAAGACGTCAAAGGTGTTGTTGTTGACGCTGTAAACCCCGAGGCTGATGAACACCAGAATGGCGGGGAACAAGACCCGGTATGGGATGCGCAAAATGGCAACCCACATACCAATCATGGGCAGGTTGAGCACCAGCAGCATGACGTTGCCGATACCAAAGCTCACGATCAAACCCCAGAACAGCTCGGGCTGCTGCGACATGAGCATGGGCCCCGGCTGGATGCCGTGAATGATCAGCGCGCCAAGCATCAGGGCCATCACGGCGTCGCCCGGAATACCCAGCGAGAGCGTGGGCACAAAGGCAGTTTGAGCGGCTGCGTTGTTGGCTGCCTCGGGTGCGGTGATGCCCTCAATGGCACCGTTGCCAAAACGGCTGGGATCTTTCGCGATCTTCTTTTCAACGGCGTAGGACATGAACGACGCAATGGATGCGCCAGTGCCGGGCAGGGCGCCAAAGAAACTGCCGATGCCGGTACCACGCAGCATGGGCATGATCGAATCTTTCACATCCTTGCGCGTGGGCGTCATGGTGCGCATGGTGATCTTTTCCTTGACCTCGCTGCCACGGACCTGGTTGATGCCAGAGATCACCTCAGACACGCCAAACATGCCCATGGCCAGCGCCACCAGGTTGATGCCGTCCATCAGTTCGGGTATGCCGAAGTCGAAGCGGGCCTGGCCCGAGTTGACGTCGGTGCCCACGGTGCCAAGCAACAGGCCCAGGATCACCATCGACAGGCCTTTGGCTGGCGAGCCCGACGCCAGCGCCGACGCCGCAATCAGGCCCAGCAACATCATGGCAAAGTACTCGGCGGCGCCGAATTTCAGGCCCAGCTCTGCAATGGCGGGTGAAAACAACACCAGCGCCAAAATGCCCAGCATGGAACCCACGAACGAGGCGATCGTGGTCATGAACAGCGCCACACCCGCACGGCCTTGCTTGGCCATGGGGTAGCCGTCCAGGCAGGCCACTGCCGACGATGGGGTGCCGGGCAGATTCAGCAGGATCGACGCGGTGGAGCCGCCGTATTGGGCGCCGTAGTAAATACCCGCCAGCATCACGATGGCTGCGGTGGGTGGGATGTGGTACGTGATGGGCAGCAGCAGCGAGATCGCGGCGAGTGCCCCGATGCCTGGCAACACGCCAATGAGCGTGCCCAGAAATACGCCGATGAAGCAATACAGCAGCGTGACCGGGTTCATCGCCGATTCAAGGCCGATCATCAGGCCGTTGAGAATGTCCATGGTGTTGTGTCTCTCAGTGTTGTGTGGTGTGAGCGGGCTGGGTGGTTCCGCCCATCAGGGGCTCCAGGGCCAGATGGGCAGGCTCATGCTCAAACCGAAGCCAAACACCAGGTAGGTCACAGCGGCCACGCCCCCGGCGATCATCAGACGGCCTTTGCCGCGCGTTTCGTTGTCGGCCAGCGTGGCCAGCACCACCGACAGCATGGTGGCCAAAATGAGACCCAGCACCTTCAGCGTGAGGGCAAACGCCACGATGCTGGCCATGATCAGCGCGAAAGTTTTCCACTGCACCGAGATGGCTGGCCCGCTGCGAAAGAAGGCTGGGATAGCGATCATGAGCCCAAGCACCGCCAGCAACGCACCCAGCGTGACCGGGAAGTAGCCTGCGCCCATGCGGTTGAGGTCGCCGAACTCGTAGCGCTGGGCGTAGACGGCGGCGAATGTGCCCAGGGCGGCCAACCCCAGGCCGCCGATCACGTCCTGCATGTCTTTCTGCTTCATTCTTTTGTCTCCTGGTTGACGTCTGTGGTGCGGCATTTTTCACATGTCGCTGCACACAGATTGGAAAGGCAAAACCTTCTGCTGTCGCTACGTAATTGCACTTAGCTTGTTCAGGGCACCGCAGCGCCTGCACGGCGTGCAGGCGTGGCGCCAGCGCGCAGGAGGTGGCGGGTTAAAATGCAGCCTGCGAGCCGGTGCTTCCCCGGCTCGCTTTTTTATTCACGGAAGCCATGTAGAGGACCACCATGTACAAAAACCTCGTGACCCGGCGCGCCTGCGCCTTGGCGGTTACCAGCTTTTTCTTTTCTTTTCCCCTCGCCACGACCGCACAGACGGCCGGCCAGTCGCCGCCGGGTGCACCGCTGAAGGCCGCGTTTGTGTATGTGGCCCCGCTCACCGAAGCGGGCTGGGTGCGCCAGCACGAGCAGGGCCGCCTGGCGGTGGCGGCTGCGCTGGGTAGCCAGGTGCAAACCCACTTTGTGGAAAACGTGGCCGAGGGTGCGGATGCCGAGCGCGTCATCCGCGACCTGGCGCGTCAGGGGCACGGCATTATCTTCACGCCGAGTTTTGGTTACATGGAGCCCACGCTCAAGGTAGCCAAAGAATTTCCGGGCGTGAAGTTCGAGTCCATCACCGGCTACAAAAATGCGCTCAATGTGGCCACTGCCAACGCGCGCTACTACGAAGGCCGCTACCTGGCTGGCATTGCGGCGGGCCGCATGGCCAGTCAGGCCGGTTACGTGGCGGGCTTCCCGATTCCCGAGGTGATTCAGGGCATCAATGCGTTCACGCTGGGCATGCGCTCGGTCAACCCCGCGGCCACGGTGCGGGTGGTTTGGCTGGGCGAGTGGTTCAACCCGCCGCGCGAACGCGACGCCGCCATGACGCTGATGAACCAGGGCGCCGAAGTGCTGGCGTTTCACACCGGCTCCACCGCGGTGATGGCCGCTGCGCAAGAGCGCGGCAAGCTGGCCGTGGCCTACCACTCCGACATGCGCAAGGTGGCGCCCGATGCGCAGGTGGTGGCCGTGACCCACTTGTGGGGCGATTACTACACCCGCCGCGTAAAGGCGGTGCTCGACGGCACCTGGCAGAGCGCCAGTGTGTGGGGCGGCGTGAAGGACGGCATGGTGCGTGTGGACGGTTTCGGCAGCAAGGTGCCGGCTGCTGTTCGCCAGGAAGTGCTGGCGCGCCAGGCCGATATGGCGGCCGGCAAGCTGCGGGTGTTTGCGGCCAAAACCGCGGTGCTCAGCAACGAGGGCCAGGTGGTCATCGGCGCGGGGCAGGCGCTGTCGGACGCCGACATTCTCAACATGAACTGGCTGGTGGACGGCGTGCAGGCCAAGCTGGGTCACTGACGGTTGGCGGGGTGTCTGCCGGCATGGCAACTATGCCAAGAGCGGTATGCCTGCGGGGCAGAACCCCGCTAAGCTCAAGGCCTTATGAAAGCCTACCGCGCCGCCGTTCTCCGTTTTGCCGACGACCAGACCCCCGTCTTCGAGCCCGATGGCCTGCTGGTGGTGGGGCCAGATGCCACCGGGCAGCGCGTGGTGCGCGCCGTGGGCGACCATACCGCGTTGGTGGACCGCTTCCCCGGTGTGGCCATTGAAGACCTGCGGGGCCACATCATTGCGCCGGGGTTTGTGGACATGCACATCCACTATCCGCAAACCGATGTGATCGGGGCGCCCGCGGCGGGCTTGTTGCCCTGGCTGGAAAACTACACCTTCCCGCACGAGTCGCGGTTTTCAGACATGGACTACGCACGCGGCGTGGCCGAATTTTTTCTGGACGAGTTGCTGCGCCACGGTGTCACCACGGCGCTGGCGTTTGCCACCTCGCACCCGAGTTCCGTCAACGCCATGTTTGAAGCCGCTCAGGCCCGGGGCGTGCGCCTCATCACCGGCAAAGTGCTGCAAGACCGGCACAGCCCCGACGGCGTGCGCGATGACACCGAGCAAAGCCTGATCGACACCGAAACGCTGATCCAGCGCTGGCACGGCGTGGACCGCCTGGGCTACGCCATCACGCCGCGTTTTGCGCCCACCAGCACGCCCGAGCAGTTGCGCGGCGCGGGCGAGCTGGCCGCCCGCTACCCCAGCGTCTGGGTGCAGTCGCATGTGGCCGAAAACCGCGACGAGGTGCAGTGGGTGGCCGAGCTTTTTCCGCACGCGCGCAGCTACCTGAGCGTGTACGCCGACTTCGGCCTGCTGCGCGAGCGCGCCATTTACGCCCACTGCATCCACCTGGACACGGCCGACCGTGCGCTCATGCAGCAAACCGGCGCCGCAGCCGCCATCAGCCCCACGAGCAATCTCTTTCTGGGCAGCGGATTTTTTGACTACGCCGCCGCCGACGCCGCGGGCATGCGCTACGGCCTGGCCAGCGACGTGGGCGGGGGCACCAGTTTTTCACCGTTTCACACCATGCTGGCGGCCTACTACGTGGGCCGTGAGGGACACACCAAGACCGGCCTGAGCCTGACCCCCGGCCAGCTCTGGTGGCAGCACACGGCAGGCGCCGCGCAGGCGCTGGGCTTGGGCGGCGTGGTGGGCAACTTGCAGCCGGGTTGCGAAGCCGACTTTGTGGTGCTCAACCCGCAGGCCACGCCGCTGCTGGCACGCAAGACCGCCCAGGCCAACAGCCTGGAAGAATTGCTGTTTGCGCTCATCGTGCTGGGCGATGACCGGGTTGTTGTCCGCACAGTGACGGGCTGACGCGTTCAGCGGTGCAGGGCTGCGTCCGTACAATCGGCAGCTATTCCACGGAGCACACCAGCATGAGTATCAAGAGCGACAAATGGATCCGCCGCATGGCCGAGCAGCACGGCATGATCGAGCCCTTCGAGCCGGGCCAGATCCGACAAAACGCCGCTGGCGAAAAAATCGTGAGCTACGGCACCAGCAGCTACGGTTATGACATCCGTTGTGCGCCCGAATTCAAGGTGTTCACCAACATCCACAGCACCGTGGTGGACCCGAAGAACTTTGATGAAAACAGCTTTGTCGACATCAACAAAGACGTGTGCGTCATTCCGCCCAACAGTTTTGCGCTGGCGCGCACCATGGAGTATTTCCGCATTCCGCGCAATGTGCTGACCATTTGCCTGGGCAAAAGCACCTACGCGCGCTGCGGCATCATCGTCAATGTGACCCCGTTCGAGCCCGAGTGGGAAGGTTATGTGACGCTGGAGTTCAGCAACACCACGCCGCTGCCAGCCAAGATCTACGCGGGTGAAGGCTGCGCCCAGGTGCTGTTCTTTGAGAGCGACAAGGACGACGTCTGTGAAGTCAGCTACAAAGACCGTGGCGGCAAATACCAGGGCCAGGTGGGCGTGACGCTGCCCAAGACCTGAGTGCCCGGGCTGGCATGGGCTGTTTGACATGCATCAAAGCGGCGGGGCAGCGCTCCGGCTAGCATCGCGCTTCCTGTTTGCGGGCACCCCCGGTGGTGTCGCTGCGTGTTCCTCGCTGGCTTTGGCTGGCGTTTGTGTGTACCGCACGCCTTCCGTGTGTGCTTCCCGGGACCTACCTCCCCATCTGCTCCATGTCTCACGTTTCCCCTTCGTTCCAGCATCCTGAACCCATTCCCTTGGGGCAGCCCCTGCCGCACCGCAAGGTGATCCGCGGCTGGCTGGCGCCCATCGTCGAGCGCCGCACCGCGCTGGCGGTGTTTTTGCTGGCCTTGGATCTGGTCATTTACGCGGCTCTCATGGCTGGCACCGTGTGGCTGGACGCCTGGTGGGCCAAGCTGCTGTGCGGCATGGCGGCGGGTTTCATGATCGGGCGGCTGTTTGTCATCGGGCACGACGCCTGCCACCAGAGTTACACCCCGCACCGCCGCCTGAACCGCGTGTTAGGCCGCATCGCCTTCACCGTGTCGCTCACGCCTTACAGCCTGTGGGAAGTGGGGCACAACGTGGTGCACCACGGGTACACCAACCTCAAGGGCGTGGACTTTGTGTGGGCACCGCTCACCAAAGAAGAGTTTGAAGCGCTGTCCCCTACCCGCCGTGCGCTGGAGCGGCTCTACCGCAGCGGCCTGGGCCCGGCGTTTTATTACCTGATTGAAATGTGGTGGCTGCGCATGTTCTTCCCGCGCAAAACCTACATGGGCACCCAGCGCAAAGAATTCATGTGGGACGGCGTGTACGTGGTTGCCAGCGCGTTGGTGTGGATCGGCGCACTGGTGGCCGCAGCGTTTGCCACCGGGCAGTCGGTGTGGGCTACCCTGGGCTATGGCTTTGTGGTGCCGTTTATGTTCTGGAACGCCATGATCGGCTTTGTGGTGTACGTGCACCACACGCACACCGCCGTGCAGTGGCACGACGAAAAAGCCGCCTGGGCCAAGGCCGCTCCGTTTGTCTCCACCACGGTGCACATGACCTTCCCCATGCGCATTGGCGCGCTGATGCACCACATCATGGAGCACACCGCGCACCACGTGGACATGAGCATTCCGCTCTACAAGCTCGAAGGCGCACAACAGGTGCTGGAAGAGGCCTTGCCAGGCCGCATCATCGTGCAGAAATTTTCGTGGGCCTGGTACTTTGACACCGCCCGCAAATGCAAGCTGTACGACTTCACCCGCCGCTGCTGGACCGACTTCCAGGGTCGCCCCACCAGCGACTTCAAGCCCGCCATGGTGTGAGGGGCGCGAGCGTCAAGCAACGCCTCTCGAATTCATAAAAAAAGCGCTGCATGGCAGCGCTTTTTTGTGTCGGTTGTGTGCTGCACTGGGCGCAGAGTCAGGGTTTTTTCAGCTCAAAGCTGATGCGCCGCACCTGAGCGTTAGCACCCGGAAAGTCCTGAAACACGGCCCGCACCAGGTAAGGCACCACCTCCACCAGATCGCCGTCACGGCCGTCGTGCACGGCGGTGGCCTCGAACACCGTGCGGGCCACGCCGGTGGGCGCTTGGGCTGCCGTGATGCGCACTTGCAGCCGACTTTCCTGCACCGTGCGGGTCACCTCGCGGTCGCCCACGTAGCGCACGCCCATGGGGTCGGGCACCCAGTGGCCACCCAACAGCCGCCCTTGTGCATCGCGCCAGGGCGGCACGTACACCCACTGGTCGCTGTACACCGCTTCCAGCCGCTTGCGCTCGCGTTCGCTCAGCGTGGCCTGCAGCTGCACCACAAACGGCCCTGTCTCTCCCGCAGGCGCAGGCTGCAAACCCAGGCGCTCCAGCTCGGTGGCCACCAGCGCCTGGTAAGCCGCCATTTCAAGTTCCCTTTCAGGCTCGGCCGGCGCGAAGCTGAAGCGCTGGCCGGCTGCGTCGGCTGGCCACTGGTTGAAACGGGTCACCTTGGCTGTGAGCGTGCTGGCGCAGCCGGCCAGCAGCAACAGCGACGCCAAAGCAACACCTGCGGCACAACGCCACGCTGCGCGCCGAGATGGCGCTGCCGGCGTAAACCGGTGGGGTTGCAAGTGGCGGGCTGTTTGCATAATGGGTGTGGCGGTGCCGTTGCGTTGAGTTGCGTTTGAAAAGCGGGGCCGTGCTGTTCGGTTGCCAAGGCATTGTGCGACCATTCGCGCAACCGCCGAGTTCCCCACACCCCACCGCAGATCCCGGAGAAACCATGCACGTTCTAACGCTTGCCTGCCCGCAGCCATTGGCCCATTCGACGGCGTTGCAGCCATGAAGTGGGGCAACAACCGCCAGTCCGACCAGGTGGAAGACCGGCGCTCGCAGCCGGGTGCTGGCCTGCCCACGGGTGGCCGTCGCCGCACCGGTGGCAAAGGCATTGGCCTGGGCACCATCGCCATTGCGCTGGTGGCGGGGTGGGTGTTCGGTATCAACCCGATGACCATTTTGGGTGTGCTGGGCGGCGGTGGCGACCTCATGGCCCCGGCCCAGACACAGAGCGCACCAGCGGCGACCCAGAAACCCACCGACGACATGGGCCAGTTTGTGGCCGCTGTACTCGGCGGCACCGAAGACGTGTGGGGTGAGGTGTTTCGCCAGGGCGGCAGCGAATACCGCAAACCCCGCCTGGTGTTGTTTCGCGGCGCCACGCCCACCGCCTGCGGCACGGGTCAGTCCGCCATGGGGCCGTTTTATTGCCCGGGCGACGAAAAGGTCTACATCGACCTCAGCTTTTACGACACGCTCAAACGCGAGCTTGGCGCCCCTGGCGACTTTGCGCAGGCCTATGTGATTGCCCACGAGGTGGGCCACCACGTGCAAAACCTGCTGGGCATCACCGACAAGATGGACCAGATGCGCGGCCGTGTCAGCCAGCGCGAATACAACGCCCTGAGCGTGCGGCTGGAACTGCAGGCCGACTGTTTTGCCGGCATCTGGGCGCACCACAACCACAAGACCCAGGCCATTCTGGAGCCCGGCGATGTGGAAGAAGCGCTCAACGCCGCTGCGGCCATTGGTGACGACGCCCTGCAGCGCAAGAGCCAGGGGCAGATCGTGCCCGACAGCTTCACCCATGGCACCAGTGCGCAGCGCCAGCGCTGGTTCCACATCGGGTTGGAACAAGGCCAGGTGCCCTTGTGCGACACCTTCAACGCCCGCAATTTGTAAGGCCGTCTATGGCCCCAGAGCGAAGCCAGACGCGGGCTGATTGGGTGATTTCGGGTCAAAGTGAGACAATAGCGGGCTAACCGATACAGAAATGACCCAATCTTTTTCCGAACTCTCCCTTTCTCCTTCGCTGGAGCGTGCCGTGGCCGAAATGGGCTACGAGAACATGACGCCGATCCAGGCGCAGGCCATTCCGGTGGTGTTGCAAGGCCGTGACGTGATGGGCGCCGCCCAGACCGGCACCGGCAAGACCGCCGCCTTCACGCTGCCGCTTCTGCAGCGCATGATGAAGCACGAAAACGCCTCCACCTCGCCCGCCCGGCACCCGGTGCGCGCTTTGGTGCTTTTGCCCACGCGCGAGCTGGCCGACCAGGTGGCCGAGCAAGTGAAGCTGTATGCCAAGTACACCAACCTGCGCAGCGCGGTGGTGTTTGGCGGCATGGACATGAAGCCCCAGACCGCCGAGCTGAAAAAAGGCGTCGAAGTGCTGGTGGCCACGCCCGGGCGCTTGCTCGACCACATTGAAGCCAAAAACTGCGTGCTGAACCAGGTGGAATATGTGGTGCTCGACGAAGCCGACCGCATGCTCGACATAGGCTTTTTGCCCGACCTGCAGCGCATCTTGAGCTACCTGCCCAAGCAGCGCACTACGCTGCTGTTTTCGGCCACTTTTTCGCCCGAAATCAAGCGCCTGGCGGGCAGCTATCTGCAAGACCCGGTGACCATTGAAGTGGCGCGCTCCAACGCCACGGCTTCCACGGTGGAGCAGCATTTCTACCGCGTGGACGACGACGACAAGCGCCACGTGCTGAAGAAAATTTTGAGCGAGCGCGGTCTCAAGCAGGCCTTTGTGTTCGTCAACAGCAAGCTGGGTTGTGCCCGGCTGGCGCGTTCGCTGGAGCGTGAAGGCCTGAACACCACCGCCCTGCACGGCGACAAAAGCCAGGACGAACGCCTGAAAGCGCTGGAAGCTTTCAAGAGCGGTGCGGTGGATTTGCTGGTGTGTACCGATGTGGCCGCGCGCGGTCTGGACATCAAGGACGTGCCGGCGGTGTTCAACTTCGACATTCCCTTCAACGCCGAAGACTACGTGCACCGCATTGGCCGCACCGGCCGCGCGGGTGCCTCGGGCCTGGCGGTGTCGTTTGTCAGCGCACGCGACACGCGTCTGATGGGCGATCTGGAAAAGTTGCTGGGCAAAAAACTGGAACTCGAAGCGCTGGAGCTGGAAGCCGACAAGCGCCCAGCTGGCCATTTCAACGACGGCCAGCGCGCCTGGAAGCAGCCGGAAGCCACCGAAGACCGTGAAATTCGCGCAGCCCGTGAAAGCCGCGCACCGCGTGAAGGCCGTGGCGGGGGCCGGGCTGAGTTTGACCCGCGCTCGGCCTCGGCTGGTCGCGCCCCGCGTGCGCCGCGCGCACCGGCCGATCCCTTGTTTGACAAGCCTTACGAGCCCAGTGTGGGTGCCGACGTGAAGCCGTCGTGGGAAGCCTCACAGCCGGCTGCGGCACGCAGCCTGTCGCCCAACATCAAGTCCCGCAAGAAAGTGGCGGCTTTGTTCAAGCGTGCACCAGCACCGGTGCAGGCCCCCGAGGCCGCAGCGCCCGCACAGGCCCCGAGCCCGGTGGCCAGCACGACCGAGGAAATCTGAGCCTTTCAGGCTCGCCCACGGTGTCGCTTCAGTCCTTGCCTGGTTTGCGTGCTTGCGCGCACCGCACCGAGAGCAGCTCAAAGCTGCCCGGTGCACTGCCAACACGCGCCGCCGTTAAGCAACCACCCCATACGCAACCGGTGTCCAGCGGCAACACGCCTTCGCGCTGTACCGCGCCCAGCGTGGACCAGTGGCCAAACGCCATCGGCACACCGGCGGTGCGGCGTCCGGGCACGTCAAACCAGGGCATGAACCCCGGCGGGGCGGTGTCGGCACCGTCTTTGGCGTCAAATTCCATCACGCCTTGGGCCGAACAGAACCGCAACCGCGTGAGGCTGTTGACGATCACGCGCAGGCGCTCGGCCCCGCGCAGGCTGTCGCTCCAAAAGTCAGGCTGGTTGCCGTACATGCCGGTCAAAAAATCGGCCCAACCGGGGCTGCGCAGCACGGTTTCCAGTTCGCCCGCCAGTGCCAGCGTCTGCGTCAGATCCCACTGCGGCAGCAGGCCGGCGTGCACCATGAGCCAGCCGTGTGCATACAGCGCCATGGGCCTGTGTCGCAGCCAGTCCAGCAAGGCGCTGCGGTCGGGTGCGTTCAGGATGTCTTGCACCGTGTCGCTGCGGTGCGGCTTGCGCACGCCGTGCGCGGTAGCCAGCAGGTGCAGGTCGTGGTTGCCTAGCAGGCAGTGGGCCGAGCCTTCCAGCGCCATCAAGCGGTGCAGTACCGCCAGCGACTGCGGGCCCCGGTTCACCAGGTCGCCCAGCAGGTACAGCGTGTCGCGGCTGGGTGAAAAATCAACTGTTTCGAGCAGGCGGCCCAGGGCTTCATCGCAGCCCTGCACATCGCCGATCATGTAAATTGCCATCGACCGATTATGGACATCCTCCTCATTGTTTTTCTCACGCTGCTCAATGGCGCTTTCGCCATGTCCGAGCTGGCGCTGGCCTCCAGCCGCAAGGCGCGTCTGGCGGCCATGGCCGAGGCCGGTGACAAGGGGTCCATCACCGCCCTGAAGTTGCTGGAAAACCCGACCCAGTTTTTGTCGTCGGTGCAGGTGGGCATTACCTCCATCGGCATGCTCAACGGCATCGTGGGTGAAGCCGCTTTCAGCGGCAAACTGGCGCTTTGGCTGCAAACCTTTGGCATGGCCGACACCACGGCCAACGTGACGGCCACGGCCATCGTGGTGGTGGTCATTACCTTCATCACCATTGTGTTTGGCGAGCTGGTGCCCAAGCGCATTGGCCAGCTCTACCCCGAGACCGTGTCGCGCTGGGTGTCTCGCCCCATGGCCTTTGTGGCCAAGGCCGCCAAGCCGTTTGTGTGGCTGCTGACCCAGACCACGCAAGGCATGCTCAAGCTGTTGCGTGTGGACAGCAACGCTGTGCAGCATGTGACCGAAGAAGAGATCAATGCCAGCCTGGAAGAGGGCGTTGACGCGGGCATCATTGAAGAACACGAACACCAGATGGTGCGCAATGTGTTTTTGCTGGACGACCGCCAGCTCACGTCCATCATGGTGCCGCACTCCGAGATCGAGTGGCTGGACGCGCAGGACAGCATCGACGACGCGGTGCAAAAGGCCTGGACCACCGGCCATTCGTGGTACCCGGTGTGCCGCGGCGGGCTGGAAGACGTGGTGGGCGTGATCCACCTGCCGCGCATGTTGGCTTTGCAGGCCGAAGGCGACAACGAGCCGCTCATGCGCCACGTGCAGCCGGCCGTGTTTGTGCCCGAAACCCTGACCGGCATGGAGCTGCTGGAGCAGTTCCGCGAGCGCGCCACCCGCATCGTGTTTGTGGTGGACGAATACGGCGTGGTGCAGGGTCTGCTGACCCCGCTGGACATGCTGGAAGCGATCACCGGCGAGCTGTCACCCGAGGCCGCGGTGGACGCCTGGGCCACCCAGCGAGACGACGGTGCCTGGCTGGTGGACGGGGCCATGCCGGTGGCCGAGCTCAAGTCGCGCCTGGACATTGAGGAGCTGCCCGACGAAGACAAGGGCCGCTACAACACCGTGGCCGGCTTGATGCAGACCGTGGCGGGCGAGTTGCTGCAACAGGGCGAGGAGGTCCATGCGGCTGGCTGGCGTTTTGAGGTGCTGGTGCTCGATGGCCGGCGCATCGACCAGGTGCTGATTGCGCGCTTGCCCGAAGCCGAGGCAACCGCAGATTGAGTGGTTCAGCCGCGTTGCTCGCGGTGCTCAAACAGCCAGGCCTTGAAGGCCAGCGCCGCGGCCGAGAGCCGCTTGCCCCGCGGGTAGACCACATGCCAGCGCCGAATGAGCGGAAAGCCCTGCACATCCAGCAGCACCAGCTCGCCCAGCGCCAGTTCTGACACCACCGTGGTGGCCGAGAGCACTGCCAGCCCCAGCCCCCCCGCCACGGTTTGTTTGATGGCTTCGTTGCTGCCGACTTCGAGCCGGTTCTTCAGGGTGACGCCTTGCGCGGCAAAAAACTTCTCGGCCGTGAGCCGTGTGCCCGAACCGGGTTCGCGCAAGATGAAGGGCTCGTTCATCAGCCGCTGGGGTGACAGGTTCTGTTGGCCCACCAGCGGGTGGTTGGGCGGGGCCACCAGCACCAGCGGATTGTCGGCAAAGTCTTCACACACCACGTCCATCTGCTCGGGCGGCTGGCCCATGATGTAGAGGTCGTCCTGGTTGGCGGCCAGGCGCTGCAGCAGGTTTTCGCGGTTGCCCACCACCATGGCCACGTCGATGCCGGGGTGCGCCGCGCAAAAGCCGCCCAGCAGCTTGGGCACGGTGTATTTGACCGTGGTCAAAATCGCCAGCTTCAGGCTGCCGCGCTCCACGCCCTGCAGCGCGGCCAGGTCTTGCGACAGCCGTTCCATGCGGCCCTCGATGTCCTGGCAGGCCTCGGCCAGGGTCTGGCCAGCGGCCGTTAAAAAGATTTTTTTCCCCAGCTGCTCAAACAGCGGTTGCCCCACCGTTTCCGACAGCTGCTTGACCTGCAGCGACAGCGTGGGCGGTGACAGGTGCAGCTCTTCGGCCGCACGCGCAAAACTGCAGTGGCGTGCCACCGCCAGAAATATGCGCAGCTGGTGCAAGGTGGCGTGGCGCAGGTGCATACCGATGGCTCCAATGCATTTATAAAAATCTAACGTAACGGTCTAAACATTTTACTTTTATTTATCGTCTGGCTGGCCAACAATCCGCTCCAGTTCAACGCAAAACGACGGGCTTCGAAAGTCTTTCACCCGCGTGTTGAGCGCCGAAGAACCGCATTCAGAACCACCCGAACAGGAGCAAGCATGGCCACGAAAACCTACAACGCCGGTGTCAAGGAATACCGCAGCACGTACTGGGAACCCCACTACACCGTGAAGGACACCGACATCCTCGCGGTGTTCAAGATCACGCCACAGCCCGGTGTGGACCGCGAAGAAGTGGCCGCCGCCGTGGCCGCCGAGTCGTCCACCGGTACCTGGACCACGGTCTGGACCGACCTGCTGACCGACCTGGACTACTACAAAGGCCGCGCCTACCGCATCGAAGACGTCCCCGGGGACGACACCTGTTTCTACGCCTTCGTGGCTTACCCGATCGACCTGTTTGAAGAAGGTTCGGTGGTCAACGTGCTGACCTCGCTGGTGGGCAACGTGTTTGGCTTCAAGGCCCTGCGCGCCCTGCGTCTGGAAGACATCCGCTTCCCCATCGCGTATGTGAAGACCTGCGGTGGCCCACCCCATGGCATCCAGGTCGAACGCGACATCATGAACAAGTACGGCCGCCCGCTGCTGGGCTGCACCATCAAGCCCAAGCTGGGTCTGTCGGGCAAGAACTACGGCCGCGCCGTGTACGAATGCCTGCGCGGTGGCCTGGACTTCACCAAGGACGACGAGAACGTCAACTCGCAACCCTTCATGCGCTGGCGCCAGCGTTTCGACTTCGTGCAGGAAGCCATCGAAAAGGCCGAGCGCGAGACCGGCGAGCGCAAGGGCCACTACCTCAACGTGACCGCGCCCACGCCCGAAGAGATGTACAAGCGCGCCGAATACGCCAAGGAACTGGGCTCGCCGATCATCATGCACGACTACCTGACCGGTGGCCTGTGCGCCAACACCGGCCTGGCCAACTGGTGCCGCGACAACGGCATGCTGCTGCACATCCACCGCGCCATGCACGCCGTGCTCGACCGCAACCCGCACCACGGCATCCACTTTCGCGTGCTGACCAAGGTGCTGCGCCTCTCGGGCGGTGACCACCTGCACTCGGGCACCGTGGTGGGCAAGCTCGAAGGCGACCGCGCCTCCACGCTGGGCTGGATCGACATCATGCGCGACAGCTTCATCAAAGAAGACCGCAGCCGCGGCATTTTCTTCGACCAGGACTTCGGCTCCATGCCTGGCGTGATGCCGGTCGCTTCGGGCGGCATCCACGTCTGGCACATGCCCGCACTGGTGAACATTTTTGGCGACGACTCGGTGCTGCAGTTTGGTGGCGGCACGCTGGGCCACCCCTGGGGCAACGCCGCCGGCGCCGCCGCCAACCGCGTGGCACTGGAAGCTTGCGTGAAGGCGCGCAACGAGGGTGTGGCGGTGGAGAAGGAAGGCAAGACCGTGCTGATGGACGCCGCCCAACACTCGCCCGAACTCAAGATCGCCATGGAAACCTGGAAAGAGATCAAGTTCGAATTTGACACGGTGGACAAGCTCGACATCGCTCACAAGTGAACCTGTCGGACGCAGCCCCATTTTTTAAAGGACACACACCATGAGCATGCAAGACTACAACTCCCGCCTCTCCGACCCGGCCAGCCGCAAGTTCGAGACCTTTTCGTACCTGCCCGCGATGACCACCGAGGAAATCCGCAAGCAGGTGCAATACCTGGTGAAAAAGGGATTGAACCCGGCCATTGAGCACATCGAGCCGCAGTACCTGATGGACTCCTACTGGTACATGTGGAAGCTGCCCATGTTTGGCGAGACCGACGTGGACGTGGTGCTGGCCGAATGCGAAGCCTGCCGCAAAGCGAACCCGGACAACCACATTCGCCTGATTGGCTACGACAACTTCAAGCAGTCGCAGGGTGCGAGCATGGTGATCTTCCGCGGGAAGACTGTCTGATTGGTGATCCCCCCGCGCCGCCTGCGGCGTCACCCCCCAGGGGGCGATGCCTGTGGCCTGGCGGAGCCAGTTCCACGGCATCTCTGGTCACTGCACGCGCTCCGGACGTTTGGCTGGAATGTCTTTTCTGCTGAGTGCTCGTGAGCGTGGCGCGGGATGGCTGACGCAGTGAGGTAAAGGAGGAGCCGGCCGCAGGCCGGCGGGGGACACGAACGGAGTCGGCCGCGCCGTGCCACGCGGTGTAGGCGAACGAGAAGCAACGGAGACGAACATGAGCGACACCCTCGACGCCTACCGCGTCGCACAGCAACCCTATTACCGCCCGGTGGCCGACGAGGTCGAGCTGTTTGATGCCGCCTACTCGGTGCGCATGCCCATGATGCTCAAGGGCCCCACCGGCTGCGGCAAGACGCGCTTCGTCGAGTACATGGCCTGGAAGCTCAACAAGCCGCTCATCACCGTGGCCTGCAACGAAGACATGACGGCTTCCGACCTGGTTGGCCGTTTCTTGCTCGACGCGCAAGGCACCCGCTGGCAAGACGGCCCGCTCGCCATGGCCGCACGATTGGGAGCCATCTGCTACCTCGATGAAGTCGTCGAAGCGCGGCAAGACACCACCGTGGTGATCCACCCGCTGACCGACAACCGCCGCGTGCTGCCGCTGGAGAAAAAGGGCGAGCTGGTCAGGGCCCACCCGGACTTCCAGATCGTCATCTCCTACAACCCGGGCTACCAGAGCCTGATGAAGGACCTCAAGCAGTCCACCAAACAGCGCTTTGGTGCGCTGGATTTCAACTACCCCGAACACGCCATCGAAACCGAGATCGTGGCCCACGAGACCGGTGTCAGCGCCGACGTGGCAGGCAAGTTGGTTGGCATCGCTGAACGTGCGCGCAACCTCAAGGGCCATGGCCTGGACGAAGGCATCTCCACCCGCATGCTGATCTACGCGGGCAGCCTGATCGCCAAAGGCGTGGCCGCGCAGGCCGCCTGCCGAGTGGCCTTGGTGCGCCCAATCACGGACGACCCGGACATGCGCGACGCTTTGGACGCCGCTGTCTCGACATTCTTCTGATCTCGCCATGAGCGTCCACCTCCACGACCACGCCGAGTGGACCGAGCAACTGGATGCGGCCTCGCGCGAACTGCTGGCGCACCGCTGGCCGGACGCCACCAAGGTGTTCTCGGCGCGAGGGCTGGACAACTACGTCAAGGGTGCCGCCGCGCTGCGCGGACTGGGTCGCGGTCACGAGCTGGTCAACGCCTGGATCGACGGTGCGCCGCAGGTAGCCCAGGAAATCGGCGAAGACGTGGTCGGTGAACTCGCCACCACCGCGCTCATGCTCGCGTCCAAGACGTCGGGGGCGGTGATCGAGCTGGTGCTGGCCACCGCGCCCACCGCCGCGCGCCGCCTGGCCGATGGCGCGCTGTTCATGCAGTACCTGCAGTTCCTCAACACCCTGGTGGCGCAGGCGCCGCGCGGCCTGCGGCCCATGCTGGGCCAGCTCGACGCGCTGTTCGGTCAGCTCACGCTCGGCGGCCTGCGGCGCTGGGCCACCTGGGGCGCGCAGGCGCACCGCACGAACTACGAAGAGCAGATCGCCTATTTTGGCCTGCAGTCCAAAGAGTCGCTGGCGATGCTGCAGAAGGAGCGCAAAGGCACGTTGCTGGTGGACGTGCAGCGGCGCATCAACATGTACCTGCGTGCGCTCTGGGGCCGCGACTTTTTCATGCGGCCCACGGCCGGCGACTACGAGAGCCGCGAAGGCTACCGCCCCTTCATCGAAGACTACTTCATCCACCTGCCCGACGCCTTCGACGCGGTGGAGGGCAACGCCGGCACGGTGCACGCCACGCAGCTCTACCGCGCCGCCGCCGCGCACGCCGCGGCGCACGTGGTGTTCACCCGCCAGCCGATCTCGGCCGAGACGCTGAACCCCTGGCAGATGGCCGTGATCGGCCTGGTGGAGGACGCACGCGTGGAGTCGTTGACGCTGGCGCGCTTTGCCGGCATGCGCCCGCTCTGGGCACAGCTGCACACCGTGCAGGCCACACAAGACAAGACGGCCGGTGACTGGCTCAACCGCCTCGCGCGTGCGCTGCTGGATCCGGCGTACGAAGACACCCACCCCTGGATCGCCCAGGGCCGCACGCTGCTGGCCGAGGCGCTGCCCCGCATGCAGGCCGATCCGCACGAAAACACCGTGTCGTGGGAACTGGGCGTGCATCTGGCGCACAGCTACCGCGAACTGACGCCGGGCCCGGCCTACCAGCCGCGCACCGATCTGCAGACGGCCGCCTACCGCGACGACAACCGCTACTTCTGGGCCTTTGACGGGTTTGACTTCGAGCGCAGCATCGCCGCTGGCTACGAGCCGCCGCAGCAGGTGCGCAAGCAGGTCAACCTGATGGAGTTCGTCAACGAGCTGGAGGTGGAGGGCGCGGGCGACGACGCACAGGAAATCTGGGTGCTGGGCACCGAGCTGTTTCCCTACGAAGACCTGGGCGTGTCGTTCAATCAGAGCGAAGGCCGCGAGCCGGTTCTGCCGCCGGTGCACTACGGCGAGTGGGACCACATGATCCAGCTCGAACGCCCGGCCTGGGCCACGGTGCAGGAGCGCCGCCCCAAGGCTGGCGACGCGGCGGTGATCGACGCGATCCTGGCCGAACACCGGCGCCTGACCGGCCGCATGAAGTACATCTTGGACGCCATGCAGCCGCAGGGCGTGCAGCGCATCCGCAAACTGGAAGACGGTGACGAGATTGATCTGAATGCCGCGCTGGCCTCGGTGATCGACCAGCGCATGGGCCGCCAGCCCGACCCGCGCATCATGATGCGCAGCGTGCGCAAGACGCGCGACATCTCGGTGCTGGTGCTGCTTGACCTGTCCCAGTCGACGAACGACAAGGTGACCGGGCAGGAGCACACGGTGCTGGAACTCACGCGCTCCGCCTGCGCGCTGCTGGCCGACGCGATCCAGAAGGTGGGCGACCCGTTCGCCATCCACGGCTTCTGCTCCGACGGCCGGCACGACGTGAACTACTGGCGCTTCAAGGACTTTGACCAGCCCTACGACGACCTGGCCAAGGCGCGCCTGGCCGGCATGGAAGGGCAGCTGTCCACCCGCATGGGCGCGGCCATCCGCCACGCCGCGGCCGCGCTCAAGGCGCAGCGCAGCAGCAAGAAACTGCTGCTCGTCATCACCGACGGCGAACCGGCCGACGTGGACGTGCGCGACCCGCAGTACCTGCGGCACGACACCAAGAAGGCGGTGGAAGAAGCGGGGCGAAACGGCGTGATGACCTACTGCATGAGCCTGGACCCGCGCGCCGACCAGTATGTGCGCCGCATCTTTGGCGAGCGGCATTACATGGTGGTGGACAAGGTGGAACGCCTGCCCGAGAAACTGCCGGTGCTTTATGCTGGCCTCACCCGATAACCTGAAAGCACCCCTTGCCATGATTCACACCCGCACCCACAGCTACGCTGGCATGGACCACGAAGAAAACCACGGCATGACCATGACCGGACGCATCATCCGAGACGCCTGGGTGTTTGGCGTGCTGCCCGAGGGCGATGGCTTTGCCGGCAAAAGCGCAGGCGACATGCAAAACCTGTTCGAGGCCGTGCACCAGGCCTGGGAGCCTTACGGCCAGTTGCCCAGCCGCCTGCCGCCCGAACTGGCCGAGCGCCATGCCCGCATCCACGCCGGCGCCGTGCAACGCGCCAAGGCCGCCGGCTGGAGCGCCGAGCTGGGCGACGACGACTGAAGAGGCTGAGCGTGGCTTTGGGCGCGGCAGCCGCTCACGCGGTTGCTGGCTCCGTGTCTTCGCTGTGTGCTGTGGCGCTGTTCCACACAGGGAGCCACAGGGTGATGGTGGTGCCCTGGCCGTGGGCGCTGCGCACATCGATCTGCCCGCCGTGCAGTTCCACAATTTCTTTCACGATGCTCATGCCCAGCCCCGTGCCGGGGATCTGGCCTGAGGTATCGGCCCTGTAAAAGCGCTCAAACAAGCGCGCCACCTGCTCGGGTGTCATGCCCAGGCCCTGGTCGCTGATCTCAACGCCGGCGCGCTGGCCTGCTTCGTCCCACAGGCACCGCACCTGCACCTCGCCCCCTTCGGGCGAGTATTTGTAGGCGTTGGACACCACGTTGAGCAACGCCTGTTGCAGCTTGTCGCTGTCGGCGCGCACCTGCAGCGGGTGGTGGCCCGCGTCCAGGCTGGGCGCGGTTCGGCCGGTGGGCGGGTTGTAGTCGCCCAGCACCTGTTTCACCAGCGCCTGCAGCGGCAGCGTGGCCAGCACAAAGTCTTTGCCCTGGCGGGCTTCAATGCGGGCCAGGTCCAGCAGCTCGTCGATGATGGTGGACATGCGGGTGGCCTGGCGCGATATGGTTTCCAGCAGATCGCGGCGCTGTTCTTCGCTGAATTTGCGCGCCAGCAGCAGCTCGGAAAACCCGTAAATGCTCGCCATGGGTGTGCGCAATTCGTGGGCGGCGGTGGACAAAAACTCGCTCTTCATGCGGTCTACTTCGGTTTCGTGCGTCACGTCGCGGAAATACAGCACCAGCGACACATTGGCCGACTCGGAAACCCGCACATCCAGCTCCAGCATGCGGTTGCCTGCGGCGGTGAGTTCCAGCAACTGGTGCCGCTGCGCCTTCGGTGCGTGTTTGGCGGGTTCGTCTTCCTGGCGCTGCTGGGCCTGGCGCAGCGAAGCAATGTCGGGGAAGTCTTCTGCGCTGCGGCACAGCCCGCCCATGCGGGCCGCAAAGGCCGCCTCACTCAGACCCACCACGTCCTGCACGGACAGGCCCGTCATGCGCAAAAACGCTTCGTTGGCAAAGTTCACCTGTCGCCGGTGGTTGAACGACACGAAGCCGTCCGGGCTCAGGGCAAAGATGGTGTTGAGCTGTTCCGAGCGGTCAAACAGTTCCTGCGTGCGCTGCCCCACCAGAATCTCCAGGTCGCGGCGGTACTGTTCCAGTTCGGCTTCCACCACCTTGCGTTCTGAAATGTCGCGTTGCAGCATGAACACAAAGGTTTTGTCACCCCATGTGGCCAGGCTGATCGACACCTCGGCGTCGTAGGTGCTGCCGTCTTTGCGGCGGTGCACGGTTTGCAAAAACTCGCCGGCGGGCCCCATCGTCTGGATGATGGCGCGCACCTCGGCCGCGCTGTAGTGGGCGTCCCAGTCGCTCACATGCAGGCCTTGCATTTCTTCGCCGCTGTAGCCCAGCATGGCCGCGCTCTTGGGGTTGGCTTCAAACACCGTGCCGTCGGCGTTGAGAATCACCACGCCGTCGCGCTCGTGTTCAAACAACGCGCGCCGGCGCGAAGCTTCGTCCGCAATCGTCTGCTGCGCCTGGTGCTGCGCGGCGTCCTGGGTGGCAATGGTGTCGAGCAACACGTTGAAGTGCCGCGCCAGCTGTTCCAGCTCGTCCTGGTGCACCGACGATGCCACGCGGTGGTGCCGGTTACCGCGGCGCACCGCCGACATGGTCTGCCCAATGTGGGCCAGCCGCTGCGTGAGCTGCTGGCCCGCAAACAGGAAGGCCAGCGAAATGGCCAGCATGGTGAGCGCGAGCAAAGCACCCACCATCCACATCAGCAGCTGGACGCTGTTTTGGTACGGCGCATACGGAAACGCCACGCCCAGCATGCCCACGCGCTGGCCATCGCCGTTAACGATCGGTTCGTAGGCCGCCAGGTGCTCGGCACCGTCTAGCACCAGGCGGCTGTGCCACGCCTGGCCTTGTTCCATCACCGCTGAAAACGCTGCGTCATTCACCGGTGTGCCCAGCACCCGGTGGCCCTGCTGGCGCTGGTGGCTCATGGCCACATGCACCCCGCCCAAGGCAATGGCGGTGATGCCCTCGGCATCGTCGGGCAGCGAGCCCACCGGGTAAATGATCTCCCGCATGTGCTCGATCAGCGAGTTGTTGCGGTTGAGCAGCACGCCGCCCAGCAAGATCGCGTCGGGCGTGTCCACACCCAGCGGGAAGTGCGCCGCCGCGTTGATCAGCAGCCCACGGGTTTCAGACTCCGCCGCTTTGCCGCCCTGCAGCGCCAGGGGCACCCGGGCCACCTCGGGAAAAGCCGCCGAAAAGGTGGCCAGCGTTTGCGCATCAAATACCTCATACGCCGCGTTGGCCACGCCAATGGCGGCCTGCCGGATCACAAACGAGTCGGGCAACCGGGCGCCTTCAGCGACCGGTGTGTTGGCCCCCAGTACGCGCCCGTCCGCCATGGCCAGCAGCAGGTAGTCCAGGCCACTGCTCTCGGCGGCGGCGGCCAGGGCGCGCTGACGGATTTCCTGGGGAGTGTCGGGGGCCAGCAGGTCGCGCATGCGCTCAGATCGGGCGAGCTGGGTCACCCGCACCCCGGTTTCCAGCCTCACCTGGCTCAGGTAGTTGCGGCTCGCCGCCAGGTGGCTGCGCAGGTTGGACTCCAGCAGCGCCTGGGCCCGCTGGCCACCCAGCACCACCAGCGCTGCAATCACCAGCGGAAACGCCACCAGCAGCGGCATGAGGCCGAGCGCGAGCAGCCGAAAGCGCAGAGACCCAGTCCAGCGCCGGCGCCATTGGCTCGCCAGAGAGCGGCTGTACAGCGTTTCAGTTTCTTCCGGAAAGGTCGATATCGGATCGTGGTCAGACATGGCGCTCTAGGCGGTTGCACCGCGCGCTTTCAGGCGCTGAAGGGCTTTTGTGGTGGCTGCTCAGCAGACCCGTTCTCGGGTGCTCTTTCGACGAATGGGATTTCATCCCTTGTTTATCGGTACAAATATGAAAAAATTGCCTCTTTTTTTGCTTCTGGCAGGTTCTTTGTTGTTGGGCGCTTGCAGCCCACCGCCGCCCATCAAAATCGGGTTCATTGGCGGCCTGACCGATCGCAACTCGGACAACGGCCAGTCCGGCCTGAATGGCGTGATCTTGGCGGTGGAACAGTTCAACCGCGCGGGCGGTGTGGACGGGCGGCTGGTCGAGCTGCTGCCCAAAGACGATGCCCAGGACAAGGCTGTGGCAGCCAAGTCGTCTGAAGAGCTGGTGGCAGCGCAGGTGGAAGCGGTGGTCGGGCCGTTCACCAGCAGCATGGCCCAGGTGATCGTGCCCATCACCGGCGCTGCGGGCATTTTTCAGGTCAGCCCCACCATCACCTCGATGGACTTCTACGGCAAAGACGACAACCTGTTTCGCATCAACCGCACCACCCGTGACAACGCCCGCGACTACGCGCAAGTGATGGTGGGCATGGGCCAGAAGCGTGTGGCCGTGGCCTATGACACGCGCAACAAAAACTTCACCGAATCCTGGCTCACCGAATTCCGGACCGCGGCAAACGCCCTGGGCGCCGAGCTGGCCGCAGAGGTGCCCTATGCCTCAGGCATCGACACCGACTTTGACGTCGTGGTGCGAAACATGCTGGTCGTCAATCCCGACAGCCTGTTCTTCATTTCGGGTGCGCTGGACGTGGCCCGCTTTGCCCAGCAGTCCCGCAAACTCGCGCCCACGCTGCCCATTGGCGCGGCTGAATGGGCTTCGACCGAGCAGCTCATCGAGCTGGGTGGCCCGGTGGTGGAAGGCCTGCTGATCGTGCAAAACTACGACCGCGATGACACCTCAGAGCGTTTCAAAGCGTTCAGCGAAGCCTATTTCAAGCGCTTCCAGCGCAACCCGGGTTACAGCTCGGTGTCGGCCTACGACGCGGCCACCGTGGTGCTGCAGGCGCTGAAAAACCGCCAGAAGGGCGAAACCGTGAAATCTGCTGCGCTGCGCAGCAGCCCTTTCACCGGCCTGCAGCAAGAAATGGTTTTTGACGCCAACGGCGACACCCAGCGCAAGGTGTTTTTCACCGAAATTCGCGACGGCCGTTACCAAAAAATCCAGTAAGCGTTGCCTCAGGCCGCGAGGCGCCTCGCGTGCGCGGCCAAGGCCACCGGCGCGGTAGCGCCCAGCAGGCCAAACAAATTCTTCGGGTCTGCCAGCTGCGGAATCAGCGCCATGCGCTCGCCCATGCCCAGGCGGGTGGCGCTGTCCATCATGAAGCGCAGGGCTGAAAAATCTTCCAGCGCGAAGCCCACCGAGTCAAACACCGTCACTTGGGCAGCGTGGTCGCGCCCGGGCTTTTCACCGCGCAACACCTGCCAGAGTTCGGTCACGGCAAAGTCTGCGGGCTTGTGCTGTATTTCGCCTTCCACGCGCGACTGCGGCTCGTATTCCACAAACACCTTGGCTGCGTCCAATATGGCGCCGTGCAGCTCGGTCTTGCCCGGGCAATCGCCGCCCACGGCATTCAGGTGCATGCCGGGCTCCAACATTTCGGGTGTCAAGATCAGGGCCATCGCCTTGTCGGCGGTCACGGTGGTCACGATGTCAGCCCCGCGCACGGCTTCGGCCGTGCTTGGGCACACGGTAATGCGCAGCCCGCTGCCTTGCAGGTTGGCCACCAGCTTGGCGCTGGCGGCAGGGTCCACGTCAAACACCCGCAGGGTGGTGATGCCCACCAGGTGCTGAAAAGCCAGCGCCTGAAACTCGCTTTGCGCGCCGTTGCCAATCAGCGCCATCACGCGGCTTTCAGGCCGGGCCAGGGTTTTGGCGGCCAGGGCCGACATGGCGGCGGTGCGCAGCGCGGTGGTGAGCGTGAGCTCGCTCAGGAAGAGCGGTGCGCCGGTGTCCACGTCGGCCAGCACACCGAAGGCCATCACGGTGGAAAGCCCCAAGCGCGTGTTGCCCGGGTGCCCGTTCACATATTTGAAGCTGTAGCGGTGGTCGTCCGCCACGGGCATGAGCTCGATGACGCCGTCTTTGGAATGGGCCGCCACGCGGGCGCTTTTGTCGAAGTCGGCCCAGCGCAGAAAGTCGGCGCGTATGTGCTCGGCCATGTGTTGCAGGCAGTGCGGCAGGCCCAGCCGGCGCACCAGCTCGGCGGCTTCGGGCGCGCTCAGGTACAGGGTGCCAGTGTCTTTGAATCGGGTCAGTGCGGTGTTGTTCATGGTCGTCTCTTGGGGGGCTGGCGTGGGTTCGCCAAACTGTGCAAGCAGTTTGCCGGGGTGGCGCGGCAATGAAAATCGCCAAAAAGGTATTGAAATGACAGAAAATCAAGCATTTCGGCAACCTTGGATGGCGTTTTGACCATGGACCAGCTCGATCAGCAACTCATTGCCCTGCTGCGGCAAGACGCCCGGCTCTCGGTGGCCGACCTCGCGCACAAGCTCAAGGTGTCGCGCGGCACCGTCACCAACCGGCTGCGCAAGCTGGAAGACACGCAGGTGATCGTGGGCTACACCGTGCGCCTGCGGCCCGAAGCACAGCCCGAACGTATACGCGCCTGGATGGGTGTGCAGGTCGAAGGCAACCAGACCCGCCTGGTGATTGCCAGCCTGCTGGGCGAGCCCGGTGTGGCCGCCCTGCACGACACCAACGGCCGCTGGGACCTGCTGGCCGAGCTGGAGGTGGGCAGCATGAAAGAACTGTCGGACGTGCTGGAGCGCGTGCGGCTGATCAGCGGCATTCGCGGCACCGAAACCAGCATCCACCTGGCCAGCTACCGCTGAAAATGGCTGCCCCGTGACACCGCCCACCCAGGCCCACGGGTACCATTTGCCTTCACAACACAACGAGGAGACGCCGTGGTCCGAACCCTGAAATGGCTGGTGGTGGCTGTGCTGGTGCTGGCCTTGCTGGCTGCGCTGGCCGCCTACGGTTTGCTGCGCGCTTCCGGCCGCGCGCAGGTGGGCGGCGAGTTGAAGCTCAGCGGCCTGACCGCACCGGTGAAGGTGCTGCGCGACGGCCACGGCGTGCCCTACATCTTTGCGGCCAACACGCCCGACCTGTTTCGCGCCCAGGGTTTCGTCACCGCGCAGCACCGGCTGATGCAAATGGAGCTGTACCGCGCCACCTGGCGCGGCGAGCTGGCCGCCAGCTTTGGTGAAGCCGCGCTGCCCAGCGACATCCGCATGCGCGTGCTGGGCATTGCCCGCAACGGCGAACGCCACGCCCAGCGCATTTCGCCCGAAACCCGCGCGTTTTTGCAGCCCTATGTGGACGGCGTGAACGCCTATGTGCAAGACCACACCGCCGACCATCCGGTCGAGCTGCGCATTGCTGGGCTGGTGCCCAGGCCCTGGGGTGTGGCCGACCTGGTCACGCTGGTGCATTTTGTGCACTACACCCATGCCACCAACTTCAAAACCGAGGTGGTGGCGCAGAAGCTGATCGACCAGCTGGGCGAAGACCGCGCCCGCGAACTGTTTCCGCTGCTGAGCAACCCCGACTGGCCCGCCACCAGCCTGCAGCGCCAGACCGCAGCGCCAAAGCCTGCCGCCGAGCAGACCGCAGCGCTCGGCCTGGATTGGGACCACCTGCTGGTGCGCCCCGACACCCTGAACCACCAAGGCCTGGGCTCCAACAACTGGGCCGTGGGCCCGTCGCGCAGCGCCTCGGGCCAGGCCATGCTGGCCAACGACCCGCACCTGGACAACCGCATCTTGCCCGGCATGTGGCACCCCGTGGGCCTGTTCGCGCCCGGCATACAGGCCGTGGGCGCAGCGCTGCCCGGCGTGCCCGGCATCCTGGTGGGCCGCACGCAGCATGTGGCCTTTGGCGTGACCAACGCCTACGGCGACGTGCAAGACCTCTACATTGAAACGCGGGACCCGGCCAACCCCCAGCACTACCTGGACGGTGGGCGCAGCGTGCCCTTTGGCACCGTGAGCGAGGTCATTCGCGTGAAAGACAGCGCAGCCCCCGGCGGCGTGCGTGAGCACACACTCACCGTTCGCAGCACCCGGCGCGGCCCCGTCATCAGCGACCACCCCGGCCTGGGCCCCAAGGGCGACAAGCTCCTGGTGCTGCGCTCTACCGACGCCGAAGTGCTGGGCCCGGTCATCGGCGTGGAAGGCTTCTTGACCGCGCCCAACGCCGCCGCCTTTGACGCCGAGGTGCAAAAAATCGACCTCATGATGTTCAACTTCGTGTTTGCCGACGCGCAAGGCGCCATAGGACACCGCGCCAGCGGCGCCGTGCCCCTGCGCGCCGGGGCCGACGGCAGCGCGCCCCGCCTGCCGCCGGCCGACGGCGGCGACGACTGGATTGGCTTCATCCCCAAAGACCGCATGCCCGGCCAGCTGAACCCCGCACGCGCCTGGGTGGGCACCGCCAACCACGACACCCGCCCCGAAGGCTTCCCTTGGTATTACACCAACTACGTGGCGCCCGACTACCGCTACCAGCGCATGGGCCAGGTGCTGGGCAGCGCCACCCAAATGCGGGTGGACGACCACTGGGCCCTGATGCGCGACGACCGCAACCTGCAAAGCGACGTGTTGCGCCCGCTGCTGGTGGCCGCCCTGCAAAACGACCCCGCCCACGCCGACCTGGCCGCGCTGCTCGCTGCCTGGGACGGCGTGGACCGCGCCACCGACGCCGCCCCGCTGGTGTACCAGGCGCTCTACCGCGAAGTGGCGCTGGGCACCTTTGTGGACGAACTCGGCGCCGACACCGCGGGCGACATGATGTCCAGCTGGTATTTTTGGCAACAGCGCTTTGCCGCCCTGGTGGCCACGCCCAAGGCGAAATGGTTTGACGACGTGAGCACCCCCGACCGGCAGGAAACCTTGGCCGACGTGATCCGCAGCGCCGCCCCCCGCGCCCGCGCCACGCTGGAAGCGCAGCAAGGCAAAGACGTGTCGCAATGGCAATGGGGCCGCTCGCATCGGCTCGCCTTTGTGAGCCCGCTGCGCCGCAAAGGCGCCGGCCAAGAGCTGGTGGGCGGCTTTGCGTTCGACAAATCGGGCAGCGGCGAAACCCTGAACCGCGGCGTGTACGACTTCATGGCCCCGTTCGACACCAAGTTCTTCGCGTCCATGCAGCTGGTGGTGGACTTCGGCGACCCCGACAAAATAGAAGCCGTGCTCGCCGGCGGCGTGAGCGAACGCCACTTCCAACCCCACCAAAACGACCAGGCCCGCCTGTGGGCAGCGGGCCAGCGCACCGCGTGGTGGTTCAACCCCGTGCAGGTGGAGGCAAACGCGGTGGCGCGGGCTGTGTTGGTGCCTTGAGTTTTAGTCGTGGCGCGGTTTGAGCCGTTGTGCTCCGGGCGGGAGCAAGCAGTTTTTTGCCAGCAGGAAGCCGCTTTCGGCCATCAGCTGACCTTGCCCGGCGCCAGCCGGGTACCCGATAAAGGCTGGGTGCAGCCGGTGACTTGGCACTCTTGAATGTCGGACGCCGCGTTCACCTGTCTTTCGAGCACAGAAGGGTCGAACGACTGGAGCCGCGGAATCAGCGGTCGGCCAAGAGCTGGCACTTAACTTTGCGGGTCCGTGCCACTGTCTTCTTCAATGTTGGAGCTGGCTAGGCTAGGCGGGGATTCCTCGACGTAGACGTTCACGTGCCGGCCGTTCTCCTGCACACCGCTCGCAAGCGTGACGATTTTTCCGTCGTAGGGCGCTGAGGCAGTCTGCAATTTCACGACCTCGGTCATGGTTTTGATCCCAACCGCGATGCGCCGGACCACTATGCGCTCCCCTTTGTCAGACTGGACAAACCATGTCCTCCCTTCCGGGGGAACAACATGCGTCCAGAAGTCCCCCGAGCCGAGCGGCGCATGGTCAAGCATTACAGTCCGCACTTCTTCGTCTGTTAAGAGCTGGTTCAGTACGCCCTGCATTGAACCAGCCACACGTCCAGCTTCATCGAACCAGACCGCCAGTTCCGGGCTATTCATTGGAACAACGTCGCTATTTGCGGTTACGACCAAGACCTCAGGCTGGAATGCAGGGGTAACGAGTCGAATCTTGGAACCTACAGAGGCGCGAGCGAACTTGGCCCAATCAGCATCTTTCACATCACGTGCCGAAACAGTATCGATGTTGAG
The DNA here is from genome assembly GCF_055702805.1 of Hydrogenophaga sp. LT287. Taxonomy (NCBI): domain Bacteria; kingdom Pseudomonadati; phylum Pseudomonadota; class Betaproteobacteria; order Burkholderiales; family Comamonadaceae; genus Hydrogenophaga; species Hydrogenophaga sp. LT287. Next base: position 21,984 of record NZ_JBVPZC010000013.1, on the reverse strand, counting down.
GAAACTCGCCTTAGCAGCTGCAGGGGCGGTAAAGCCGCTGCGTGACCAGAGCACAAGCTTTGACGTGTCCAAGTTAGCGTGTTTTTGAGCCATCGACTCCACCCAAGGCGTATCGGCGGGCCGCTGGTGGTCCCGACACTCCACGCTAAGGACGATTTGATGCGTACCAACAGTCGCCGTGGCTGTCACATCCACCTCTCGCAGTTCGCCCGTTATCCGATCAACCAGCATCTTTGACTCTTCGACCTTCCACCCCTTACTTAACCGAGCGTGGATGTGAACCGCGAGTCTTTGGAATTGGTTGGTCCGTTGAGGCATCGAAGAATGATAGTTGGACAAGCAGAGTCGCACCACCAACTGACCGTGACTGATTCCAGGCGCAGTGCCAACGTTGGTTAAGCTGCCAACTGGGATGGTTTCCCATACAGGTGCCAGTCACGGGGCCAAGGGCATCAGCCTAGGAACGTCCGCGATCAATCGTGGTCGCTGAAGTCCGGCTCCACTTCGGCAGCTTCAAGCGAGTACTTCCCGGAGCCAATCTCAACTTCAATTTCCCACAATTCAGGCGCCACTTCCAGCTTCACAGAGTGGCAGGTGAGAAACGCCTCAACTTCCACTTCTTGGGAGAACGTGAAGCTGTCATGGCCGAAGGCCAATTCTTCACGGTCAATTGAGTCCCAGACAAAAAACTGAACGCTCACTGTGACGTCTACCGTTACGCTGGCCGTCAGTTCGACGACCCAGGCTCCCGGTTCGTTCTCGACCTTCCAGACGTTCAGCGAGCTTTCGTGGACGGAATAGTCCGTCAGCTCCACATCACTAACCTCAGGTTCGATGCGTCGAGACCCGTTGTACAGTTCGCTCGCGTCCCAATCTGCGCTAGAAACGTGTTCCTTGAGTGACTCCGTAAGTTGCGCCCGTAGAGCGGAATGCTTGTCGCCTACGGCGGCCGCAATCTTGTCCCTCACCGCTTGAGCGTGGGCATCGGTCGCGGCAAATAGCGCTGCCAAGTCGTCCAGCGATGAGACGCAGTAAAGGTGGGCAGACTGGTCTGCAAAGGCTTTCCAGCCAGCATCTCCCGAAGCAAGAATGCCCTTTGTCTCCTCGTCAATCGCGTGCTGCTCAAGGAGCAACAACGCCGCCGCGTCTGGGAACTCCGACTTTTTGTCGGCCTTGAGGCCGAATGGGGGATCTGCCGCGAAGTACCGAGCAAAGAGCATCTCCGGGTCGACATCCGCTATGGATAGGACGTCACCGCCGCACTGCGACACGTAGTTCTTGACGTCTGCCTCAAATTTCCGCTGCGCGGCAGCGAGCACATCTAGCTTGCTGAAATGAAAGTCTACTGGACTGAAATCTAGGCCAGTAAGCCTGGTGAGGCCTGCGGTCGAAGCCTGGAACTTGTCGGCAGCTTCCTTCACGGGAGCCAGCTTGTGACCAACGATCTCCTGCAGAACGACCTCCGTGAGCTGGAGCTTCATGGCGGTAGGAAGCTGGCGCGGAAGCTGGTTGAGCGCTCCCTTGCCGAAGTTGTAGCCAGCGGCCTGTATGACATCCGTGTCCAGGGAAAAGAACGCTACCTCACCGTCGACGAGTTCTTGAGGAGTTGGGAGTCCTGGCGGCATGTTGCAATAGTAGTGCAACCACATGAACCCCCGTCTGCTGCGGGTCGGCAGTGCCTGTTGGACAGATCAGTCAGCGGACGTTCGGCCGGCCTCGACTCCTTTACAGCAGGCAACGTCAGCATTGGCCCGATGAACGGTCATCGGACCAGCGACATCGCAGTTGCCTGGCTGACAGGTCTGTGTACATGACCGTGAACTGCGAGCGCGACCACCAACTACCGCTGTCGCTGCACTGCAGCCATTGACTCGGATGACCAATCGGCCGCAACGGGTCGTCAGTGGTCAGTCAGCACCCTGACTGTCAGTCATGTGAATTCAGTTGGCCCAATTCACCCCTTCAACCCAGGTGCAGTTTGCGGCAGTGCAGCCTTTCCAGCCGCGCGCCAAAAACAAAGGGCCGCGAATCGCGACCCTTTGCCCATGGGTGAATGCGCAGCAACCCGCGCTCCGCCATCTACAAATCCAGCACCAGGCGCCCACCCTTCGCCCGCGAACAGCAGGGTAGAAATTGGTTGTTCGCGGCTTGTTCTTCCGGCGTCAGGTAGTGGTCGCGGTGGTCGGGGGTGCCGGCTTTCACGCCGGTCAGGCAGGTTCCGCACACGCCTTGTTCGCACGACATGGGAATGTCAAAACCCGCGGCCAGCAGGGCTTGCAGGGCGGTTTGGGCGGGGGCCACGGTGACCACCTGGCCGGTGCTGTGCACTCCCGCCTCAAAGGTGCCGTCGCCGGCGGTGTCTGCCGGGGCGGCGCTGAAGTATTCGTGGAGCAGGCGTTCTTCGGGCCAGCCCTCGGTTTAGACCCGCCCGGCCAGGCTCAGTGCTGCCCGCAAGGTGTCGTTGATGCGTGTCTGCCACCCCTCACCGCTGGCGCGCAGCGCGGCCAGCACGTCGGCATCCAGGCGCAGCTTGACAGGCTCCTTGGTGGTGGCAGCTTTGGGGCGGCCGCGTGCCTTGGGTTTGTTCCCGTCATACAGGTCGGCGGACTTGAAAAATGCATCCGTCAATTCCGGTGCATCGTCCGGGTCATTCCAGGTGGCTGGCGTAGAGCGTTTTTTCCCGGTCATTGGCTTTCCTCATGCTGATGATGCGGCGTACCTCGCCGCGTGGGGTCCAGACCAAAACCACCAAACGGGCATCCAGCCACCCCACGGTGATGAACCGATCTTCTTCGTAGCCCGCTCTGGTGTCTTGCGCTGTGAAATGCAAGCCTTCAAACACGGCCTTTGCATGCGCAAAGTCCAGGCCACGCTCCAGCAGGGTTCTGCTGCGCTTGGCGTCGTCTCAGCTCGATCTCAATATATCAATGTACCCCCAATAAATGCAAATGCGTGCGTCCAGCCATCTACAAATCCAACACCAGCCGCCCACCCTTGGCCCGCGAACAGCAGGGTAGAAACTGGTCGTTGGCGGCTTGTTCTTCTGGCGTCAGGTAGTGGTCGCGGTGGTCGGGGGTGCCGGCTTTCACGCCGGTCAGGCAGGTGCCGCACACGCCTTGTTCGCACGACATGGGAATGTCAAAACCCGCGGCCAGCAGGGCTTGCAGGGCGGTTTGGGCGGGAGCCACGGTGATCACCTGGCCGGTGCTGGCCACTTCCATCTCGAAGCTGCCGTCGCCTGCGGTATCTGCCGGGGCGGCGCTGAAGTATTCGTGGTGCAGGCGTTCTTCGGGCCAGCCCTGGGCGCGGGCGGTGCTCAGCACGGCGTCCATGAAGCCTTGCGGGCCGCACACATACAGGTGGGTGCCGGGGTTGGCCTGTTGCAGCGTGGCGGCTATGTCCAGCTTTTGGGTGGCGTGGCCGTCGTCAAAGTGGTGGTGCGCGTGGCGCGCAAAGCTTGCCGCGGCCAGCCGCTCGGTGAAGGGTGTGCGCTCGCGCGAGCGGGTGCAGTGGTGCAGCTCGAAGCTTTTGCCGTGGCTGGCCAGGTGCTCGGCCATGGCCAGCAGCGGCGTGATGCCGATACCGCCGCCCAGCAGCAGGTGGTGGTCGGCGTTTGCGGCCAGGGGAAAGTGGTTTTTGGGCGCGCTGATTTGCAGCACAGTGCCTTCGTTCACGGCGTCGTGTACGGCCACCGAGCCGCCGCGCGACTGGGCGTCGCGCAGCACGCCGATTTCGTAGCGGCCGGCGTCGCTGGGCGGGTTGCACAGGGAATATTGGCGCACCAGGCCGCCGGGCAGGTGCACGTCCACGTGGGCGCCGGCGGTGAAGGCGGGCAGGGTGGTGCCCTCGGTGGCCACCAGTTGCAGGCTGCAAATGCCCAGCGCTTCGGTGCGCTTGCTGGCCACGCACACGGCCAGGGTGGGGCTGGGCTGGTTCATGGGGCGGCGCCTTGTTCGGCGGCAATCAGCCGGTCAATCACCCGGCGCGACTGCACGCCGCCGGCGTCAATGTTGAGCTTGAGCAGGGCGCGCTCGGGGAATTCGCTCAGGTTTTGCTGCTGACGCTCCAGCATTTCCAGGTCTTCTGAAAAGATCTTGCCCTGGCCTTCGCGGATTTGCGCGGTGAGCGCTTTGTCTTGCGGGTTGAACTTGCGCGCCATGCCCCAGAAGTAGTGCATGGAGGTGTCGGTTTCGGGGGTGATGAAGTCGACCACCACGGCGTACACCTTGTGTTCGGCCGGTGCGTTCACACCGCCGTGGCCGGCGTGGGCCACGCCCACCTCAATCATGACGTGGCTGGGTGGTGTGAAGCGGCAGATTTGCCAGCGGTCCACCGGCACGTCGTCGGCCAGGTGGTTGGCGCGCAGGGCGGCTTTCCAAAATGGCGGGGCCGAGATGTTTTCCATGAAGCGGCTGGTGACCACGGTGTCGCCGTCGATCGTGGTTTTGCAGGGCACCTCGTCAATCTCTTTTTGACCGATGCTGGTGGAATGCACATAGGTTTCGTGCGTCAGGTCCATCAGGTTGTCGACCATGAGGCGGTAGTCGGCCTTGACGTGGTAGAGCCCGCCGCCGTAGGCCCATTCGGGGTTGTCGTGCCACTCCATGTGGGGAATGAGGGCCGGGTCGGCCTTGTCTTTGTCGCCGGGCCAGACCCAGATGAAGCCGTAGCGCTCTTCCACCGGGAAGCTGCGGATGGCCGGGAAGCCGCCCACGCGCTGGCCGGGCATGGCGATGGTTTTGCCGTCGCAGCCCATTTCCAGCCCGTGGTAGCCGCACACCAGTTTGCCTTCGCACACGTAGCCCAGCGATAGCGGGGCGCCGCGGTGGGGGCAAAAGTCTTGCACGGCGGCCACTTTGCCGGCCTGCGCGCGGTAAAAAACGATGCGCTCGTTGCAAATTTTGCGGCCCAGGGGCTTGGCGTCAATGTCTTCGGCCGTGCAGGCCACGTACCAGGTGTTTTTGGGGAACATGCAGCGTCTCCTGTGGGGTGTGTTTCATTCAGTATGCTGAATGACGCGTATTTTACGGAATGTGTGGCGCCAATGACAGGGGTTCAAAATTCGGGTTTTCCCGAGGTTTGCGGCGGTGCTGCGGCTTCGTTCAGGTGCACAAACTTGCGCAGCAGGCGCAAAAACTCGGCTTGCTCAGCGGGCGATAGTGGCTGCAGCAGTTGCTGGTACATGGGCTCCACGCGGGGCAGCATGTCGCTCAGCATGGTTTCGCCAGCCGGCGTGAGGCGCAGGCTGCGCTGGCGCCGCGCCAGCAGCTCGCGCACGATCCAGCCCTTGCTTTCCAGCCGGGTGGCGATGTCGGCGGTGGTGGAGGTGTCGAGCGCCACCCGCTGCGCCAGCGTCACCTGGTCCAGGCCGGGCTCTTCTTGCAGGGCGCGCAGCAGGGCGTATTGCACCGGCGTGATCTGGCGGCCGTGGGTGTCGTGAAAGGTGGCCACGGCGAGCTGGTGGGCGCGGCGGATGAGGTGGCCGGGCTCGGCATGCAGCGCTATGGCGTCTTCGGGCCGCTCGGGGCGAGGCGGCGTGTTTGGGTCGGGTTGGGTGTCTGGCATGGGTTGGCGAGAAAAGGGCGCTGGGCCGTGGGCATGGTGGTGCTTTGGGGTACTGCGCAGTGCACCGCCAAGCGGGTGCAGCCCAGGCCGCACTATAGGTCAGGCGTGTTCGGTGCCGTGCGCGGGCCGCGCCACCAAGCCGGCAGCAGGCGTTGCACGTCATGGCGCGCAAAGCGGTCGTCCAGCAGCCACACGGTGCCGTGATCTTGCTCGGTGCGGATCACCCGCCCGGCCGCTTGCACCACTTTTTGCAGGCCGGGGTAGAGGTAGGTGTAGTCGTAACCGCGGCCAAACAGGGCTTGCAAGCGCGCGCGCATTTGCTCGTTGACCGGGTTCACCTGCGGCAGGCCGAGCGTGGCAATGAAGGCGCCAATGAGGCGGCGGCCCGGCAGGTCAATGCCTTCACCAAACGCGCCACCGAGCACCGCGAAGCCAATGCCCTGGCCGCCTTCGGTGAAGCGGGCCACAAAGGCGTCGCGCTCGGGCTCGCTCATGCCGCGCGACTGCGCCCACACCGGCAGGGCGGGGTGGTGCTGTTGCAACCGGTCCAGCGCTTGCTGCAGGTAGTCAAAGCTGCTGAAAAACGCCAGGTAGTTGCCGGGCTCGGCGGCGTATTGCGCCGCCATCACCTTGGCCATGGGCGTGAGCGAGGCCTTGCGGTCGCTCCAGCGGGTGGAAATGTGGGGCGCTACGCGCACCGCCAGCTGCTCGGGCGCGAAGGGCGACGGCACATCGACCCGCAGCGTCTCGGCCGGCAGGCCGAGCATGTGGGCCACAAAGTCCATGGGCGCGAGCGTGGCTGAAAACAGCGTGGCGCTGTGGGCTGCGGCCCAGCGCGGCGCCAGCAGCGGGCCGGGCACCACATTGCGGATGGCCAGCGCGGGGTGCTTGGCCCGCCCGGTGCTGGTGTCGCGGGTCAGGTCGCACAGCGAATGCTCGCCAAACTGCTCGGCCACACGCAGCAGGTGCAGCGCCTCAAACCACCAGCGCTGCAGCGGGCCGTCCACCGCGTCTTGCGGGTGCTGCGCAAGGTGGTCGCCGATGTCGCTGCACAGTTGCTGCAGCGTGGTGATGAATTCACCGGGTAGCTCGGGCAGCACCTCGTGGTCCTGCGTCTGGGTTTTGGCCAGGGCGCTCCAGCGGCGTTGCAGTTTGTCCAGCGGCTTTTTCAGCGCGGCGGGCGCGGCCTGGCGCAGCGCCTGAAAGGCGGCGGGCTCCAGCGTGGCGCTGTGCATGAGGCGCGCGCGCTCGATCAGGTTGTGCGCTTCGTCCACCAGCAGGCCCACGCGCCAGCCGTTGGCCTCGGTCAGTGCGTGCCAGGCGGCGCCGTGGTCAAAGTAGTGGTTTAAGTCGCCCACGGCCACGTCGCTCCAGCGCAGCATTTCTTGCCCCAGGTAGTAGGGGCACACGGTGTGTTCCAGCGCTACCTGGCGCAGCGTGGTTTTGCTCAGCCAGCGGGCCTGCGCGGCGGCTTGGCGGGCGGCAGGCAGGCGGTCGTAAAAGCCCTGGGCCAGCGGGCAGCTGTCGCCGTGGCAGGCTTTGTCGGGGTGCTCGCAGGCTTTGTCGCGGGCCACGCGTTCCAGCACGCGCAGCGGGATGGCCTGCGGTGTGTCGGCCTGGGTGAGCTTGTCCAGCGCGTGCAGCGCCAGTTGGCGGCCGGGGGTTTTGGCGGTCAGGTAAAAGAGTTTGTCGGTGCCCGGGTCTTTGCCGTTGCCGGGCGCGGCCTTGAGCGCGGCAAACAGCGTGGCCATGGTTTTGCCAATGCCGGTGGGCGCCTGTGCCATCAACACCCGGCCGTGGCTGTGGGTGCGGTACACCGCCTCGGCCAGCGCGCGCTGCCCGGTGCGAAACGCGGCAAATGGAAAGGCCAGCGCGCGCAGCGCCGCGTCGCGCGCCAGGCGGTGCGCGCGCTCGGCCCGCGCCCACACCGCGTAGCGCGTGCACAGGGCTTCAAAAAACGCGCGCAGTTCGGGCGCGCTGTGGTGCTGCACCAGCGGCGTTTCTTGCGCGGTGTCGATGTTGAAATAAACGAGCGCCAGGTCCAGCCCGTCCAGCGCCAGTTGTTCGCACAGCATGTGGCCATACACGCGGGCCTGCGCCCAGTGCAGCGCGCGCTGGTTGGCGCCAATCAGGGCCGGGTCGCCGCGGTGGGTTTTGATTTCTTCCAGCCGCAGGGCCACGGAATCAAACCCATCGGCCCGGCCTTGCACACGCAGCCCGCCCCACACCACACTCAGGGGCAGTTCGCGCTGGTAGCCCGCGCCGCGGCGCGAGGTGACCTCGCTGTGCCCGGCCACGCCTTCGCTGCCGCTGGGCGAGGGCGTGAAGCGCAGGTCCAGGTCGCCCGCGCGGGCCGCAAAGTCGCACAGCGCGCGCACCGCCACCGCGCCCAGCGGGGAGTCTTCAGCGGTTTCGGCTTCCAGGCGGGGGGCGGCGGTGTTCAAGATGGGCAGGCGTTGGGGTGTGGCATCGTACTGGATATACCATCAGCTGATGAGTTCGTTTGTGCCCACCCTGACCCGCCGCCACCACCAGCGCCTGCGCGACATTTACCGCTCGGCCGGCTGGCCTTGCCAGGACCTGCTTGAGGTGGAGCTGCTGGCCGCGGGGCAGGTAGAGCGGCGCCTGTCGGACCAGGGCCACGAGACGCTGCGCGTGACCGACGCCGGCATTGAAACGCTGGCGCGGGTGTTTGCCAGCAACAAGGCGGCGCGTTCCCCGCACGAAGCGCTGGTGGAGCAGGTGGCGGTGGCCATGGGCCGCGCGGGGCGCCTGGCCTGGCGCGGCCTGGCGCTGCGGGTTCCCTTGCCGCGCACGTTGTTGCAAGGCGCCCCGTTGGACGATGGCGTGGCGCCGACCGTGGTGGCCGGGCCGCCCGCGCAGTTGAGCGCGTTGGACGACGACACCGACACCGTGCCCGGCCAGCCCGACCACGCCTGGTGCATGGCCTGCCCCGACGTGTTTTCCATTCGCCGCAGCTCGGTGGAAGCCTACCTGGAGCCGGTGGTGCACGAGATCAAGGTGAACCGCGCCGACCTGCTGGGCGACCTGAAAAAACCCGCCAAGCGCGCCGCCTACCTGGGGCTGGCCAGCGCTTGCTGGTATGTGCTGGGGCACGACGCGCGCGGCCGCCCGATTGGCGAGCCCGACGAGATTCCACCCGAATGCGGTGTGATGCTGGCCACACCCGATGCGCTGATGGTGGTGCGCGAGGCACCGCGCCGCGCGCTGGAGCGCCTGCCGTTTCATGTGTGGATGGCGCTGGCCAAGGCCGGCCCGGTGCAGCGCGAAGAGCGGCAACAAACCCGGTTTTAGCTGGGTTTTTTGGCCTTGGCGCCGCGCACCGCCTTGGGCTTGGCGGCGGGGGGCTTCAGGCGGGCGCTGGCCTGCTCGATCCACAGCAGGGCGTCGGCATGCGCCATGAAGCGCCGCAGGTAGTGGGGCGACAGCTCGCGCATGAGCGCCAGCGAGCGCAGCACCAGCATGTGCGAGTTGAGCGGTCCGGCGTTTTCCGGGCCACGCTCCACGGCCAGGTCCACCTGGTCTTCGGCGCAGATGCGCGACCAGGTTTCGCGAAACCGGCGCACGCTGTTGAGTTCGGGCAGGGCGTGCTGGTGGGGCTGGGCGCCGTGCGCCAGCGGATCGTCGGCCGGCGCCTGCCGCACGCGATCGATGTAGCGGGTGAGCTCGGCCAGCGGCGACTCGGCGGCCTGGGCGCTGGCTGCCGGCATGCCCACGCCGCAGGCCGCCGCCAGCCGGCGCCGCTCCATTTTTTGCCGAGTGTGTTGCGCGGTCTGCGCGTCTTCTGCGCCCTGGCGCGCCTGCAGGGCTTGTGTGGCGCGCTGCTGGTAGTCGGCCAGCGCTGCGCCCAGCCGGGCGGCCAGCGCGCTTTGCACGCCCGGCGTGGCCGTTTGCACGCGGGCGGCCAGCGCCTCCAGGTAGTGAAAGCGCACCGGGTCCAGCTGGTGGGCGCCCGCGTTGCGCAGATCGGCCAGGGCGGCCAGCGGCTCGGTCATGGCTTGGCCGCGGGTGGGGTGGCGGTTTTGGGCACCGGCGCCATTTCAACCCGGCGGTTCAGGGTGCGGCCCTGTTCCTCGGCATTGGAGGCCACCGGCTGTTCGGCCCCGAAGGCGGCGGCAAACACGCGCGCGGGCGGCATGCCTTCGTCCATGAGCGCGCGGGTCACGGTGAGCGCGCGCTGGGCCGACAGCTCCAGGTTGTCCGCGTAGCGCCGGTTGCCGTCCTGGATCGGGCGGTCGTCAGTGAAGCCGCTGACCATCAGCATTTCGTCGCGCTCGCCCAGGTACACCTGCAGCGGCGGCACCAGGCTCTTGAGCAGCTGGCGGCCGTCGGGGCGCAGCTCGTCGGAGTTGAGCGGAAACAGCACGCTGCCGCTGATGCCAATGCGCCCGTTGTTCAGCGTGACGCGGCCCGTTTGCAACGGAATGGCCAGCGCTTTTTCCAGCGCCATGCGGCGCTGCTCTTCGGCCTCGCGCTTGGCAATTTCAGAGGCCAGGTTGCTCATCAGGTCCATCTGAACCACCAGCACACCCACCAAAATGAGCACGAAAGCGCCGAGCAGGCCCGACATCAGGTCGCCAAACACGGCCCAGACCGGGGCGGTCTGTTCCAGGCCGCCGTCGTCGCGGTCGTCCAGGTCGGTCATCCCGCGGCTCCCACCGGCTGGGTGGCAGGCGTGCCGTGCAGCCGGCGCAGGTCTTCCACAATGCCTTGCTGCGCGCTGATGCTGAGGTCGATCACCTCGCGCGCCTGCGCCACGTAGTAGCCCAGCTGGTCGTCGCTGCGCGCCATCGAATGCTGAATGGCGCCTTCAATGCGCTGCAGGCTGTCCATGAGCTGCTGGTTGCTGGCGCTGAACAGCTGCACGCCGTGGCCGAACGACTCGCCCAGGCTGGCCAGCTCGACCGCGCTGGCGTTCACATGGGCGGCCACCTCGTCCACCCGGCCGGCCTGCGCGCCCAGGGTCTGGGCAAACTGGCCACTGGCTTGCGCCATGACCGTGGCGGCCGATGCCACCAGCGACTCGATGGCGGCGCGCTGTTCGCCCGTGGCCTGCTGGACCGTGTGCAGCAGCGTGTCGAGCTGGGCCACCAGGCTGGTGCGCTCTTTCAGAGCCAGGTTGTCGCGCTCGGTGATGTGGCCCATTTCCTGGCGCAGCTGGGTAATCACCTCGGCGGCGGCGCGCGGCGCCTCTGAGGCGGTTTCCAGCAGGCGGGTCATGGGGGTTTCCAGCGCGGTGCCCAGCGTGGCCAGGTGGCTGGCCAGCGCGCCTTGCAGCTCGCCCAGCCGGTTCACCGCCGCTTCACCCCGGGTGGCTTCTTCGGTGCGCAGGGTGCTCATGTGGGCGCTCAGCTCGGCCTGCAAGGTTTGCAGGCGGTCCACGGCGGCCTGGCCGCGTGTGGATTCGTCGGTGCGCAAAGCCGTTAGCTGTTGCGCCAACGTGGTTTGCAGGGCTTCCAAGCGGTCCACGGCGGCCTGGCCTCGTGCCGATTCGTCGGTGCGCAAGGCGGCCAGCTGGTCGGCCAGCGTGGTCTGCAGCGCTTCCATGCGCTCCACGGCGGCCTGGCCGCGCGTGCTTTCGTCGCTGCGCAGGGCGGCCAGTTCGGTGCGCCACAGCGTGGCCAGCGCGTCCATGCGCTGGCCGTGGTCTTGAGCCCAGCGGGCTTCCGCCTCGGTGCGGGCGCGCACCAGTTCTTCGGACTGGGCCAGCAGGCGCGCCATGTCGTCAAGGCTGCGGCCGGCCTGCTGGCTGACGCGTTCGCTGATCGTTGTAGCGGTGTGTTCCAGTGCCTGGCACACGGCCTGTTGCTGGGCCAGCGTTTGTGCGCCGGCCTGCTGCCATTCGCCTTGCAGCGTGGAAGCCAGCGCTTGCAGCGACTGCGTCCAGGCGGCCTGCTTGTGCTGGTCGGCCTGCGCCAGCCCGGCGAGCGACTGGGCGGCGCTGGCCTGCACGCTGGCCAGCAAGGCGGTGGCGCGTTCTTCAAAGGTGTGGGTGAAAGCGTTCAGCGCGCGGTCGAGCCCGCTCACCTGCTGTTCGCTGGTGTGCGCATGCTGGGCCAGGGCGCTGGTCCAGGTGTCGGCCACGGTGGTGGCGGTGGCGCCAAACTGGGTGGCCAGACCGTTCAACTGCGTTTGCACCGCGTCGCTCACGCGCCCATGCTGGCGCGCCGACTCTTCGGCCATGGCCGCCATGGCGGACTCAACCACCGGCTTCAGGCTCTCGCCGGCCACCCGGGCGCTGGCGCTCAGGCTGTCTTGCAGCGACGTGGCCACGGCGCTGGCCAGCCCGGTGTAGGCCACCGACACGTCGCTGTGAAACTTCGCCTGGCGGCTGAGCAACTGCGCGTCCAGCTGTTCGCTGCGCTGCTCGATCTGCGCCATCAGGGCTTGCAGCTGGGTGACCACGGCGGGCAGTGCCTGGGCTTGCGACTGCAGGGCTTTGAAGCTTTCCTGGCGCTGGTGGGCCAGCGAGAACGTCCGCAAGGTGGTCGCGATCTGCGCGTCCAGCAGGCGCACCACGCCGAGGCGCTCGCGCCGGCTGATGGCCGACATGAGGCCCAGCATGGCCGACGCCGCCACACCCGCCACCGAAGTGCCAAAGGCCAGCCCCAGCCCTTTGATGGGGGCGGCCAGCGCCGAGCGAATGGCCTGCAGGTCGGTGGAGCCGTCCAGCGCAAACACCGCGCCCTTGAACGTGACGACCATGCCCACAAACGTGCCCAGCATGCCCAGCATGACCAGCAAGCCCACCAGGTAGGGCGTGAGCGCCAGGCCAGGCAAGGCCACGCGCTCGCCCTCTACCCGCGCGCGCACCGCGTTTTGCACCGAAGGGTGCAGGCCTGCGAGCCAGTCGCCCAGCTGAGCCAGTGGCTGCGGAATGTGGCTCAGCGCCGTTTGCAACGAGGCGGTCACGGCGCGAAAGCGCCGGATTTCCACGGCGCCCAACACGTACACCGCGCCAATCACCACGCTCATGGCCAGCGCCAGCGCGCTGGTGCCCACAAAACCCACACCCACCCAGAGGACGGCCACCAGACCCAGGACAAAGGCCACGGCCAAAACGATTCTGCTCATTGTTGTTGCTTCACTGATTCACGGAGTTGCTGAGTGCTTCGATCATTCCCAGGACGGGCTGCAGGCGCACGTCGAGTTCGGCCAGCAAGGTGGCCTGGAAGGTCGGTTCAAAAGAGGCCAGCCAGCTTGGCGCTGCCGCCGGCGCATCGGGCTCGGTGGGGTGCTGCTGGCGCAGCTGGTCAAAACGGCGTTCCAGAAATGCGGGCACAGTGGCCAGCATTTTTTGTTCGCGCCCGCCCAGCAAAGGGTCGAGCACGGCGTCCAGTGCGGCCAGCTGGGCCAGGGCTGGCGTGGCGCTGGCCAGCGTCTGGCGCACATGGCCGCGCAGGGCTTCCAGGCTCATGTCCATGCGCCGCTGGTGTTCCTGGTAACGCTGCTGGAAGGGAGCAAAGCTGATGTCGGGTGCGGCGGGCGGGGCTTCCGCGTCCAACGGCAGCACGCTGGCGGGCAGCGCGTGGCGGTGCCGCTTGGTGCTGGCACCGGTTGGCGGTGGGGTCTGGATGGCTTGGGTCAGCGTGGCGCGCACGCGCTGAAATTCGGCGGTCAAGGCGGTTGCGCGGCCTGTGCCGTGGGCCCGGGCGCGCGCGGGCTTGGCAGAGGCCATGGCCTGGATCGACTGGTGGGCCGCATGCAGCGCAATGGCGTCCGCCACATTCAGCCACTGGCCCAGCCGCTCGGCAACGTCCTGCCGGGGCGACTCGGCCGGCGCGGGCATGCCGTCACCGAGCAGGCGCACCAGTCTGGAACTGCTGAAGTTGCTGCGCAAAACCAATCCTTCACCCCGAAACGGGGCCATCAAGCGGTTGAAAATGGGTGGGCCGGGGAGGCCGCTGGGCACCGGTCCATCGCTGGGTGTTCATCCAGTGCTTCGGCCTGAATGTCGCGTCAACGTTGGGGTGTGCACACGGGTCGGTTGCGGCAGGTGTGCCGGCAGCCGGTGTGGCCAGCATCGAATTCGCCGAAAAGGGCGAAACCGGTGGCCGGGGGTAATTAGAAACGATTCAGAAACCCGCTTTGTAACCACCCGGGCCGGGGTGTGCATTCGTTCGCGCACCCCCGGGCCAACGTGGGTTCAATAGTGCGGTGGCAGTTCGTCGCGCGGGTTGCGTGGGGCGGCCATGCTTTCGCCGCCGCCGTGCTGGCGCAGGCGGCCTACTTCGCGCAGCAGCAGGTCGATCTGGTCTTGCTGCGTGGCCACCAGCTGGTTCAGGGTGTCCAGCAGGTCTTCGGTGTAGCTGAGCTTGATCTCGAGCTGCGTCAGGCGTTCGTCGGTGCGGTCGGTGGCCGGGGTGTTGGGGGTTGTCATGGGTATGGGGTGGAAATGGGGCGCCTACAGCGCCTGCGGCAGTTTCAGCAACTGGCCGTATTTTTCGGCCAGGTGGCCTTCGGCGCGCTCGAGCATGAAATAGCGAAACGCTTCGGCGGCCGGGGAGAGCAGTTTAGACAAGGTGTGCACCACGTTCCAGGCGCGCACGATGGGCGTGCCTTCCACGTCCAGGGTGGCAATCAGGCCGTGTTCCAGTTCCAGGCCGATGGTGTGCAGCGACAAAAAGCTGATGCCCATGCCGGCCATCACCGCTTGCTTGATGGTTTCGTTGCTGGTCATTTCCATCACCACGCGAGGTTCCATGCGGGTGCGTTCCAGAAACTTTTCCATCGCCGCGCGCGTGCCCGAACCGCGCTCGCGCAAGATGAAGCCGTAGGGCTTGAGCGAGTCCACCGTGGGGTGGCCCACCTTGAGCAGCGGGTGGTCGGTGGCGGCCACAAACACATGCGGGTGGGCGGCAAACGGCTCGGCGCGCGTGGCCAGCTCGGTGGGCGGGCGCCCCATGATGGCAATGTCCAGCTCGTTGCCCTGCAGCATCTTCACCAGCTGTTCGCGGTTGCCCACGGCCAGCCGGATTTCAATGCCCTCGTGCTCGTGCTGAAACTCGGCCATCAGCCGGGGTAAAAAGTACTTGGCGGTGCTCACCATGCCGATGGTGAGCGTGCCCACCTCCAGCCGCTGCAGGCGGGCGGCGGCGTCTTCGGCGTCTTTCAGCGTGGCCAGCACCTTGCGGGCGTACACCAGCATGTATTCGCCCGCCGTGGTCAGCGACACCTGGCGCCCGGTGCGCTCAAACAGCGGCAGGCCCACATGGCCTTCCAGCTCTTTGACCTGCATGGTCACCGCCGGCGGCGACAGGTGCAGCACCTCGGCGGCGCGGGCAAAACTGAGGTGTTTGGCGACCTCAGTGAAAACCCTGAGTTGGCGGAAGGTGGCGTTTTTCATTAAGTAAAAGCTTAACTTAAAAGCAAGTAATCGTGAATTTACCTTATTTAAGTGAATGCCTATAGTTCGCCAACACCCCGGTTTTTCGGGGGGCATTCACTGGTTTAGCCCATGCTCCGAGCCCTGATTTTTGATGTTGACGGCACCCTGGCCGACACCGAAAGCGTGCATCTGGCCGCGTTCAACCACGCCTTTGAGCAAGCCGGTATGGGCTGGCACTGGGACCTGGCCCAGTACACGCAGTTGCTGGACATTTCGGGTGGAAAAGAGCGCATGTTGCACCACTGGCGCAGCCTGCAGCCGGATTTGAAAGAGCTGGCCGGCGGCGCGGTGGAGGCCACCATCAACCGGCTGCACGAGATCAAGACCGCCTATTACGAAAACGCGGTGAACAACGGCGCGGTGACCCTGCGCCCCGGTGTGCTGGCGCTGATGAGCGAAGCCCGGGCGCAAGGCCTGCAACTGGCCATTGCCACCACCACCTCGCCCGTCAACATTGCGGCCCTGCTGCGCAGCGCCATTGGGTCTGACTGGCGCAGCCACTTTCTGGCCGTGGGCGACGCCAGCAATGCCCCGGTCAAAAAGCCCAACCCGCAGGTCTACATGAAGGTGCTGGCCGACATGGGCCTGCGTGCAGCCGATTGCTTGGCCTTTGAAGACTCGGCCAATGGCCTGCGCGCGGCCAGGGCCGCCGGCCTCGCCACCGTGATCACGCCCAACAGCTTCACCGCGCACCACGACTTCACCGGCGCCCTGCGGGTGGTGCCCGACCTGAGCCAGGTCAACGTGGCGCGCCTGCGCGAATGGCACAACGGCTGATGCCGCGTTTGCCCACCGTTTCTTTCACCCCACCGGCCCGTTCCATGACCCCCATTCGCCTTGCGCCCTCCATCTTGTCTGCCGACTTTTCCCGCCTGGGTGACGAGGTGCGTGCCATTGAAGCGGCCGGCGCCGACCTGGTTCACTTTGACGTGATGGACAACCACTACGTGCCCAACCTCACCATCGGTCCGCTGGTGTGCGAGGCGATCCGTCCGCACGTGAAGATCGGCATCGACGTGCACCTGATGGTGGAGCCGGTGGACGCGCTGATTCCGCTGTTTGCCAAGGCGGGCGCCAACATCATCACCTTCCACCCCGAAGCCAGCCGCCATGTGGACCGCACGCTGCAACTCATCCGCGACCACGGCTGCAAGGCCGGCCTGGTGTTCAACCCGGCCACGCCACTGGAGTGGATGGACCATGTGATGGACCGGCTGGATGTGGTGCTGCTGATGAGCGTGAACCCCGGTTTTGGCGGGCAAAAGTTCATTCCAAGCACGCTCGCCAAGCTGTGTGATGCGCGCCGCCGCATCGACGCCCACGTGGCCGCAGGCGGCCAGCCGATCTGGCTGGAGGTGGACGGCGGCGTGAAGCTGGACAACATCGCCGAGATCGTGCGGGCCGGCGCCGACACGCTGGTGGCCGGCAGTGCCGTGTTTGGCGCGCCCGACAACGACGGCGGCTACCACACCGTGATGAAGCAGCTGCGCAAGAACGCCCGCAGCGCCTGAGCCCCTTTCCGCATTAAAAAACCACCGAGAGACCGCCATGCCTTTGTCCAAACGCTCCACGCTGACCCAGTTCCTGATTGAGGAGCGCCGGCGCTTCCCCAGTGCCAGCGGCGACTTCAACGCCTTGATTCTGGATGTGGCGCTGGCCTGCAAAGCCATTGCCCGCGCGGTGGCCTTTGGTGAACTCGGCGGCATGCTGGGCAACCACGACGCTGCTGCCGGCGGCGCCAGCGTCAACGTGCAGGGCGAAACGCAGAAGAAGCTGGACGTGATCAGCAACGACATGTTCATCAGCGCCAACAACTGGGGCGGCCACCTCGCGGGCATGGGCTCGGAAGAAATGGACGAGCCCTATCAAATTCCGGGCCAGTACCCGCGCGGCAAATACCTGCTGGTGTTTGACCCGCTGGATGGCTCCAGCAACATCGACGTGAACGTGTCGGTGGGCAGCATCTTTTCCATTTTGCGGGCGCCGCAAGACGTGATCGACAGCGGCCGCGACATCACCGCCGAAGACTTCTTCCAGCCTGGTGCCCAGCAACTGGCGGCGGGTTACGCGCTCTACGGCCCCACCACCATGCTGGTGCTCACCGTGGGCGACGGCGTCAACGGCTTCACGCTCGACCCCAACCTGGGCGAGTTCAAGCTGACGCACCACAACATCCAGATTCCACCCGACACGCAGGAATTTGCCATCAACGCGTCCAACAGCCGCTTCTGGGAAGCGCCGGTGAAGCGCTATGTGGACGAGTGCCTGGCAGGCAAAACCGGGCCCCGGGGCAAAGACTTCAACATGCGCTGGATTGCCAGCATGGTGGCCGAAGCGCACCGCATTCTGATGCGCGGTGGCGTGTTCATGTACCCGCGCGACACCAAGGACACCAGCAAGCCCGGCCGCCTGCGCCTGCTTTACGAGGCCAACCCCATCGGCATGCTCATGGAGCAGGCCGGTGGCCGCGCCAGCACCGGCAGCGTGCCCATGCTGGGCGTCATGCCCACCGCGCTGCACCAGCGCATTGGCCTGGTGTTTGGCAGCAAAAACGAGGTGGAGCGCATTGAGCGCTACCACCACGAGCCGGCGGCCTACAAGGAAGACGCGAACCCGCTGTTTGCCGAACGTAGCCTTTTCAGGGATTGACCACCCCCGCGCCGCGCCTAAGGGCGCGTCACCCCCTCAAGGGGGCGGCACTGGCGGCCCGGCAAAGCCGGTTCCGCTGTGCCCTTGGTGAGCATCCCCTCTGCTGAACTGATTTTGTTTTTTGGAGAACTTCATGTCTGAACGCCACCCCATCATCGCCATCACAGGTTCCAGCGGCGCCGGTACCTCGACGGTTACCCGCACGTTCCAGAACATCTTCCGCCGCGAGAATGTGACCGCCGGCATCATTGAAGGCGACAGCTTTCACCGCTACGACCGCAAGGAAATGAAGCTGAAGGCGGCCGAGGCCGAAGCGGCGGGCAACAACAACTTCAGCCACTTTGGTGCCAACGCCAACCTGTTCGGCGAGATTGAAAACCTGTTTCGCACCTACAGCGCGACCGGGCAAGGCAAGAGCCGCAAGTACCTGCACAACGCCGAAGAAGCCGCGCCCTATAAGCAAGAGCCCGGCACCTTCACGCCCTGGGAAGACCTGCCGGCCGACACCGACATGCTGTTTTACGAAGGCCTGCACGGCGCGGTGGTGACGCCCGAGCACAACGTGGCGCAATACCCCGACCTGCTGGTCGGCGTGGTGCCGGTCATCAACCTGGAATGGATTCAGAAGCTCTACCGCGACAAGAACATGCGCGGCTACAGCGCCGACGCGGTGACCGACACCATCTTGCGCCGCATGCCCGACTACGTGAACTACATCACCCCGCAGTTCCAGCACACGCATGTGAATTTCCAGCGCGTGCCGATCGTGGACACCAGCAACCCGTTTGTGGCGCGCGACGTGCCCACTGCCGACGAGAGCATGGTGGTGATCCGCTTCGCCAAGCCCAAGGGCATCGATTTCCAGTACCTGCTGAGCATGATCAATGGCTCCATGATGAGCCGCGCCAACACCATCGTGGTG
Source organism: Hydrogenophaga sp. LT287 (assembly GCF_055702805.1). Taxonomy (NCBI): domain Bacteria; kingdom Pseudomonadati; phylum Pseudomonadota; class Betaproteobacteria; order Burkholderiales; family Comamonadaceae; genus Hydrogenophaga; species Hydrogenophaga sp. LT287. The sequence goes on along the minus strand of NZ_JBVPZC010000013.1, from coordinate 3,439 downwards.
CCTGGCGGGAAGATGGAACTGGCGATGCAGCTGATCTTCACGCCGTTTATATGGCGCATGGTGGAGCGCAAGAAGAGAGCCATGGGCTTGGCTTGATGCTTTGAGCTGCGTTGTTTCGCGCGGGCCCCCATCCCCGCCTTCCCCCAGCGGGGGAAGGAGCGAAGCCCGAATGCCCGAGCTTCCCCGCTTGACTCCCTCACCCGCTGGGGGAGGGCAGGGGTGGGGGCCAGCCAGCAGAGACCCCACTGAGAAACTTGAACCACTTCAGGCCCGAAGGACACCATGAACAACCCCTCTCCCGAACTCGCTCGCCAGATGGCGAACGCCATCCGCATGCTCGCGGTGGACGCTGTGGAAAAAGCCAAGAGCGGCCACCCCGGCGCGCCCATGGGCATGGCCGACATTGCCGAGGTGCTGTGGAACCGGCACCTGAAACACAACCCGGCCAACCCGCACTGGCCCGACCGCGACCGCTTCGTGCTGTCCAACGGCCACGGCTCGATGCTGATTTATGCGCTGCTGCACCTGACGGGCTACGACCTGCCGATGAGCGAGCTGAAGGCTTTTCGCCAGCTGCACAGCAAGACCGCCGGCCACCCCGAGGTGGGCATCACCCCCGGTGTGGAAACCACTACCGGCCCGCTGGGCCAGGGCATCACCAACGCGGTGGGCATGGCGCTGGCCGAGAAGCTGCTGGCCGCCGAGTTCAACCGCGAAGACGAGGACGCCACGCACCACATCGTCGACCATTTCACCTACGCGTTTTTGGGCGACGGTTGCATGATGGAAGGCATCAGCCACGAGGCTTGCGCCCTGGCCGGCACACTGCGCCTGTCCAAGCTGGTGGCGTTCTACGACGACAACGGCATCTCCATCGACGGCCATGTGGAGGGCTGGTTCACCGACGACACGCCCAAACGCTTCGACGCCTACGGCTGGCACGTCATCCCCAACGTGGACGGTCATGACCCCGCCGCCATTGAAGCGGCACTGGTGGAGGCCAAGAAGCAGGGCGCGCTGCCGCACGGCAAGCCCACGCTGATTTGCTGCAAGACGGTGATCGGCATGGGCTCGCCCAACAAGGCCGGCACGCACGACGTGCACGGCGCCGCGCTGGGCGCTGCCGAGGTGCAGGCCACGCGCGACGCGCTGGGCTGGACGGCGCCGCCGTTTGAAGTTCCCGATGAATTGGCCTTGGCCTGGAATGCGGTGGACCGCGGCGCCGCCGCCGAGCGGGCCTGGCGCGAGCGCTTCGAGGCTTACCGCGCGCAGTACCCGCTGGAAGCCGCCGAGTTTGAGCGCCGCATGGCCGGCGATCTGTTGCCCGCGTTCGCCGACAAGTTGCCCGAGGTGCTGGAAGCCATTGCCGCCAAAGCCGACGCCTTTGCCACCCGCAAGGCCAGCCAGAACGCGCTGGATGTGCTGGCGCCGCTGGTGCCCGAATTTTTCGGCGGCAGCGCAGATTTGACCGGCTCCAACCTCACCAACTTCAAGGGCTGTGTGAAGGCCGGGCGCGACGCCTGGGGCAACCACATGAGCTACGGCGTGCGCGAGTTCGGCATGGCCGCCATCATGAACGGCATCGCGCTGCACGGTGGCTACATCCCCTATGGCGGTACCTTCCTCACGTTCAGCGACTACAGCCGCAACGCCATCCGCATGGCCGCCTTGATGAAGCTGCGCGTCATCCATGTGTTCACGCACGACAGCATCGGCCTGGGTGAAGACGGCCCCACGCACCAGTCGGTCGAGCACGTGCCCAGCCTGCGCATCATCCCGGGGCTGGACGTGTGGCGCCCGGCCGATGGCCTGGAAACCGCCGTGGCCTGGACCTGCGCGATCGAGCGGCGTGACGGACCGAGCGCGCTGTGCCTGTCGCGCCAGAACCTGCCGCGCCTGAGCGACCTGTCCATGGTCTCGAAAATCCGCAAGGGCGGCTATGTGCTGGCCGAGGGCGCGAACCCGCAGGCGGTGATCGTGGCGACCGGTTCCGAAACCTCGCTCGCCATGGAAGCCCATGCCGCGCTCGCCGCCGAGGGCATCAGCACCCGCGTGGTGTCCATGCCCAGCAGCAACGTGTTTGACCGCCAGCCCGAGGCCTACCAGGACAAGGTGTTGCCGCTGTCGCTGCCCACCGTGGCGGTGGAGGCCGCGCACCCCGACTTCTGGCGCAAGTACGTCGGTCGCACCGGCGTGGTGGTCGGCATCGCCAGCTTTGGCGAGTCGGCACCGGCCAAAGACCTGTACCAGCACTTCGGCATCACCAGTGCGCGCGTGTGTGACGCCGTGCGCACCCTGGTGCACCGGGCCGCCCACCGGCTCGAAGAAACGCTGCCCGAGCACATCATCAAAGGGGCCCACTGAATGGCTGCCTACCCCTACGACCTGATCCTGTTTGACCTGGACGGCACGCTGATAGAGACCGCGCCCGAAATTGCCGATGCGGTGAACGACACCCTGACGCGGTTTGATTTGCCACCCGTGACGCAGCAGCAGGTGAACGACTGGATTGGCCACGGCACGCGCGAGCTGCTGATCCAGGCGCTGGCCTATGTGGGCAACACCACAGCCGACCTGGTGCGCCACTCAGACAGCTTCAAGCTGATTGAGGTCGAATTTGGCAAGTTCTACCAGCGCCGCTGCGGCACGCGCAGTCACCTGTATCCCCAGGTGCGGGAAACCCTGCACGCCCTGCGTGCGGCGGGCGTGAAGTTGGTGGTGATGACCAACAAGGAAGGGCGGTACACCCAGACCGTGTTGGACGCACACCAGATGACGCCGCTGTTTGATCTTGTGATCAGCGGCGACACGCTGCCGGTGAAGAAGCCCAACCCGGCCGGTATCGAGCATTGCCTGCAGCGCTTTGGTGTGCCGCGTGAGCGCACCCTGTTTGTGGGCGACTCCAGCATCGACGTGGCCACGGCGCGCAACGGCGGCATTGCGGTGTGGGCGCTGCCCTATGGCTACAACATGGGTGAACCCATCGAATCCTGCTCACCTGATCGCGTGATTCCCGATTTTTCGGCGTTGACCACCGAGCTGCCCACAACAGCCTGAACGCCCATTTTTCACCTCTCCCGGAGACCTTCCACCATGACCATCAAGATCGGTATCAACGGCTTTGGCCGTATCGGGCGCAACGTGCTGCGCAGCGCGATCCAGAGTTTTTCTGACATCGAAGTTGTTGCCATCAACGACCTGCTGGAACCCGACTACCTGGCCTACATGCTGCAATACGACAGCGTGCACGGCCGCTTCAAGGGCACCGTCAAGGTGGAAGGCGGCAACATTGTGGTCAACGGCAAGACCATTCGCCTGACGCAAGAGCGCGACCCCGCCAACCTGAAGTGGAACGAAGTCGGTGCCGACATCGTGGTCGAGTCCACCGGCCTGTTCCTGGACAAAGTCACCGCCCAGAAACACCTGGACGCCGGCGCCA
>NZ_JBVPZC010000012.1:0-104546 GCF_055702805.1 Hydrogenophaga sp. LT287 | reverse complement strand
CCTAACGAATGAAAGGGACTTCCCCGTCCCGAGCGAGCCGCGCACCGTGAGGCTTGCGGTTTTCGGCAACTGAGTGCCACGATGGGAAGCTCGAACTTTTCATCAACTCACTCGTTTTTGCGGAAGGGGAAGTCCATGTCTGCCATTGTCACCGTCGGAATCGATCTCGCCAAGAATGTCTTTGCCGTTCATGGTGTGGACGCCACAGGCAAGCCCGCCCTGGTGCGGCCCACTGTGCCGCGCGCCAAACTGCTCGAATTCATCGCCTCGCTGCCGCCGTGCCTCATCGGCATGGAAGCCTGCTCCGGCGCCCACCACTGGGCGCGTGAGTTTGCAAAGTGCGGCCACACCGTGCGCCTAATGGCGCCCAAGTTCGTCATCCCCTACCGCCTCTCGGGCAAGCGCGGCAAAAACGACGCGGCCGATGCCGCCGCCATCTGCGAAGCCGTCACCCGGCCCAACATGCGCTTCGTACCGATCAAATCGATTGAACAACAAGGCCAGTTGCTGGTGCACCGTGCCCGCCAGGGTTTTGTGGAGCAGCGTACCGCCACCTTCAACCGCATCCGGGGTCTGCTCTCGGAGCTGGGCATCGTGCTGCCGCTCAAGGCAGCCGTGGTGCGCCGCGAAGCCATGGCCCGCCTGGAGGATTTGCCCGGCTGGGCCAACACGGTGATTGGGGACCTGCTGAACGAGGTCGCCCGGCTCGACGAACGTATTGGCCAGTACGACCGGCACATCCAGACCATGGCCCGCCAAAGCACGCCCGCGCAGCACTTGATGCAATTGGCGGGCATTGGCGAGACCACGTCCACGGCGCTGGTCAGCACCGTGGGCAATGGGCACGACTTTGCCTGCGGCCGCCAGTTCTGCGCCTGGCTCGGGCTGGTGCCCGGGCAGTACAGCTCAGGTGGGAAACAGCGCTTGGGCCGCATCACCAAGGCTGGCGACCCGTACCTGCGCAGCCTGCTGGTGATGGGCGCCAGGGCGGTGCTGGCGCTGGCGATGAACAAGACAAACCCCAGACAAGACCCGGTCAGCCGCTGGGCTCGCGCGCTGGCCGAGCGGCGCGGCTACTGGCGCGCGGTGGTGGCCGTGGCGGCCAAGAACGCGCGCATGTGCTGGGCGGTGTTGCAACGTGGGGAGGGGTTCAAGATGCCTGCCTGAACCACGCCTGCCACGACTTGAAGTGACATGACATCCGAGATCCCACAGTCCGCCGCGTGAAGGCCTAAAGTTGATGTGCAAAGGTTGGACCTGCGCTGGGGAATGCTCGATTAGCTCAAGGGGATAACGGGGGAGAAATCTCCCCAAGCCCGACTAACGAATGGAGCCCCCGGCGCGCGTCTTTCATCAGGGTCCGCTGCCAGCAGATGCAGCACCAATGACCGTTTGTAGTACCGCCGTCCGCACCCTTTGCATCACGACATCAACCGCCCGCCGTCTGCTGCGAATGTTGGATCTGATTGGAAAAACTGGAATACCGATACCTGGGTCTATTGCTGCGCAATAGACCCAGGATGGAGGCTGCTTGCAATCTGGGGGGAAGCCCTTGTAGTAATGTATACCGCAAAACCTGCGGGATATTCTGGACAGTGCGGGATATTCTGGTCATTTCAACCCGCTGAAAGTACAACCAAATCAACGGCTTAGATGCTGAGGCCTGTTTTTTAACACAGGTACAAGTAAACCACAAAACCCGGCATGCTCGTCTACCCAATGACCGCATTGTTTGGGGCTTGAATGCGGCGGGCATGGGATACCCGATTTGGGTCGCAAACAGCCCCTCACCCCCCAACCCGCCGAGCCTCCACCTCAAACGGGTTGTCCCAATCCACATGCCGCCCCCGCAGCCCCTGCCAGGCGCCGGCCAGCAGGTAAGCCGGTAAAAACAGCGGGCCCCAGCGTTCGCACTGGCGCACGTGCACCTGCTCGTGCGCACGCAGGCGCTCCAGCGCTTGCGCGTGGGTGCCCACAATGACGTGGCCGAAGGTGATGGCGGCGAACGGCCAGGTGCGCCGGGGTGGCTGGCGCAGGGCGGTGATTTCGAGCGCGCCGCCGACCCGGCGAATGCGTGCGCCCAGTGGCAACAGCAGCAGACCTAACGCCAGGCCAATGAGGGTGTTGGGCGCGGCCCAGAGCATGCGGGCCGTGCGCATCACCCAGAAACCCCGTGAGGGCTTCAACAGGCTCAGCCCGAACGGTTGTGGCATGTGGCACCCATCCGCATCACGACACGATGTAGGCGCCCGAGCCGCAGGACAGCAGTTTGCCGTCTGGCCCCAGAAATTCCATGCGGGTGGACGCCACGCGCGAGCCCAGGCGCATGACTTCGGCGCGCAGTTCAAAGTGGCTGCCGATGCCGGGGCGCAGGTAGTCGATGCGCAGGTCGATGGTGCCGAGTTTGGCGAAGCGGTGCAGGCGTTGTTCGGGCGCTTCGTCCATGTGGCGCGCGCCAATGGCGGCCATGCAGGCGAGGCCGCCCATGGCGTCGAGCCCGGCGCTGATGACGCCGCCGTGGATGCGGTTGTAGCTGTAGTGGCCCACCAGCTCGGGTTTCATGTCGATGCGGGCGGTGACGCGTTCGGGCAGCACGCTGGTGATCTTCAGGCCGAGTACCTGGTTGAAGACGATTTTTTCTTCAAAGATGGCTTTGAGGCCGGTGATGAAGGCTTCTTCAAATTCAGCGGGCGGGGTGGTGGTTTTGGTCATGCGGGCATTGTGGGGATTGGTGAGGGCTGGCGCCTGGGCGCCACCTTTGAACGTAACCCGTGATTTTGAGGGTTGGCGAGTGGCGCTACAGCCCCAGCTGGCGGGCGGCCAGTTCTTTCATGATGTCTTCGGCGCCGCCGCCGATCATCATGACCTTGACTTCGCGGTAGATGCGCTCGCTGGTGGTGCCGTGCATGTAGCCCATGCCGCCGAGCAGTTGCACGGCGGCGTCGGCACAAAACTGCATGGTCTGGGTGGCGTGGTTTTTGAGCAGACAGACCTGCGCAACCCATTCCGTCCCCTGGTCGCCGTCATCGGCGCGGGCGCCCAGCGCGTCCACCCAGGCCTGGGTGCTGGCGATGCGCATTTGTATGTCCATGAACTTGTGGCGAACGGCCTGGCGTTCGATAAGGGCGGCGCCGAAGGTGTGGCGCTGGCGGGCCCAGGCCAGGGCTTCGTCAAAGCAAGCCTGGGCAAAACCCAGCGCCATGGCGGCCAGGGCCAGGCGCTCGCCGTTGAAGTTGCCCATGATGATGCGAAAGCCGGCGCCCTCTTCCGCCAGCAGGTAGTGCGCGGGCACGCGCACGCCGTCAAACCTGAGGTGGGCGGTGTCTGAACAGTGCCAGCCCATTTTGCGCAGCGGGCTGCGCGAAATGCCGGGCAAATGGCCGGGCACCATGAGCATGGAAATGCCGCTGGCTCCCTGGCTTTGCAGGTTGGTGCGCACGGCGAGCGCGATCCAGTCGGCGCGTATGCCCGAGGTGATGAACACTTTTTCACCGTTGACCACGTAGTCGCTGCCGTCAAGCCGGGCGGTGGTGCGCAGGCTGGCCACGTCCGACCCGCCGCCGGGCTCGGTGATGCCCAGCGCGGCGATGTTGTCACCGCGCAAAACGGGCGGGATGATCTCGGCCTGCTGCTCGGGCGTGCCGTGGGCCAGCAGGGGCGGCAAGCCAATGTTGTGTGAAAACAGGCTGGCCATGACGCCGCCGCTGCCGCCGTGGCGTGCCAGGGTTTGCGACATGGCGTTGCGCGCCGACCAGGGCGCGGGCGTGCCGCCCAAGGCTTCGGGGTAGCCCAGGCCCAGCAAGCCCAGCCGGGCGGCGTCGCCGTAGAGCGTGCGCGGAATTTCACCCGCGTCGTCCCAGGCGCTCACGTGGGGCGCAATGGCCTGGGTGGCAAAGCGGCGCACGGTGTCGATGAGAGCGCTGCGGTCTTCGGCGGTGAAGTCGGTGGGGCTGGGGTGGCTCATGGGGTGCGCCTGGGGTGTGAGCGGTTGGGTGAACGGGTGGCGGGCTCTGCTGTGCATACCTCCCTGCCCCGCTGGGGGCCGGTTGGGGCGGGGGCTCTGGCGGTGCCGTTGCACAGGCCATGCAAAAGTGTTGCGCGTTGCACCCATGCTTTCGCGCGCGGGCCCCCATCCCAGCCTTCCCCCAGCGGGGGAAGGGGCCGGACACGGCGGCTGGGTGAGAGCACCTTGAAGGGCATGCCGATCAGACCGCAAAGGTGGCCAACAGCTGGCCGGGCGCCACTTGCTGGCCCACGGCAGCGTGCAGGCTTTCCACCGTGCCGTCGCGCGGCGCGGCCAGGGTGTGTTCGAGCTTCATGGACCCAATGACCAGCAGCGGCGCACCGCGCACCACGGTGTCGCCCACCTGGGCGTGCAGAGCCAGCAGTTTGCCGTTGAAAGGGGCACGCAGGTCGCGCCCTGCGGTGGCACCGCCTGCGGCTGCGCGCGGGGCAAAGCTCAGGTCGTCCAGCCACAGGTCCTGGCTGGCCTGCGCTGCGGGCAGTGAACCGCCGCTGACCTGCACATGCCAGCGCGGCACACCGGCCACCGGCCCCAGGGCCACGGCACGGGCCTGCCAGCCCACGCCGTCCAGCGTAATGCAGCGCTCGCCCGCAAGGCCAGCCAGCACCTGGGCCACATGGGTTTGCTCGTTCAAAACCACCCGCACCGCGCCGCCGCCGGTTTCTTGCACGCTGAGCGCGAGGGTGTCGGCGCCCACGCGCCAGCGCAGGCTGCGTGCGTAGGGGCTGGGCAGCGCGGCGGCCGGGGTGGCGTTGGCGTAGAGCGCGGCCAGCGAGGCCACCACCAGCGCGGCGGGGGTGGGCTGCAGGGCGGTGCGCACGGCGGGGCCGTGGTCGGCCAGAAACGGAATGAGCGCCCCACCCGCGCGAAACACCGGGTGCTGCAGGCAGCTGGCCAGAAAAGCGCGGTTGGTGGGCAAGCCCAGCACCTGGGTGTGCGCCAGCGCGTGGCCCAGGCGGTCCATGGCTTCGGCGCGGGTGGGCGCGTGGGCGATGAGTTTGCCCAGCATGGCGTCATAAAACGGGGTGACGGTGCTGCCGGTTTCCAGCGCGTGGTCAAACCGCAGGCCAGGCGCCGCGGCGGGCGCGCTGAAATGGCGCACGCGGCCGGTGTGAGGCGCGTGGACGTCGTCTTCGGCGCACAGGCGCACTTCGATGGCATGGCCTTGCCAGCGCACATGGTCTTGCGTGAGCGGCAACGGCTCGCCGCGCGCAATACGCAGTTGCCATTCGACCAGGTCGAGGCCGGTGAGCATTTCCGTGACCGGGTGCTCGACTTGCAGGCGCGTGTTCATCTCCATCAAAAAGAAGCTGTTTCGGGCTGAGCCACCCTCCGTTCGGGCTGAGCCTGTCGAAGCCCTCGCACACCCCTCCTCCTCCAGCAAAAACTCCACCGTCCCCGCGCCCACATACCCCGCCGCCTGCGCCAGCGCCACGGCGCAGCGGCCCAGCTCGGCGCGAAGCGCGGGCGACACCGCCGGGCTAGGCGCTTCTTCAATGATTTTTTGGTGGCGGCGCTGCACCGAACAGTCGCGTTCACCCAGGTGGATGCAGTGGCCGTGGGCGTCGGCAAACACCTGCACTTCCACATGGCGCGGGCGCAGCAGGGCGCGTTCGATCAGCAGGTCGCCGTTGCCAAAACCGGCCAGAGCTTCTGACCGGGCGCTGTGCAGCGCGGGATGCAGCTGGGCCATGTCGGTCACCAGGCGCATGCCGCGCCCGCCGCCACCGGCCGCCGCCTTCACCATGAGCGGAAAGCCCAGGCGCGCGGCCTCGGCCTCAAACACCTCGGGGCTTTGGTCGGCGCCCGCGTAACCCGGCAAGCACGGCACGCCGTGGGCCAGCGCCAGGGCCTTGGCGCCCGACTTGCTGCCCAGTGCACGAATGGCGGCCGGCGGCGGCCCGACCCAGACCAGCCCCGCGTCCACCACGGCCTGGGCAAACGCTGCGTCTTCGCTCAAAAAACCATAGCCGGGGTGCACCGCGTCGGCACCCGTGGCGCGGGCGGCGGCCAGCAGCAGGTCTGCCCGCAGATACGAATCGGCCGCGCTCAGGCCGCCCAGCGCCACGGCGGTGGTGGCTTCGCGCACGTGCAGGGCATCGCGGTCGGCGTCCGAATACACGGCCACGGTGTCAATGCCCATGGCGTGGGCGGTGCGGATGACGCGGCGGGCGATTTCGCCCCGGTTGGCAATCAGCAGGCGTTTCATGCGCCGTCCGCCCCGGTGTGCACCCAAGGCGCGGGCTGCTTGCGGGCAAAGGCCACCAGGCCGGCTTCGGCTTCCGGGCCGCGCAGGGCGGCGGCGAAGGCCAGGGCGGCTTCGTCGCGCAGGTCGGGCACGCGGCCGCGCAGGCGCTGCAGCAGGCGCTTGGTGCTGGCCACGGCGCCGGGTGCGGCGTGGTTCAGGTGTTGCAGGGTGTCGTGCAGTGCGGCTTCCAGCGCGCCGTCGGCGGCCAGGTCGTTCACCAGCCCCAGGCTCTGGGCCTCGGCAGCCAGCCAGCGGCGCCCTTGCAGCAGGCACTGGCGCGCCGCGGCGTCGCCCAGGCGCATCCACACAAAGGGCGCAATTTGGGCCGGTGGCAGGCCCAGCGTGACCTCGGGTGTACCAAACAGCGAGCGCTCGGTGGCGATCACGTGGTCGGCACAACACACCAGGCCCAAGCCGCCGCCCATGGCCGGTCCGTCCACCGCGCACACCAGCAGTTGCGGCAGCTCGGTGAGCGCGTGCAACACGTCGCCAAAGCTGCGGTTGGCGGCCAGCAGCGGGTCGGTTTCGCCGGGTGGCAAGGGCTGGCCAATGGCGCTGGCGAAACTGCCCAGGCTGCCACCGGCACAAAACGCGCCGGCCGCGCCGGTGAGCACCACCACGCGCAGCGCCTCGTCGTGTTTGGCGCGCAGGCACGCCTCAAACAGCGCCAGCACCATGCTGTCGCTCAGGGCGTTGCGGGTCGCCGGATCGTTCAGCGTCCAGCGCTCCACATCGCCATGCCGCACCACCAGAAAATTGCTCATAGAGATCACCCGTTAGATAGAAGTGCATTCACCTGGGGGAAGCCGCGTCAGCGGCGCGGGGGGGTCTTCTGCATCCCCATGCTTTTGGCCAAAATGCCCAGCATCACCTCGTCGGCCCCGCCACCAATGGAGGCCAGGCGGCCGTCGCGGTACATGCGTGAAACCTTGTTTTCCCAGGTAAAGCCCATGCCGCCCCAAAACTGCAGGCAGGTGTCGGGCACCACGCGGTTCAGCCGGCCGGCCTTGAGCTTGGCCATGGTGGCCCATTCGGTCACGTCTTCGCCGGCCACATAGTGTTCGCAGGCCATGTAGGTGAGCGCGCGCAGGCTCTCCACGTCGGCTTTCAGTTCGGCCAGCTTGAATTGCACCCACTGCTGGTCGGCCAGCGTGGCGCCAAACAGCTTGCGCTCGTGCGCCCAGTCCACCGTCCACTGGATGCAGTTGCTCAGGCTTTGCAGCGTGCTGGCGGCGCACCACAGGCGCTCTTCCTGAAACTGCTGCATCTGGTAGATGAAGCCTGCGCCCTCTTGCCCGATGCGGTAGCGCTGCGGCACGCGCACCTCGTCGAAATAGATCAGGCCGGTATCGCTGCTGTTCATACCAATTTTTTTGATCTTTTTGCCCACTTCAATGCCAGGCAGCAGCCGGCCGTTTTCGCGCATGGGCACCATCACCAGGCTTTTGTTTTTGTGGGCGGGGCCTTCGCTGGTGTTCACCAGCATGCACATCCAGTCGGCCTGCAGGCTGTTGGTGATCCACATCTTTTGGCCGCTGATGACGTAGTCGTCACCGTCTTTGCGCGCAAAGGTCTTGATACCCGCCACGTCGCTGCCGGCGGCGGGCTCGCTCACGCCAATGCAGCCCACCATGTCGCCGGCAATGGCCGGGGCCAGAAACTGGGCGCGCAGTTCATCGCCGCCAAAGCGGGCCAGCGCGGGCGTGGCCATGTCGGTCTGCACGCCAATGGCCATGGGCACGCCGCCGCAGTCAATGTGGCCCAGCGCCTCGGCCATGGCCAGGCTGTAGCTGTAGTCCAGGCCAGCGCCGCCAAAGGCTTCGGGCTTGGTGAGCCCCAGCAAGCCCAGCTGGCCCAGGCCCTTGAACACCTCGTGCGCGGGGAAAATTTCAGCGGCTTCCCATTCGTCTACATGCGGGTTGATCTCGTCTTGAATGAAGCGCTTGAGCGTGTTTTGAATTTCGCGGTGTTCGTGGGTGAATTGCATGGCTGGTCTCCTGGGTCAACGGGGCCGTTCGCCCTGAGCTTGTCGAAGGGTTCACCAACGCGTTGGCGAGGGCTTCGACAGGCTCAGCCCGAACGGGGGGATCTACATTCGCGCGACGCCAAACTGCATGGGCCGGGGCTGGTGGGCTGCGGCCTCGGCGCAGGTGTCCAGGCAAAAGCTCAGCACAGCGCGCGTGTCGCGCGGGTCGATCACGCCATCGTCCAGCACCAGGCCGCTGGTGTAAAACGCGTCGGCCTGGCTTTCAAACACGTTCACGATCTGGTCAAACTGGGCCTGCATCTGTGCCGGGTCGGGCGTGATGCCTTTGCGCGCCATGCCGGCCTCGGCCACGATCTGCATGGTGCGCGCGGCCTGCTCGCCGCCCATCACGGCGGTGCGCGCGTTGGGCCAACTGAACAGAAACCGCGGCGCATAACCCCGGCCGCACATGCCGTAGTTGCCCGCACCAAACGACGCGCCGCACTGGATGGTGATTTGCGGCACGGTGGCGCTGGTCACGGCCTGGATCATCTTGCTGCCGTGTTTGATCATGCCGCCCTGCTCGCTGTCTTTGCCCACCATGTAGCCGGTGGTGTTTTGCAGGTAAATGATGGGGTGGCCGAGCTGGCACATCCACTGGATGAAGTGCGTGGCCTTGTTGGCGCCGGCCACGTCGATGGGGCCGTTGTTGCTGATGAGGCCCACCGCATGACCGCCGATGCGGGCTTGCGCGCACACCGTGGCGGCGCCGTAGAGCGGTTTGAACTCGAGGATGTCGGACGCGTCGGTGATGCGCAGCATGACCTCGCGCATGTCCACCGGCTCGCGGTGGTGGGCGGGCATGAGGGACAGGAGGTCTTCGGCGGGGAAGTGGGGGCTTGCCGCCCAGTCCCCACCCCAGCCACCGCTGCCGTCTGGCTCCCTCCCCCTCTGGGGGAGGGCTGGGGTGGAGGCTCGCGCCGCCAACCGCCCCACCACCGACCGCGCCAGCCCCAACGCTTCCCGGTCGTCCTCCGCCAGATACTCCCCCAGCCCCGACACGCTGGTGTGCATTTCAGCCCCGCCCAGCTCTTCTTCGGTAGCCACCTCGCCGGTGGCGGCCATGAGCAGCGGCGGCCCGGCCAGAAACGCCCGCGAGCGGCCACGCACCATGATCACCACGTCTGAAAGCCCCGGCATGTAAGCCCCGCCGGCGGTGCCCGAACCGTGCTGCACGGTGATGACCGGCAAGCCCGCTGCCGAATGGCGCGCCAGGTTGCGAAACAGGGCGCCGCCGAGCACAAAGCCTTCCACCTTGTATTTGGTGAGGTTGGCGCCCGCGCTTTCCACCAGGTGGATGAAGGGCAGCTTGTTTTCCAGCGCAACGTCTTGCACGCGCAAAATCTTTTCCAGCCCGCGCGCCTGAATGGCGCCGGCTTCAATGCCCGAATCGCTGGCCACCACCATGCAGCACACGCCGCTGATGAAGCCCATGCCGGCCAGCATGCCGCCGCCGGGCACCGAGGTGTTGGGGTCCGGTGTGTCTTGCAAAAAACCGGCCAGCGAACACAGGGGCACAAATGGCGCCCCTGGGTCCAGCAGCAGCGCCAGGCGCTCGCGCGGCAGCAGCTGGCCGCGCTTGTCAAACACCGGTTTCGATTTGGCCGACGCCTGCGCGGCGCGGTCTTCCAGCGCGCGCAGCTGGGCGATGCGCGCCAGCATCGCGTCGCGCCGTTGCTGGGCTTGCGGGCTCTGGGGGTTGAAACAAGACTCAAACATGTGCGCCCACCGATCTCCGCTCAAACCGAAAAAAACGCCGTTCGGGCTGAGCCTGTCGAAGCCTTGGCACCGGTGTGGGTGGGCCCTTCGACAAGCTCAGGGCGAACGGGGTTGGGCTCTGGGCGAGCGTGTGTTTTTTCATTCCTGAAACACCTTCGGCGTCACATAGCGGTGAAAGCCATCAAACGGGTTCACCGCGTCGCGGGTCTGCACCTCAACGGGCGCGGCCGCCTGGCCCCAACCCATGCGCACCTGGGGGCGGGCGCCGTCCACGCGCAGCACGCTGCCGCTGATGAAGCTGGCCGCCGGCGAGAGCAAAAACACAATGGCAGCAGACGTTTCGGCCTCGTTGCCAAAGCGCCCGGCGGGCACGGTGCCGCGCATCTCGCGCAGCATGTCGCCGGCCTCGGGCGGGTAGTGGTCCATGCCGCTGGAGGCGATGTAACCCGGCGCCACGGCGTTCACCCGCACGCCGCTGCGCGCCCATTCCAGCGCCGCCGTTTCGGTGAAGCTCACCATGCCTGCACGCGCCGCGCCGCTGTGGCCCATGCCGGGCATGGAGCCCCACATGTCGGCCACGATGTTGACGATGGATCCGCCATGCGCCTGCATGCTTTGCACATAGCATTCGCGCGCCATCAGAAAGCCGCCGGTGAGGTTGGTGTCGATCACCGCCTGCCAGCCCTTGGCGCTGATGTTTTCCAGCGGGGTGATGTACTGCCCGCCGGCGTTGTTCACCAGGCCGTCAATGCGCCCGTGCGCCGCCACGATGGCCGTGACCACGGTGCGCACCGCGTCTTCCTGTCGGATGTCGCAGCTGTGAAAACTGGCGCGACCACCGTCGGCCACGATCTCGCCGGCCGTGTCTTGCAGTTTGGTCAGGCTGCGCCCGATCAGCACCACATGGGCGCCCAGGCTGGCCAGTTCGTGCGCGGTGCAGCGCCCAATGCCCGAGCCACCGCCCGTGACCACCACCACCCGGTGCGCCAGCAGCCCGGGCGCAAAAGCCGAGCGGTATGCACCGCCCGCTGAAGCGTTGGGTTTCATGTCGGATCCTTCAAAAAGAGCTGCAGCGCGGTTTCGGTCAGGTCGTCCAGCGTGGCCTGGCGGGTCGCGTCGTACCACTGCACCGACCAGTTCAGCGCGCCAAAAATCATCAAGCGCGCCAGCCCCGGGTCGCCCTGCAGTTCGCCGCTGGCGTGCAGCGCCTGCAACACCGGCACCCAGGCGGCTTCGTACGCGGCCTTCAAACGGTTCACCTCGGCGCGCTGCGCTTCGCTGAGCGAGCGCCATTCGTAGAGCATCACGGGAATGAAGTCGCTGTCGGGGCCCAGCAGCACCTCAAAATGGCTGCGCACCAGCACCCGCAGGCACTCGCGCGCGCTCAGGGGCAGCGGGTCGTCGGCACCACTTTCGGCGGCGGCACCCACCGCCTCGGCCTGGCGTTGCAGCGCACTGCGCATGCCTTCTTGCATCACCGCGCCCAGCAGCGCGGCCTTGTTTTCAAAGTGATAAAACGGCGAGCCCGAGCGCATGCCTGCCGCAGCGGCAATGTCGCGCGTGCTGGTGGCGGCAAAACCCTGCTGGCGAAACAGGCGCGCAGCCGCGTGCAGCACCGCCTGGCGGCGGTTGCCGTCGTCTCGCTCGTCAGCGGTTTTGCGCGGACGGCCGCGCGAGCGGCGTTGGGCGTCGGGGGCGGCAATGTCAGGGGTCGCAGGGCTCATGGTGGGTCACGATAGCAGCCCTCCTTATTTTCAGCAAGCAAATGCTCTGCATAAATAAAACCACCTGTCACGCGCTGGACAAACAGGCGCCAGCCTTGACATTCCTCAAAGAGTCCCCGGACCGCACAGCCACCCTGACCACGCTGTGAATAAGATTGAACTATGCATGGACCTTTTACCGAATTTGCCATCCTTCTCCTGATCTGTGCCTTGGCAGGCGCGGTGTTTGTGCGGCTGCGCCAACCGGTGCTGATCGCCTACATCGTGGTCGGTGTGGTGGTGGGGCCGGCCGTGTTGGGGCTGGTGACGGCGCACGACCAGATCGACCTGCTCGCGCAGGTGGGCGTGGCGGTGCTGCTGTTTGCGGTGGGTTTGAAGTTGGACCTGCACCACATCCGCCACATCGGGCCCGTGGCGCTGGCCACGGGGCTGGGCCAGCTGGCGTTCACCATCGTCATTGGTTTTGCCATCATCCTGGCGTTGGGGCGTGAGCTGATGGACGCCATTTATGTGGCCGTGGCGCTCACGTTCTCCAGCACCATCATCATCGTGAAACTGCTGTCGGACAAGCGCGAGCTGGACAGCCTGCACGGGCGCATTGCGGTGGGCTTTCTGATCGTGCAAGACCTGGCCGTGGTGGTGGCCATGATGGCCATGAGCGCGCTGCGAGGCACGGGCGAGGGCGGCGGCGACACCGGCCTGCTGGACGTGGCGCTGTCGCTCGGCTGGCGGCTGACCCTGGCGGCGGTGCTCATGTATGTGCTGATGCGCTGGGTGCTGCCGGTGGTGGTGGCGTCCATGGCGCGCTCGCAAGAGCTGCTGCTGGTGTTTGCCATTGCCTGGGGTGTGGCCCTGGCGGCGCTGGGCGAATGGGCCGGATTCAGCAAAGAGGCCGGCGCCTTCATGGCCGGCTTTTCGCTGGCCACCACGCCTTACCGCGAAGCCATGAACGCCCGACTAACCGGCATCCGCGACTTTCTGCTTCTGTTTTTCTTCATCGACCTGGGGGCCAAGCTCGACTTCTCCACCCTGGGCGCCGAGGTGGTGCCGGCCATCGTGCTGTCGGTGTTTGTGCTGGTGGGCAACCCGCTCATCGTGATGGCGATCATGGGTTACATGGGTTACCGCAAGCGCACCGGCTTCATGGCCGGCCTGACCGTGGCGCAGATCAGCGAGTTCTCCATTGTGTTTGTGGCCATGGGCATCACGCTGGGCCACATCGGCGTGCAGGCGCTGGGCCTCACCACGCTGGTGGGGCTGATCACCATCACGCTGTCCACTTACATGATTTTGTATTCGCAACCGCTGTACGAGCGGCTGGCGCCCTAGCTGGGCGTGTTTGAGCGCAAAAATCCGTTTCGCGAAATTGCCGCCGAACAGCAGCCCGCGCAAAACAACCCCGCCGAGGTGATCGTGTTTGGCCTGGGTCGCTACGGCAGCCGCCTGCTGGTGCAACTGCGCGCGGCCGGCATTGAAGCCGTGGGCGTGGACTTTGACCCCGAGGCCGTGCGCGCGCTGCAGGCGCGTGGTTTGCCGGTGTATTTCGGCGACGGTGAAGACGCCGATTTTCTGGAAAGCCTGCCCCTGAAGCACGCCCGCTGGGTGATCACGAGCTTTCCGCAGTGGGAGTCCAACCGCGCGCTGCTGCACGCCTTGCAATCGGCCCGCTACAGTGGCGAGGTGGCGGGTGTGGTGCGCGATGCGGCCCACGGCCGCGCCATGACTGAGGCGGGCATACAGCGTATCTTCAACCCGTTTGACGACGCGGCCGACCACGCCGCTGAACGCCTGGCCCACGACATTCGCCACAAGGAGCAAGCCCCATGAAACCGACGCAACCGATCCTGGCGGTGACCGACTTTTCGCCACTGGCCCGGCACGCTGCCGAGCGCGCGGCCCGCTTGGCCCATGAAACCGGTGCGCCGCTCACACTGATGCATGTGATGCAGGCCAGCGCCCTGCACAACCTGCGGCAGTGGCTGGGCACCAGCCACCCGCTGGCCACCCAGCTGGAGGCTGACGCCCAACAACAACTCGACCAGCTTGCGGCCGATCTGCACACCGCGCGGCATGTGAGCGCGCGCACGGTGCTGGCCAGCGGGTCGGTGCTGGACGAAATTGGCCAGAAAGCCGAGGCACTGAACGCCGCACTGCTGGTGCTGGGCGCGCGTGGCGAGGGTTTTTTGCGCCGCCAGGTGCTGGGCACCACGTCCGAACGCTTGCTGCGCCGCACCACGCGCCCGGTGCTGGTGGTGCGCCAGACGCCCCACGCGGCTTACCGCCGAGTGATGGTGGCGCTGGACTTTTCGCCCTGGTCGTTGCAGGCGCTGGCGGTGGCGCGCAGTGTGGCGCCGCATGCTCACCTGGTGTTGTTCAACGCCTTTCAGGTGCCCTTTGAAGAGAAACTGCACTTTGCCGGCGTGGACGCCACCACCATTGAGCACTACCGCCAGCAAGCCCGCACCCACGCCGTGCAGCAGGTGCATGCACTCGCCGCCAGTGCGGGGCTCAAGGCCGGCCATTGGGAGCCTTGCATTGTGGAAGGCGACCCGTCCCTGCGCATGACCCAGCAAGAGCTGGCACTCGACTGCGACCTGGTGGTGCTGGGCAAACACGGTCAGTCGGCAGCCGAAGACTTGCTGCTGGGCAGCGTGACCAAACACATGCTGGCCGAGGGCAGCGCCGACGTGTTGGTGTCTACAGCAACATGAAGCGCTCCCACCGCGCGTTGCGTGCCCCCGGCTTTGGCGCGCGTCCTTGGTTGAACGGTTTTGCGCTCGGCTCGGTGGAGGCCTGCACATGCCGCTGAGCACACCCGGCCCCCTGCTGCGCGCACTGGCCTGCGTGGCGCTGGCCGCCGTGGTGCACCAGGCGGTCGAGGCGCCCAGCGCGCTGCGCGCGGGCTTGGCTCTTTTCACACTCATCGGTGCGCTGTGGATGACCCAGGCGCTGCACCTGAGCGTGACCGCGCTGCTGGTGCCGCTGCTGGCCGTGGCGGCCGGGCTCATGGGCATGCGCGAGGCCCTGGCGTCGTTTGCGCACCCCATCATTTTTCTGTTTCTGGGCGGCTTTGCGCTGGCTGCGGCCTTGCAACAGCAAGGGCTAGACCGCGCCCTGGCCCACGCCGTGCTGCGCCTGGCGGCCGGGCACCGCGCCCGAGCCGTGGCGCTGCTGTTTGGCCTGACCGCGCTGCTTTCCATGTGGATCAGCAACACCGCCACCGCCGCCATGGTGCTGCCCATGGCCCTGGGACTGCTGCGCGACGGCGATGAACACGAAGCCGACACGCCTGACGGCATCGGTCCGCGAGAGCGCATGTTTGTGCTGCTGGGCGTGGCCTACAGCGCCAGCATTGGCGGCATTGGCACGCTGGTGGGCAGCCCGCCCAACGCCATTGCGGCGGCGCAGGCGGGCATTGGCTTTGCCGACTGGCTGCGCCTGGGCCTGCCCATGGTGGCGCTGCTGATGCCCCTGATGGTGGGGGTGCTCTACCTGATGCTGCGCCCGCGCCTGGGCGGACGCATGGTGCTGGAGCCGCAGGCCTTTGAATGGACCAGCGCCCGGCGCACCACGCTGGCCATCTTTGGTCTGACGGCCGCGGGCTGGGTCGGCTCCGCACCGCTGGGCCAGGCGCTGGGCATCACCGCCGACCTGGACAGCTGGATCGCCATCGCGGCCCTGGTGGCCCTGGTGGCGAGCCGCACCCTGGACTGGGACACCATCGAAGGCCAGACGCACTGGGGCGTGCTGCTGCTGTTTGGCGGTGGGCTGGCGCTGAGCCAGGTGATGCAGGTGAGCGGCGCCAGCGCCTTCATGGCTGACGCACTGGTGGGTGCCGTGCAAGGGGCGCCTGCGCTGTGGCTGCTGCTGGGCGTGGTGGCCTTTGTGGTGTTTCTCACTGAGCTCGTGAGCAACACCGCCAGCGCCGCGCTGTTAATCCCGATTTTTCTGGGGGTGGGGCCGGCGCTGGGCTTGTCGGGGCCGCTGCTGGCGGCTGCCATCGCGGTGGCGGCGTCGTGCGCGTTCATGCTGCCCGTGGCCACGCCCCCCAACGCCATTGTGTTTGCCACCAACCTGGTGCCGCAGGCCACCATGATGCGCTGCGGCCTGGTGCTCAACGTGGTGTGCATTGGCGCCATTGCCCTGGTGGCCGAGGTGGTTTTTTAATGGACAGCCTATGGCATTCGATCAGCCTGCTGGTGGGCGGCTTGGGCCTGTTCCTGCTGGGCATGGCCATGATGACCGACGGCCTCAAGCTGGCGGCCGGCCCGGCCCTGCACAACATTTTGACCAAGGCCACACGCACCCGCTGGCACGCGCTGGGGTCGGGCGCACTGGTCACAGCCATGGTGCAGTCGTCCACCGCGGTGGGCGTGGCCGCCATCGGTTTTGTCAACGCCGGCCTGTTGGGGCTGGCGCCCGCGGTGTGGGTGGTGTTTGGCGCCAACGTGGGCACCACCATGACCAGCTGGATCGTGGCGCTGGTGGGCCTGAAGTTCAGCGTGGAGGCGCTGGCGCTGCCGCTGGTGGGACTCGGCGCGGTGATGCGCCTGGCCGGTGAACACCAGCGGCGCGGCGCGCTGGGCACGGCGCTGGCCGGCTTTGGCCTGCTGTTCATGGGCATTGGCCTGCTGCAACAGGCTTTTGTGGGCCTGGGCGACCAGATCAGCCTGCCGCAGGGCACCGACGCGCTTTCGGTGCTGACCCAGCTGGGCATTGGCCTGCTGATGACGGTGCTGATGCAGTCGTCCAGCGCGGCCATGACCATCACCCTGGCGGCCGCCCAGAGCGGGCTCATTGGCCCGCAAGGCGCTGCAGCGGTGGTGATCGGCGCCAACATCGGCAGCGCGGTGACCACCGCTCTGGCGGGCATTGGCGCCACGCCCAACGCCCGGCGCACCGCCGCCGCCCATGTGATCTTCAACCTGCTCACCGGCACGGTGGCGCTGCTGCTGTTGCCCTGGCTCATTGCCGCCTTGACCACCGCACGCGAAGCGCTGGAGCTGCCGCCCGACCCCGCCACCAAGCTGGCGCTGTTTCACACCACCTTCAACGTGCTCGGCGTGTTGCTCATGTGGCCGCTGGCCGACCGCCTCACCCGCTGGCTGCTGCAGCGCTTTCGCGCACGCGAAGAAGACGAAGCCCAGCCCCGCTTTCTGGACGACAACGTGTTGGCCGTGCCCACGCTGGCGCTGGACGCGCTGGAGCGCGAGGTGACCCGCTTCGGGCAGCTGTGCGTGCGCATGGCGCGTGCCGCCTTGGGTGGCGCCGCACCCACCGCGCTGGTGAGCGACCAGACCGTCATGACCCAGCTCGACGCCGCCGTGGAGGCATTTGTTGAGCGCATGAGCCGCTCGGCCCTGACCGCCCGGGGCAGCGAACGGTTGGCTGAGCTGCTGCGCATACAGCGCTACTACGCAACCTGCGCAAGCCAGGCGCTGGCCGCGGCCCCGCTGCAACTGCCTTCGGCCGCTGACGCCGCGCTGATGGAGCACCACCAGGCCTTTGTGGCGGCCACGCAGGCACTGCTGAGCGCCCACGACGAACCGGCGCCAGCCGGCACGGCGCTGGACCCTCAGGCCATGGAAGCGCGCTACCAGGCGCTGAAAGCCGCCGTGCTGGCTGCGGCAGCCTCAGGCATGCTGCCGCTGGCCGACATGGAAACCCTGCTGGGCCGCTACAGCGCCTTGCGGCGCGCCGTGCAGCAAGCCCTGAAGGCGCGCAGCCGGCTGCACGTCCAGACCGCCGGGTAAGCAGGCTGTGGGCCTGCGACGGACCTGGCGCCAGGTCTGAGCCGGCCCACCGCCCACCATGCAGCGCTCGCACCCATCGGGTTTACCCTGGAATTCTCAACAGAAATGTCCCGTTTTAACGAATAAATCATCCATATTTGTCTGCTTTTTAAAGCGGCGCGTGTGCCTTAACCTTCAATCCGTTTTATTCCCTTTTTACCGGAGACCTTGATGAAGAAGTCCCTTTCGCTGCTGGCCATGGTGTTTGCCTTGGGCCTGTCCACCGTGGCCATGGATGCCGAGGCGGCTCGCCGCATGGGCGGCGGCAAGTCGCTGGGCATGCAGCGCGACGCCACCCCGGCCAAAGCGCCCACAGCAACCCCTGCGCAAACGCCATCGGCCGCTCCTGGCGCTGCGGCTGCAGCACCGGCCGCCGCCGCTGCCGCTTCCAGCCGCAGCAAATGGATGGGTCCCATCGCCGGCCTGGCGGCGGGCATTGGTTTGATGGCACTGGCCTCGCACCTGGGCTTTGGTGAAGGTCTGGCCAACATGCTCATGATCGGCCTGATGATCATGGCCGTGCTGGCGGTGGTGGGCATGGTGATGCGCAAGCGCGCCGCCGCCCAGGCTGGCTCCAGTGGTGGCATGGCCTACGCCGGCGCTGGCGCAGCAGGTGGCTCGCAGCAAACGCCCGCCTTCAAAGCGGCCATGCCGGCTGCGGCCTACACGGGCACGGCTTCGGGCGGCTCCATGATCGGCGCTGGCATTGGTGCCAACGCTGCTTCCGGCAACCGCATCCCGGCCGACTTTGATGTGGCCAGTTTCGTGCGCAACGCCAAGGTCAACTTCATCCGACTGCAAGCCGCCAACGACGCCGGCAACCTGGACGACCTGCGCCAGTTCACTACGCCAGAAATGTTTGCCGAACTGAAAATGGACCTGGCCGACCGCGGTGCCGCTGAGCAGCACACCGACGTGGTGCGCATCGACGGTGACGTGATCGACGTGGAAGAAAACGCCGACGGCTACGTGGTGAGCGTGCGCTTCACTGGCGAAACCCGTGAAGGCGACAGCGCGGCCACCGAAACGTTTGACGAAATCTGGCACCTGAGCAAGCCCCGCCAGGGCTCGGGTGGCTGGTTGCTCGCTGGCATTCAGCAAATGCAGTAAACCCGCTGCGCGCCTGGCCACAACGCCAGGCAAAGCCGGTTCCTCAAGCCCCTGCGCGCCAGCGCCGGGGCTTTTTGCATGTTGGAGCGCAGTGGTCTGGCCAGCGCAAGCGTTGCGGGCACACATCGATAGGCACGGACGGGGGGGTGCGACGCATCTCTTACTGCTTAAGGCGTATATTGATGGCGTCACGCACACCACCATTCACCCAAAAATAAGCCGCTCACCATGGCCCTGCACGAAATTGTTTACGCCAGCATCGCGAGCAAGCCACTGAAGCCGCACGAGCTGCACGCGTTGCTGGTCCAGTGCCGCAGGGACAATACAGCCCTCGGCATCACGGGCATGCTGGTCTACCACGCTGGCAAATTCCTCCAGTTGATTGAAGGCGAACGGGCGGTCATCACAAACCTGTACGAAACGATCACCAGGGACAGCCGGCACCTGACGGTGGACAAGATCTGGGACGCCCCGCTGAAAGCCCGCAGTTTTTCCGACTGGTCCATGGCTTTTGTGAGCGACCACGCACTGGCACTGGCGGCCACGGAGGGCTATGCGCTGCTGACCGCCCAGGAGCTTTTTGCTGAAAGCGGCGACGCCACCGGCAAAAAACTGCTGCTCAGCCTGCGCGACCACCTGCTGCGCAGCCATTGAGGGGCTGAAAGCGGCAGCAAGGGACGCGTGGCGCCCTGCGCGGGGCCCGACAATAGGTGCATGGACACTTACCTCATCATCCTGGCCTTGGGCGTGGGCGCCTTCGTCATGAAAAACATGGAGCAGCGCCAGCGTATTGGCTTGCTCAGCGGCTATCTGCGCAAGTACCAGCTGGAAAAGCTGATGGAAAACCTGACCGAAGGCTACCTGCGGGCGCTGGGCGAAAGCGACCCCCAGCGCAGCGAACCGATCTGGCGCATGCTGGTGAGCACCGAGCAGTCGGTGGCCGACCAGATGGGCCGCCTGGCCGCCGACATGGCCCACATGGGTGAAGAACAGGCCCGCGTGCTGCGCTGGCCAATGGCGGTGCCCCTGGCCAGCCGCTGGCTGCCCGCAGCCACCTTCGACCTGCGCCAGCTCATGGCCATTCACGCCAAGGGTTTCGCCAGCGCTTTGCAAAATACAGCTGGCCTGACTCGCAAAGAACAGGCGTTCACGCTGTCGGCCGAGCTGTTTTTGTTCCAGCACACCTGCCACTGGTATTGCCGCTCCAAAGCGGTCGCGTCGGCACGCATGCTGGCTCGACAGAAAACGTCGCACGAACAGGTGCTGAGCGCGGTGTTGCCCCAAACACGCCAGGCCTACAGCGCGCTGGTGGGCGCGGCCTGACAGCGGGGCCAGGCTTGTGGCGCCCGCATTGCCCGTTCTGTATTCGTTTCGCCGCTGCCCCTACGCCATCCGGGCGCGACTGGCGCTGTGCCAGGCCGGGGTGCCCGTGGAACTGCGCGAGGTGGACCTGAAACGCAAGCCGACGGAGCTGCTGGTGGTGTCGCCCCAGGCCACCGTGCCGGTGTTGGTGACCGAAACCGCGGGGGTGTTGACGCAGAGCCTGGACATCATGCACTGGGCACTGGCGCAGGCCAGCGACGCCAGCTGGCTGCAGCGGGGCGACGGAGCGCTGGCACGCCAGCTGGTGAGCACCACCGACAGCGACTTCAAACACTGGCTGGACCGCTACAAATACCCCGAGCGCCACCCCGATCGCGCACAGGCGGCCTACCGTAACGAAGCGATACGTTGCCTGATCGAACCACTGGAAGCCGCCCTGCTGGCCAGTGGGCACCTGGGTGGTGATGGCCCTTGCTGGGCCGATGCGGCGGTGTTCCCGTTTGTGCGGCAGTTTGCCGCAGTGGACGCCGCGTGGTGGACCGCATCGTCCTGGCCCGCCAGCCAGCGCTGGCTGACAGGCTGGCAAACCAGCGCCTTGTTTGCCACCTGTATGCAGAAATACCCGGTGTGGCAGCCCGGCGATACGCCGCAGCGTTTTCCCGGCTAAGGCGTCAATCGCCGCCGCCGTCCGTTGCGTCTGTGGTGGTTTCAGTGGCGGGCGCTGAGGGCGTCTTTTCGGGAAAGCACATTCGCTCGCCGTTCCACTGCTGGCCGCACCAGCAGAGGCCTTCGTCGTTGATGATGCAAGTGCCTGTGCCGCAGCAACGGTCGTCGTCCATGGTGATCGTCCTGATAAAAAGAGTGCAGCGGCTACACGTGCGCTGCATCACCCGCGAGCTTACGCGGGTCCCAAAAACCTGACAGCCCACCGCCCTTCGGCGGCGCCACGTTGAACGCTCAGAGCTGAGAAAAGTCGGGCTTGCGGCGCTCCATGAACGCGGTGAAGGCCTCGCGCGCAGCCGGCTCGCTGAGCATGCGGCCAAAGCTCTGGCCTTCCTCGGCCATGGTCGCCATCACTTGCTGTGACTGGCCTTTTTTCATCAGGCGCTTGGTCTCGATGAGCGAGCTGATGGGCTTGGCCGCCAGCTTGCGCGCCACGCTCTGCGCATAGCCCGCCGTTTCGGTGGGGGGCAGCACACGGTTGACCAAGCCCACTTCCAGTGCCGCCTCGGCCATGAAAGGCTCGCCCAGCAGCAACGCTTCTGCCGCGCGGTGGTAGCCCAGCATCTGGGGCACCAGCAAGCTTGAAGCGGCTTCCGGGCACAGACCCAGGTTGACGAAGGGCATGGAAAAAGCGGCGTTGTCGCCGGCGTAGACCAGGTCGCAATGGAA
Source organism: Hydrogenophaga sp. LT287 (assembly GCF_055702805.1). Classification (NCBI taxonomy): domain Bacteria; kingdom Pseudomonadati; phylum Pseudomonadota; class Betaproteobacteria; order Burkholderiales; family Comamonadaceae; genus Hydrogenophaga; species Hydrogenophaga sp. LT287. The sequence continues at coordinate 83,188 of NZ_JBVPZC010000012.1, read as the reverse complement.
CAGCAGCGTGGTGCCAATGCCCACCGCCGGGCCACACACCGCGGCAATGACGGGCTTGGGGAACTGCGCCATTCCGCGCAGGAAGCGGAACACCGGCGAGTCGTGCGTGGCGGGCGGGTTGTTCAGAAAATCGCCAATGTCGTTGCCGGCAGTGAACACCGTCTCGACACCCTGAAACACCACGCAGCGCACGCTGGCATCGGCTTCTGCGGCCTGCAGCGCGTCGGCCAGGGCGCCGTACATGGCGGCGGTGATGGAGTTTTTCTTGTCGGGGCGGTTGAACGTGAGGGTGCAAACGCCGGCTTCGGTGTGGACGAGGATATCGCTCATGGTCAGTGAAGTGTCGCTGGATGGAGACGGCCTGCGCCAACCCTGTTCAGGGGTTTGAAGGCTGACCGTCGGGAGCTGGAAGTTACCCAATCAGGCATTGCGCAAAGTCCTGGACCAGACAACAACGCCGTGGCGGTTTTGCGCAAGCTTTGCAAATTAACACGAAAGGTGCGCGCCGTCTGGGTTCAGCTGCCCAATACGGGACACGCACCCTACACTTTGGGCTGCCGCAAACGGGCTTGCCCGTGGCACCCATTTTTTGACCTCGCTCACCCCGAGCGCCCCACCCATGCCTACCGCTTCCGCCTCCCTTCGTTTGCTGCACCGCCTGCTGCTCTTGGGCTTGGCCGGCGCCACGTTGGCGCTGGCCGCACCGCTCTGGGCCGCCGAGCCTGCGCCGCGCACAGACACCGCCGCCCGCCCGGTGGTGGGCCTGGTGCTTTCGGGCGGCGGTGCGCGCGGGTTTGCGCATGTGGGCGTGCTCAAGGCGCTGGAGGCCGCGCAGGTGCCGGTGGACCTGATCGTGGGCACGTCCATGGGCGCAATCATTGGCGGCCTGTATGCCAGCGGCATGAGCGCCGAAGAACTGGAGCGCGAGATATTGGCGGTGGAATGGGGCGACCTGTTTGACCGCCGCGAGCCACGCCAGCTGCTGTCGCAGCGCCGCAAGGAAGAAGACTTCGAGCTCTCGCCGGTGTTGCAGCTGGGTTTTCGCGACGGCGAGTTTCGCCTGCCCAGTGGCGCCGTGTCGACCCGCTCGCTGGAAATGCTGCTGCGTCGCTACACCCTGTCAACCCGCCACCTGGCCACGTTTGACGGCCTGCCCACCCCCTTTCGCGCGGTGGCCACCGACATGGAAACCGGCCAACCCGTGGTGATGGAACACGGCGACCTGGCGGCTGCGTTGCGCGCCAGCATGTCGGTGCCGGGCGTGTTTGCCCCGCTGGAAGTGGACGGCCGCCTGCTGGGTGACGGCGGGCTGGTGAACAACCTGCCGGTGAACGTGGCCCGGCGCATGGGGGCAGATGTGGTGATTGCGGTCAACATCGGTACCCCACTGGCTGGGCGCGAAACGCTGGGCAGCGTGCTGGGTATCACGGCGCAGATGGTCAACATCCTGACCGAACAAAACGTGCAGGCCAGCATCGCCACGCTGACCACAGAAGACTTGCTGCTGTTGCCGCCGCTGGGTCAGCTCACGTCGGCCGACTTCAACCGGGCGGCCGAGCTGGTCAAAATTGGCAACGATTACGCCCAGAGCATCAGCGAAGCCCTGGTGCGCTTTGCGGCCGAGCCAACCCGTTACCAGCAATGGGCCAACGCGCGCCGCACACAGCTGGCGGCCAATACCCAGCGCATTGGGCGCATTGCCAGCGTGCGCTTTGAGGGCGTGAGCGAAGAGCGCGCCCAGCGCCTGGCCGTGACCCTGGACACCGCGGCAGGCTTGCGTGTGGACGTGCCGCTGATTGAAGGCGACCTGCAAAAACTGGCCGCTACCGGTGACTACGAACGGGTGGACTACCGCCTGAGCCGGCGTGAAAACAGCGGTGAAGAGGACCTGACGATTCGCCTGCGCCCCAACGACTGGGGCCCCAACTACCTGCGCGTGGGCCTGGACCTGCGCACCGATTTCCAGGGCCAAGGCGCTTTCAACCTGCGCATCAGCCACAACCGCCACTGGCTCAACGAGCACGGCGCCGAATGGCGCAACCGCGTGCAGCTGGGCGAAACCCTGGGTCTGTATTCTGAAATCTACCAGCCGCTGGACAACGCCAGCGAGCGCTTTGCGGCGGCGTATGTGGACGCGAGCCTGCGCAAGGTGGAGCTGTTCGGCGCCAACGGCGATGCGCTTGCACTCGTGCAGCGCCAGGGCATTCAGGTCGGTGCTGACGTGGGCTGGCCCATGGGTTTGCTCGGCAATCTGGGTGACATGCGTGTGGGCGTGGTGGCCTCGCAGCGGCGCACCACGCCCGAGCTGGTGGCCGGACTGGTACCGAAGGAGGTGGTGCAATCGCTGGGGTGGCGCGAAGTGGGCCTGCGCGCAGCCGTCATTTCAGACCAGCTCGACTTCGCCAACTTTCCGTCGGACGGCTACCGCTTGAAAGGCGAGGTGGTGGCGGGCCGGCGCAGCTTCGAGGGCAACAGCAGCACCAGTTTCACCCGCATGGAAGGCACCGCCACCGGGGTCAAGACCTGGGGCGTGCACACCTTCAACCTGGGGGCGCGTTTCGCACGCGCCAGCCAGATCCCGCCCGGGGCACTTGACGAGTATTCGCTCGGCGGCTTCCAGCAACTGTCGGGCTACCGGGTGGGCCAGGTGGCGGGCAATTACCTGCTGTTTGGGCGCCTCACCTACTACCAGCGCCTGCCGGTGCGCATCGGGGTGGCAAGAGCCCTGTTTGCGGGTGGCTCGCTGGAAGCGGGCAACGCCTGGGCGCAAAGCCGCGACATCAGCTTTGATGGTTTGCGGGCGGGCAGCAGTCTGTTTGTAGGCGCCGATACCGGCATTGGGCCGCTGTACCTGAGCGTGGTGAGCGCACCCCGCGGCTACACCGGGCTGTACCTGTTCCTGGGCCGGCCGTGAGCCAGCTTCAGTTTTTGTAGTACACCACCTGATGGCTGGTGGCCAGCAGGTGGCCGGCTTCGGTCCAGAGCTGGGCGGTCTGGTCAAAAAAACCGTTACGAAAGGCCTGCGCCCTCGCCTGGCCGAGCACCCAGCCGTGGCCCACCTCGGCCAGCAGCGCGGAGCCCGCGTGGAAATACACCGTCATCGACACCGTGCCCGCAGGGACGTGTGTGGCGCGGCGCAGCCAGATGCGCGGAAAAAACACATCGGCCAATGCAGCGAGGCCGCAGAGGTCCAGCGAACGTGGCTGGTGCTCACGCATCCACAGCCGCGAGAGGCTGTCGCTGCCCGTACCGTCCCAGCTGTTCGGGATCGCGCCTTCGATAGGGCGCATCTCGTAGCGCCTGATCCACTCGACCGGTGACGGCACGGTGTACGGCGGCACCTCGGCCGGGGTCGGAACAGCCGGCATGGGCTCGTCGTCCACACTCCAGGTTTCACGGCGCGCGGCGGTCACGGCCGACGCAGTGACCACCGTCTCAGCCTCGCCCGAAGCGGCGATCTGCGTGATCGCCATGACCCAGTGCTGGGTCGAGCGGTTGGTGCGCACCGGCTGCGCAGACACCGTGAAAGGGCCGTCGGCCAGGGCGGCGCAAAAGTTCACGGTGAGCGACAGCGGCTCGCCGAGCAAGGCGGGATGCTGCATCACCGCGTTCAGCACCGTGGCCGCCGTGATACCGCCAAATGGCCCCACCATGTTGGCGTAGGCGGGTGACGTAGCACCGGTGTACTGGCCATCACCGGTGGCGGTGAGCGCGATGGCCTGGTCAAAGATGTGTGGGTTCATGGGCCCCAGTTTGCAGAAGACGGCGCCGATCCTGAGTCGTCTCCGAGACGATGTGCATTCGGCAAGGGCACCGCGGAACCGGCTTTGCCGGGCCGCCAGTGCCGCCCCCCTTGGGGGGGGGTGACGCGAAGCGGCGCGGGGGGGCGGGTGTTCACACCCGCTCAAAAATACCCGCAGCGCCCTGCCCCATGCCCACGCACATCGTCACCATGCCGTACTTCTTGTTGTGCCGGCGCAGCGCGTGCACCACGGTGGCCGCACGGATGGCACCGGTGGCGCCCAGCGGGTGGCCCAACGCAATCGCGCCGCCCATGGGGTTGACCTTGGCTGGGTCCAGGCCCAGCGTGTTCATGACCGCCAGCGACTGCGCGGCAAAGGCTTCGTTCAGTTCAAACCAGTCGATGTCGTTCTGGTGCAGGCCGGCGTATTTCAGCGCGGCCGGAATGGCTTCCACCGGACCAATACCCATGATGTGCGGCGGCACACCGCGGCTGGCGTAGCTCACGAAACGCGCCAACGGCGTGAGGTTGTAGCGCTTGATGGCCGACTCGCTGGCGAGGATCAGCGCACCCGCACCGTCGCTGGTTTGCGAGCTGTTGCCGGCGGTGACCGAGCCGCGGGCCGCAAACACCGTGCGCAGGCGCGCCAGGCTCTCGGCCGTGGTGTCGGGGCGCGCGCCTTCGTCGAGGCTCACGGTGCGGGTGGTGGTGGTCACCTCGGCGGTCTCCAGGTTCACCTGGCGCTCGGTCACTTCCACCGGCGTCATTTCGTCGGTGAACTCGCCCGCCTTCATGGCCGCCACGGCGCGCGCGTGCGACTGCACGGCAAAAGCGTCTTGCGCGTCGCGCGACACCTTCCATTGCTGCGCCACCTTCTCGGCCGTGAGGCCCATACCGTAGGCAATGCCGTATTTTTCGACGTCGTCGGTGTTGCTGAAAATGGCGGGCGACAAGCTGGGCGAATTGCCCATCATGGGCACCATGCTCATGCTTTCCACACCGGCGGCAATCATCACCTCGGCCTCGCCGACCCGGATGCGGTCGGCCGCCATCTGCACAGCCGACAGGCCCGACGCACAAAACCGGTTCACGGTGATACCGCCCACCGTGTTGGGCAGGCCCGCCAGGATGGCGCTAATGCGCGCCACGTTCAGGCCTTGCTGCGCTTCGGGAATGGCGCAGCCACAAATGATGTCTTCAATGGCCTTCGGGTCAAGACCCGGGGCCTGGACCAGCGCCGAGCGCAGCGCAATGGCCAGCAGGTCGTCGGGGCGCAGGTGCTTGAACGAACCCTTGTGCGAGCGGCCAATGGGGGTGCGGGTGGCGGCGACGATGTAGGCGTCTTGAATCTGTTTCATGGGAGGTGCCTTCGGTATTCGTTTTTACGCCCTCTCCCGCATGCGGGAGAGGGTTGGGGTGAGGGCCTGCAACAGGTGCCAGATTCTTTCCAGCACGGCAGGTGTTTCATTCATCACTTCATGGTTCCAGAACCGGACCACGGTCAGGCCCTGGGCTTCAATCAACGTGGTTCGCGCTTGGTCATATGCCTGCTGCTCGCTGTGCTGGCCACCATCGACTTCGATCACCAGGCCTGCTTCCAGACAAACGAAGTCGAGGATGTAAGGGCCGAGCGGGCGCTGCCGGCGAAACTTGAAATCCTGGAAACGGCGGCCACGAAGATGCTGCCACAGCAGGAGCTCGGCATCGGTCATCTGCCCGCGCAACCCACGTGCTTTCACCTTGGCGTCCGCCCTCACCCCAACCCTCTCCCGCACGCGGGAGAGGGGGTAAGTCACTGCGGCCTCGGTCGACTGCATTGCGTCAGTTCCGCACAGGCCGCCCGGTGTTCAGCATCCCCAGAATCCGCTCCTGCGTCTTCGGATGCACGATCAGCGAACAAAACGCCTGGCGCTCCAGGGTCATCAAATAGTCTTCGCTCACCAGCGTGCCGGGGTCCACGTCGCCACCGGTCACCACGTGCGCAATCAGCGACGCGATGTGGAAGTCGTGCTGGCTGATGAAACCGCCGTCGCGCATATTGACCAGGCTGCCCAGAATGGTGGCCTTGCCCGAGCGGCCCGCCACCGGCAACAGGCGCTTGTGCGGTGCACGGTAGCCGCCGACAAACAGGGCCTTGGCTTCGTTCAGGGCCACAAACAGCAGCTCGTCTTTGTGGGGAACGATCACATCGGAATGCAGCACATAACCCAGCTGACGCGATTCCAGCGCGCTCGTACCCACCTTGGCCATGGCCGCTGCGGTGAAGCCTTCGGTCAGGAAGGGCAGCAGGTCTTTGGCGGTGGAGGTTTCGGCGTTTTCCGCGGCGCGGCGGGCGATGTAGGTCAGGCCACCGGCGCCGGGGACCAGGCCCACGCCCACTTCCACCAGTCCGATGTAGCTTTCCATGTGCACCACGCGGCGCGCGCTGTGCACGGCCAGTTCGCAGCCACCGCCCAGCGCCAGGCCGCGCACGGCGCTCACCACCGGCACGTTGGCATAGCGCAGGCGCAGCATGGTTTGCTGCATGAAGCCCTCGGCATCTTCAATGGCGCTCACACCCACGGCCATGAAGGCGGGCAGCATGGCCTGCAGGTCGGCACCGGCGCTGAAGGGCTCGTCGCCCGACCACACCACCAGGCCCTGGTATTCCTTCTCGGCCAGGTCCACCGCCGCCATCAAGCCTTCGCACACGTCGGGGCTGATGGCGTGCATTTTGGTTTTGATGCTGGCGATCAGCAACTCGCCGTCCAGCGTCCACACACGTAGGCCGTCGTTTTCTTCGATGGTGGTGCCCGCGGTTTCAAACTTTGCACCCGCTTCGCCGAGCAACAGCTCGGGGAAGTGCTGGCGTGCGTAGACCGGCAGGCTGCGGCGCGCTTCAAACACGCCCTTGCTAGGGTTCCACGAACCCTGCGCCGTGTGCACGCCGCCGGCTTCGGCCACAGGGCCTTTGAACACCCAGTCCGGCAGGGGTGCGCGGCTCAGGGCTTTGCCTGCGTCAATGTCCTCTTGCACCATCTTTGCCACGTCCAGCCAGCCTGCTTCTTGCCACAGCTCAAACGGACCCTGCTTCATGCCAAAGCCCCAGCGCATGGCCTGGTCCACGTCGCGGGCGGTGTCGGCAATGCTGGCCAGATGCACGGCGGCGTAATGAAAGCTGTTGCGCAGAATCGCCCACAGAAACTGGCCTTGCGGTCCTTCGGCGTTGCGCAGCAACTTCAGGCGCTCGGCGGCCGGGCGCTTGAGCATGCGGCCATACACCTCGTCGGCCTTGGCACCCGCGGGCACGTATTCGCCGCTCTCCAGCTCGTAGCGCAAGATGTCGCGGCCCACCTTTTTGAAGAAGCCGGCCTTGGCCTTCTGGCCCAGGTGGCCAGCGTCAATGAGCGCCTTGAGCACCGGCGGTGTGCCGAAGCTCTCGTAAAACGGGTCGGTCTCCAGAGACAGGTTGTCCTGCAACGTCTTGACCACATGGGCCATGGTGTCCAGCCCTACCACGTCGGCGGTGCGGAAGGTGCCGCTGCTGGCGCGGCCCAGGCGCTTGCCGGTCAGGTCGTCCACCACGTCAAAGGTCAGGCCAAAGTTGTCCACCTCTTTCATCGTGGCCAGCATGCCGGCAATGCCGATGCGGTTGGCGATGAAGTTGGGCGTGTCTTTGCCCCGCACCACGCCCTTGCCCAGCCCACTGGTGACAAAGGCTTCCAGGTCGTCCAGCACCTGCGGCTCGGTGGTGGGAGTGGCGATCAGCTCCACCAGCGTCATGTAGCGCGGCGGGTTGAAGAAGTGGATGCCACAAAAATGCGGTTTGATGCTCTCGGGCAGCGCTTCGCTCAGCTTCGTGATCGACAGGCCCGAGGTGTTGCTCGCCACGATCGCGTGCGGTGCCAGGAAAGGCGCGATCTTGGTGTACAGGTCGAGCTTCCAGTCCATGCGCTCGGCAATCGCTTCGATGATCAGGTCGCAGTCGCGCAGCTGCTCCATGTGCTCTTCGTAATTGGCCTGGCCAATCAGCTCGGCGTCGCTCGCCACGCCCAGCGGCGAGGGCTTGAGCTTTTTCAGGTTGTCGATGGCGCGGGTCACGATGCCGTTTTTGTGGCCTTCCTTGGCCGGCAGGTCGAACAGCACCACCGGCACTTTGACGTTGACCAGGTGCGCAGCGATCTGCGCGCCCATCACGCCGGCGCCGAGCACGGCGACTTTTTTTACTTGAAATCGGTTCATCAGTTGGTTTCCTTTGGGCGCTGCTCAATGGGCAGCACTGGAGGGGGATTCGGTCGAGAGGCACCGCAGAACCGGCTTGGTCGGCTGCTGGTGCCGCCCCCTTGAAGGGGTCGCGCCGGGCGCGGAGGAGGTACTTCAGTTGGTCACCCGAACCCAGGTTTGCGTGCGCCCAATGCCGAACACCGAACCGCGCACTTCCAGTTTTTTCCCGGCTTCAATCGGTGTCAGGCGCAGGGTGTAAGCCTTGCCGTTTTCGGGGTCCAAAATTTTGCCGCCCTCCCATACGTCCTTGCCTTCGGTTTTCTTGGCATCGCGGATGATTTCCATGCCCAGCACCGGTTTGCCCTTGCGGTCGTCGGTGCACAGATCGCACACCGCGTCCTGCTTGGCGTCCTTGCGCAAGAGCTTGGCCACCCTGCCAGAGAGCACACCACCGTTGTCGGCAATGACGATCTCGGACTTGATCTCCTTGGTCTTGTCGTCGATCGAATGCCAGACGCCCACGGGGGTGCTCTGGGCCCAGGCGCCGGTCGCAAAAACCGCCAGAACAACGGTAACCAGGGAAGTCTTGATCATGTGAACACCTCTGAAGATGGGACGTGAGGAAGGGATCAACCGGCTCAAGCCAAGGCCGCGTCGGTGTCCATCAGCACCTTGCTGCCGGTGCGCGCCGTGCGCATCAGCGTCGCGGTTTCGGGGAACAGCTTGGCAAAGTAGAACCGCGCGGTCTGCAGCTTGGCCACATAGAACGGGTCGGTGTTGCCGGCGGCAATTTCGCGCAAGGCCACCTGCGCCATGCGGGCCCAGAAATAGCCAAACACCAGGTGGCCGGCCACGCGCAGGTAGTCCACCGCAGCGGCGCCCACTTCGTCGGCGTTTTGCATGCCCTTGAAGCCCAGCTCCATGGTGAACTTGGTGATCTGCTCACCCAGCACCGCGATGGGGTTGATGAACTCGGCCATCTTCTCGTTCACGCCCTCTTCTTGCACCAGCGCGCCCACCAGCTTGCCAAACTTCTTCAGCGTGGCGCCGTTGTTGCCCAGCACCTTGCGGCCCAGCAAGTCCAGGCTCTGGATGGTGTTGGTACCCTCATAAATCATGTTGATGCGGGCGTCGCGCACATGCTGCTCCATGCCCCATTCCTTGATGTAGCCGTGGCCACCAAACACCTGCTGGCACTGGGTGGCGGCGTTGTAGCCGTTGTCGGTCAAGAAGGCTTTGACGATGGGCGTCAGCAGCGACAGCATTTCGTCGCTCTCTTTGCGCACCTTTTCGTCGGGGTGGTTGTGCGACTTTTCCAGCAGCACCGAGCTGTAAATGGCCAGCGCGCGGCCGCCTTCGGCGTAGGCCTTGGCGGTAAGCAGCATGCGGCGCACATCGGGGTGAACAATGATCGGATCGGCTGGTTTGTCTTTGGCCTTGGGGCCGGTCAGGCTGCGCATCTGGATGCGGTCTTTGGCATACGCCAGGGCGTTCTGGTAAGCCACCTCGGTCAGCCCCAGGCTCTGGTTGCCCACGCCCAGGCGGGCGGCGTTCATCATGACAAACATGCCCTGCATGCCCTTATTGGGCTGGCCCACCAGCGTGCCCACCGCGCCGTCGAGCACAATCTGCGCCGTGGCATTGCCGTGGATGCCCATTTTGTGTTCGAGGCCACCGCAGTAGATGCCGTTGCGCTCGCCCAGCGTGCCGTCCTTGTTCACATGGAACTTGGGCACGATGAACAGGCTCACGCCCTTGATGCCGGGAGGCGCATCGGGCAGGCGGGCCAACACCAGGTGGATGATGTTGTCGGCCATGTCGTGTTCACCGGCGCTGATGAAGATCTTGTTGCCGGTGAGCTTGTAGGTGCCGTCGGCCTGTGGCTCGGCCTTGGTGCGCATCAGGCCCAGGTCGGTGCCGCAGTGGGGTTCGGTCAGGCACATGGTGCCGGTCCATTCGCCACTGGTCATTTTGTGCAGGTAGGTGGCCTTCTGCTCGTCGGTGCCGTGCGTGTGCAGCGAAGCATAGGCGCCGTGCGTGAGGCCAGGGTACATGGTCCAGGCCTGGTTGGCGCTGTTCATCATTTCGTACAGGCACTGGTTCACCACCAGCGGCAAGCCCTGGCCGCCGTAGGCCGGGTCACAGCTCAGGGCCGCCCAGCCGCCGTCCACGTAGGTTTTGTAGGCTTCCTTGAAGCCGGTGGGCGTGGTCACTTCGTGGGTGTCGCGGTTGAGCTTGCAGCCCTCGGTGTCGCCGCTGATGTTCAGCGGAAAAATGACCTGGGAAGCGAACTTGCCCGCCTCTTCCAGCACCGCGTTGATGGTGTCCACATCGGTGTCGGCGTGCTGGGGCATCGACTTGAATTCGTCGGTGACGTGCAGCACCTCGTGCATCACAAACTGCATGTCGCGCAAAGGCGGGTTGTAGACGGGCATGAAAAACTCCTGAAATGGGTTTGTGAGAGAAAAAGGGTCAGGCAACGCGGGGTTTGCGCGCCCGAGAAACGCGCGCGGGGCTGGCCGCGGCGGGTACGGGTGAGCTGAAGCGCCCCACGATGCCTTCAAAAGCTTTCAAGGCGCGGCGCAACGAGTCGGGGCTACGCAAAAAGCGGGCTTCGTAGTGCAGCGCCAGAATGAGGGCATGGATTTCAAAAGCCATCTGGTCGGCGTCCGTGTCGGGGTTCAGATGGCCCTCGGCCACGGCGAGTTCCACCGCCCGGCGCATCGCCGACAACCAGGTGTTGACCGAGCTGGCCAGCGCGTCGCGCACAGGGCCCGGGCGGTCGTCAAACTCCACCGCGCCACTGATGTAGATGCAACCCGAGTCGATTTCCACCGAGGTGCGCTTCATCCAGTTGTCAAACATGGCCCGCAGGCGCGGCAACCCGCGGGGTGCAGCCATGGCGGGGTAAAACACCTCTTCTTCAAACCGCGTGTGGTACTCACGCACCACCGAAATTTGCAACTCTTCACGCGAACCGAAGTGGGCAAAAACGCCCGACTTGCTCATCTGCATGACCTCGGCCAGCGCACCGATGGACAAACCTTCCAGGCCGATCTGCGTGGCCAGGCCAAGGGCGGCCTCAACAATCGCTGCCTTGGTTTGCTGGCCTTTTTGCATCGGCTTGCTGGCGGCGCTGGCGCTTTGCGAACGGCGAACAATGGAAGTGACGCGCATGCGGTGGGGGCGGCAGGGCCGCGTTGGGTGGCGAAAAAAGCAAACCGCGCGATAAATCGAACGGTCGTGCTATTTTTACCGCAAAAAAAGCCCTGCGGTGCATTGCAGGGCTTTTTTTATGGGGAATTGCTTAGAGCACAAGCCCTAAAACCGCCAGGACAGCCGCCTGACAAGGGTTAACCCGTAGTTCAATGCGTTGCTCTTTGCCCCTGGCTGCTCACGCTCAGAGTCGGCCAGCCGGCAGCAGCAAACACAGGCTGTGTTCCAGGCTTTCGGTGGGCACACGCTTGAAGCCGCTGCGTGCAAACCGTTGCAGCCGGCCGGCGCAAAACGCGGTGATGACCGAAGCGTCTGCCTGCGCGTCCACGGTCGGCGTGGATGTGCCCACCAGCACCGCCGCCTCGCGCAGGTTCTGCCGAAGGGCGGCTTCAATCTTGTCGAAAAACAGGTTCATGCGCTGCTGCAGGCGCTCGTTTTCAAACACCAGTGCGTCGCCCACCATGACGCGCGCCATGCCAGGGTTCTTTTCACCAAACTGCAGCAGCAGCGTGACCAGGCGGCGCGAGCGCAGCAGCGGATCGGGCTCGCGGTCGCCCAGCTGGTTGATCAGGCCGAACACCGATTGCTCGATGAACTCGATCAAACCTTCAAACATTTGCGCTTTGCTGGCGAAATGGCGGTACAGGGCGGCCTCGCTCACGCCGAGCCGCGCTGCCAGCGCCGCCGTGGTGATGCGTTCGGCGCCCGGCTGCTCCAGCATGGTGGCCAGGGCCTGCAAAATTTGCACCCGGCGCTCACCCGGCTTGGGGCGTTTGCGCCCCGCCGCGCCTTCAGCTGGCTCAGCCGTCTCGTGGCGTTGGGTGTCGTCAGATGCCCCGGTGGGCATGGGCTCTGGGCCGTTGGGTGTCATGGGCAGTCGGTCCGTTCGTGTTCGGCTAGCGGGCTGCGTTCCCGGCCCGGTGGTTGTCTTCCCCTGCTTACATTTTGATTCTCGCACAGGGGTTTGCGGCCCCGCCGCCTACCCCATGCCGCACGGAAAAAGACCTCAGTGTGAACGGATCATGGTGCCGAAAGGTTCGTTGCCCAACACTTCCAGCAGCAGCGCGTGGGGCACACGACCGTCGATGATGTGCACCGCGTTGACACCGCTCTTGGCCGCGTCCAGCGCGCCAGCGATTTTGGGAATCATGCCGCCGCTGATGGTGCCGTCTTCGCACAACTCGTCAATGCGGCGCGGCGTCAACTCGGTGAAAAGTTGGCCTTCTTTGTCGAGCACGCCGCGGATGTTGGTGAGCATGAGCAGCTTTTCAGCCTGCAGCACGGTGGCCAGCTTGGCCGCCACCACGTCGGCGTTGATGTTGTAGCTCTCGTTGTGCTCGCCAAAACCAATCGGGCTGACGACGGGAATGAACTGGTCGTCCTGCAAGGCCTTGACCACGCTCGGGTCGATGCTGACGATGTCGCCCACTTGGCCCACGTCGTGCTCCCTGCTGGGGTCTTGCTGATCGGCTAGGCGAAGCTTCTGGGCGCGAATCATGGCGCCGTCGCGCCCGGTCAACCCCACCGCCTTGCCACCCGCGGCGTTGATCAGGCCCACGATGTCTTGCTGCACCTCGCCGCCCAACACCCACTCGACCACTTCCATGGTTTCGGCGTCGGTCACGCGCATGCCCTGGATGAACTCGCCTTTTTTGCCCAGGCGCTGCAACAGCGTTTCAATCTGCGGGCCACCGCCATGCACCACCACCGGGTTGATGCCCACGAGCTTGAGCAGCACCACGTCCTCGGCAAAGTCTTGCTGCAAGGCCGGGTCGGTCATGGCGTTGCCGCCGTACTTGATGACCATGGTTTTGCCGTGGTACTTGCGGATGTAGGGCAAGGCCTGGGCCAGAATTTCAGCTTTTTCGCGGGGTTGGATGGTGGAGAGGTCGACGGGGATGTGGGTGGTCATGTTTCGGGTTCCCGGTGGGGCTGTTGGGTTGGCAAATTGTAGGCGTCGGTGGAGCGTTTCTTCTCCTGTGGCTTGCCGGGTCTCGCCCCGGCGGGCGCCTCACTTTCTTTTGCTTCGCCAAAAGAAAGTAAGCAAAGAAAAGGCGAGCCGGATGCGCTGTCCCTTCGCTGCGCTGCGGGCACACTGCGTTGCTCGGTCTGGGCGGGGTCGGGCTGAACTCGCTTCGCTCAAACAACGCCCGCCCTGCTCCGCCCAGCCCTGCGCTACTCGCCAGCGCATGACGGCGGGATGCGGATGCGGATGCACTTTCTTCGGCTGCCTGGCTGGCGTTGCCCTCACCCCTGCCCATGCCCAGCGGGAGACGGATGAAAAAGGGGAACCCGCTCCCGTTCCCGAATCCGCTCCCAAACCCACGCCGTGTGGCCGGGCTGAGCAGCGCAGGGGCGAGCGGATCAGGGCGGGCGTTGTTTGAGCGAAGCGAGTTCAGCCCGACCCCGCTCGAACCAAGCAGCGCAAGGCACCGCGCAGCGGCCCGGACTTCGGTTCGCCTTTCTTTTGCTTACTTTTCTTTGGCGAAGCAAAGAAAAGTAAGGCGGCCGCCGGGCCGAGACCCGGCCCACAAAAGCCACAAAAGCCACGAAAGCGAACAACACAAAGGCAAAGAAATCAGAAGTGAATCCCCCGCATCATCTGCTGCATAGCCACCGCCTCCGGCGACAACTGTGGCTTGGCCCCCTTCTCCCCCTTCGCCGCAGAAGAATCCGGGAACATGCGAAAACTGGTGTTCATCACGATCTGCGCGACCCGTGGCACAAACGCGTGCAACACCTGCCCTGTCACGCCCAATCGCGTCGCAATGCGCACCGGCTTGAAAATGCAGGCCTGCGCGATCATGTCAGCCGCCTCTTCAGGCGCCAGAGTCGGCACATTTTTGTAGATCTGGGTCGGCGCGATCATCGGCGTGCGCACCAGCGGCATGTTGATGGTGGTGAAGCTGATGCCCTGGTCGGCAAACTCGCTCGACGCGCAGCGCGTCCACGCATCCAGCGCGGCCTTGCTGGCCACGTAGGCACTGAACCGAGGCGCATTGGTCAGCACGCCAATGGAGCTGATGTTGACCACATGGCCCTTGCGTTTGGCCACCATGCCCGGCAGCAGGCCCATGGTCACGCGCAGGCAGCCAAAGTAGTTGAGCTGCATGGTGCGCTCGAAATCGTGGAAGCGGTCGTAGCTGCCTTCAATGGCTCGGCGGATCGAGCGGCCCGCGTTGTTGATCAGGAAATCGACACCGCCGTGGTTGGCGATCAGCAGTTGCACAAAGCGGTCTGCGTCGGCCATGTCCGCAATGTCGGCGGCGTAGGCGATGAAGGCATAGCCCTTTTCCTGGGCTTCCTTGCAGGCCTCATCTAGCTTGTCCTGGTCGCGCCCGCAGATGATCGTCACCGCACCCGCTTCTGCAAACTTGTGCGCGGCTGCCAGGCCAATGCCGGAGCTGCCGCCGGTGACCAGCACCACCTTGCCCGCGACCGTGCCCTTCAGGCTGCGGTCGATGTGCAGGTCCGGGTCGAGGTGGCGTTCCCAGTAATCCCACAGGCGCCAGGCGTAGTCCTTGAGGTTCGGGCACGCAATGCCGCTGCCCTTGAGCGCGGCCAGCGTTTCGCGGCAGTCAAACCGCGTCGGGTAGTTGACGAAGTTCATCATGTCCTCGGGCAGCCCGAGGTCTTGCATGATGGCGCGGTACACGCGGCGCACCGGTGCCAGCGCCATCAGGCCCTTCTTCACGCTATTGGGTATGAAGCCCATCAGCGCGGCGTTGATGAACAGATTCATCTTGGGCGCGTGCGCGGCCTTGCTCAGAATGTCGAGCACATCGCCCACGCGGTAGCCCATGGGGTCGACCAGGTGGAAGCACTGGCCACTGGCGCGCTTGTGGTGGCTGATGTGGTTGAGCGCATCCACCACGAAGTCCACCGGCACGATGTTGATACGACCGCCCTCCAGGCCCACGCTGGGCATCCAGGGCGGCAAGATCTGGCGCATGCGCTGGATCAACTTGAAGAAGTAATAGGGCCCGTCGATCTTGTCCATCTCGCCGGTCTGGCTGTCGCCCACCACCAGCGCCGGCCGGTACACGCTCCAGGGCACTTTGCATTCGTTGCGCACGATCTTTTCGCTCTCGTGCTTGGTCATGAAATACGGGTGGTCGATGTTCTCGGCCTCGTCAAACATGTCCTCGCGGAACACGCCCTCGTACAGGCCGGCTGCTGCGATGGATGACACATGGTGGAAATGCTTCGCGCCGATGGCCTTGGCCAGCTCCACCGTGTTGCGCGTGCCATCAATGTTCACGGCGATCTGGCTCTCGGCGTCGGCCTCGAGGTCGTACACCGCCGCCAGGTGGTAGAAGTGGTCCACCTGGCCTTTGAGGGCTTTCACCGCGTCGGCGCTGACGCCCAGTTTTTTGCTCGTCAGGTCACCAAACACGGGCACGGCCCGCGCCGGGCCGACACCCCAGTATTCGAGCAATGCGGGCACCTTGCCTTCGCTCGCCTGGCGGATCAGAAAGTGCACCACCGAGCCCTTGCGCTCCAGCAGTTTTTTGACCAAGCGCTTGCCAATGAAACCGGTGGCTCCGGTCACGAAATAATGCATAAGGACTCCTGATTGCGGTTTTCTGCGTTCGCGGTACTGAAAAATGACGGCCATTCAACCCGCCATTTTTGACCACGAATGCGGTCCGGCGATTCCGCAATAACCCGCGCTCAACACCGCCTGCCCGACCGCTGTCCACCGCATGTGTTCAAGCGCTCGCTTTAGTCACGCGCCCCTACACAGGCGGGGGCCTGCCGGCTTACATTGCCAGCACGTCACGGGCCAATCGCCCTGCCCACATTACCCTTAACGCATTCCTTGGAGTTCACCATGGTCAAGAAAATCCAGAAATCTGGCACCGACAAAAAAGCCGCTGCAGCCAGCTTCAACTCGCCCCTGTCGGGCGCCATCAAAGATTCGGCGCAGCAGATCTGGCTGGCCGGTCTGGGCGCTTTTTCCAAGGCCCAGGAAGAAGGCGGCAAAGCCTTTGACTCGCTGGTGAAAGAGGGTCTGTCGATTCAGCGCAAGACACAGGCCGTGGCCGAAGAGCGCATCTCTGAAGCCACCAACCGGGTGAGCAACATGGCCACGGACATCTCCAGCAAAGCCGCAGGCCAATGGGACAAGCTGGAAAACATTTTTGAAGACCGTGTGGCCAAGGCGCTGAACAAGCTTGGCGTGCCCTCGGCGCGCGACATCGAATCGCTGATGGAGCGCATTGACACCCTGAGCCAGGCGGTGCACCGCCTGGGCGGCAAAGTGCCGGCCAAGGCGGCCACCAAGGCCCCGGTCAAGGCAGCGGCCAAGCCCGCTGCGCGCAAGGCTACCGTGAAAGCCCCAGCCAAGACTGCCGCCAAAACCCCTGCAAAACCGGCGGCCAAAGCGCCGGCCAAAGCCGCAGCAAAAGTGGCCCGCAAGGCCGCGCCACGCAAGGCGGCTGAACCCGTGGTCGAAGCCGTCTGAACGACAACCTGGCAGCGCATTGCCAGACACGAGAAGGGACGCTTGACGTCCCTTTTTTACGCCTGCCAGGCATGCTGCAGCGCAGCACTTCCAGCAACCTCCGAGGTCTACACTCGAACGCATGATGCAAGCCCGCCAAGCTCCCGCCCGCTCCACCGCGCCTGCTGCGCGCCAGCGCACCGAACGGCGTGCGCGCCCCCGCATTGCGGTGGCCCTGGCCGGTGGCGGGCCGCTGGGTGCCATCTACGAAATAGGTGCGCTGTGCGCCCTGGACGACTGCCTGCAAGGTCTGGACTTCAATGCCTGCGACCACTACGTGGGTGTGTCGGCCGGGGGCTTCATTGCGGCAGGACTGGCCAACGGCATGACACCGCGCCAGCTCTGCGCCATGTTCATTGAAGACCTGCCCAATCCAGAAAACTTCGATCCCTCCTGGCTGCTCAAGCCCGCCTGGGGCGAGTTTGGACACCGCCTGCAGCGCCTGCCAGGCCTGCTGGGCAGCGCCCTGTGGGCCTGGGGTGTGCAGGGCAAGCCGCTGACCAACGCCTTTGAGCGGCTGGGTGCCGCCTTGCCCACCGGCCTGCTCGACAACGAGGGTATTCACCAGCACATTGAGCACTTGTTCAGCCGCGAGGGCCGCAGCAACGACTTCCGCGAGTTGCGTGCGCGCCTGACGCTGGTGGCCACCCAGCTCGATACCGGCAACGCCGCCCCGTTTGGCCGCCCAGGCTGGGACCACGTACCCATTTCGCGGGCCATACAGGCCAGCGCCGCGCTGCCTGGGCTGTTCCCGCCGGTCAATATTGAAGGCAAGTACTATGTGGACGGTGCCCTCAAGAAAACCCTGCACGCCACCGTGGCACTGGACGAGGGCGTGGGCCTGCTGCTGTGCCTGAACCCGCTGGTGCCGTTTCACGCCAGTGAGCACCCGCGCAGCACCAAACGCATCCCCTCGCTGGTGGAAGGCGGCTTTCCCGCCGTGATGAGCCAGACCTTTCGCTCGATGATCCATTCGCGGCTGGCGCTGGGGCTGAAGCACTACGAACGAGCCTACCCCGAGAGCGACATCGTGTTGATCGAACCCGACCAGCGCGATGCCGAGCTGTTTTTTGCCAACACCTTTAGCTACCGCCAGCGCCGCGAAATGGCCGAACACGCCTACCAGCAGACGCGGCAGCTTTTGCTCGAACGCCAGGCCGAACTGGCGCCGAAGCTGGCCCGTCACGGCGTGCACCTGGACACCGCCGCGCTGAACGACCCCGCGCGGCACCTGCTGGCACCCGCGCGGCGCCGGGCCAAGGCGCAAAAGGGGCGAGGCGCATCAGCCACCCAGCGGCTGCACGCCACACTGGACCAGCTGCAACACCAACTCGGGCTGCCCCAACACCCCACGCGCAGCCACTGAGCGGGCCAAAGGACACACGCCACATGGTCAAAAAAGCCCCTCGCCGCACCGCAGAGCGCATTCTGGAGGTGACGCTCGAACTGTTCAACCGCTTTGGTGAGCCCAACGTGTCGACCACGCTGATCTCGGCCGAACTCGGTATCAGCCCCGGCAACCTGTACTACCACTACCCGGCCAAAGACGAACTCATCAACTCGCTGTTTGAACGCTACGAGCGCTCGCTGAGCGAGCTGCTCAATGCCAGCGATGGTGTGCGCAACGTAGAAGACGCCTGGTTTTTCATGCACTCGCTGTTTGAAACCATCTGGGCTTACCGTTTTTTGTACCGTGACCTGAACGACCTGTTGTCCAAAAACCGGATGCTCGAGACCCACTTTCAGGCGGTGCTGAAAAACAAGACCCGCGCCATCCGCGCCTTGCTGGCCAGCATGAGCCGCAGCGGCGCGGTCGACATTGACGCACGCGAAGTGGAGCCCACCGCCCACTGCATGGTGGTGGTGCTGACCTACTGGCTGAGTTTTGAATATGTGCGCGACCCCCGCAACGCGCTGGAACCCGACAACGCGCAGCAAGCGCTGATGCGCGGCGCCTACCATGTGCTCAACCTGCTGGCGCCCTACCTGGAAGCCAGTCAGCGCCAGCACCTGCTGCAGCTCACCGGCGCGTACACCGCCCCAACCTGAACCGGTCCAAGCCACACACATGCACCAATGGCCCCCTTTCCCGTACCCGGGCGCGTACCGTTTCGACGCAGCGAGCCTGCCGGACCACTGGGCGCGCCTGCACCGCGGCGACGCGGAACCGCTGCCGACCGAGCCCGATGTGCTGCGCGCCTGGGCGCTGTTTCACAACGGCGACTTTCAGCAAGCCGCAGAAGCTGGGCTGGCCTTGGATGCTGCCGGCGCCACCGTGGCCAACAAGGCCACCTGCATTTACGCCAACTACCTCGAACCCCGCGAAGAAGCACGCCTGCTGTTGTTGAAAACAGCGGCCAGCCGGGCCGAGGCCCAGCAACAGCAGGCGCCCGATCTGGCTGGCGCCTGGTATTGGGAAGCCTACGCATTGGGCCGCTACAGCCAGGGCATCAGTGTGGCCAAGGCGCTGGCACAAGGGCTGGGGTTGCGCATCAAAACCGCGCTGGAAACCACCCTGCGGCTGGCGCCCCACCACGCAGACGCCCACCTGGCGCTGGCGGCGTTTCATGCCGAAGTGATCGACAAGGTGGGCAGCCTCATTGGCGGCATGACCTACGGCGCGCGAAAAGACACCGGGCTGGCCTTGTACCAGCAGGCCCTGGCGCTCAACCCGGACTCACCCATCACACTGGGTGAATACGCGAGCGGGCTGTTGATGCTGGAAGGCGAGAGCGCCGCCGAGCAAGCGCTGAGCCTGCAAGAACGCTGCGCCGCCTTTGAACCCCTGGACGCCATGGAGCGGCTGTACGTGGACGCCGCCCGCGTGGCGCTTCGCACGTAAGCGCCTGCGGCAGGCGACCGCTCTGGGTACCGGCTCAGGGCGTGTTCAAACCATCCACCGCCTGAAACAGCGCCTGCCGCGCCTGCGCCACCACCTGGGCGCGCCAGGTATCGGTGTTGACATAAAATGTGTCCAGCATGCGCTGCTTGATGGCCTGTCGCAACGCCGCCGGCGCTTCGGGATGCTGGTGCAGCCAGTGGTCCCCACGCAAAGCGTTGATCACGTCTTCAATGGGCAAGGTCCCGTATTCCAGCGCCATGCCGGTGTACTCGGCCTGCGGGCACTCTTCGTAGGCCGCACCCCACATCAGCCCGGTCAGGCGCGCCGACGTGGAGCTGCCGTCGTAGATGGAGGTGACCGGCGTCTGACCGCTGCCGTCCCACCAGCGGCGGGCCCGGGCCAGCGCGGCGGGCTCGTCGCGACACGCACAAATGCGCTCGCCCACACCGCTCGGGCCCAGCCCGGTGTGCAGGTCGATCCAGGCCAGTCGGCGGGCCTTTCGCGCATGGCTGCGCAACACCTGGCGCAGGGTCAGGTTGCTCCAGGTGGGCGCTGTGCCGCCAAAAAACAGGCCGTCGGCAAACGCATGCTGCCCCTGCGACACCGCGGCCTGGTAACGCGCCAGGCCGTGGGTGGCCACATAGGCGTCTATCGCGGCCTGGTTGTCGGGCTGCGGCGGCCAGTCGTGGGGCAACAGCAGCGCATGCAGCTCGGCGTAGGCCGGGTTCTGCGGCAGGGGCTGGCTGAAGTCCTGAAAGTTGCGGTTGAGGTCCACGTTTTCGTGGGTCACACGGCGCACAAATGAAAAGCCATGCGGGTTGAGCGCGTGGATGTACAACACCGCCACCCCGGCCGCGCGGGCGTGTGCGCGCCATTCGGCGTCGTGGGTGGCAAACACCTGCACGCCGGAGCCACAGTAGCCTTCAGCCCCGTGGCAGGCGCTGCTGACGATGAGCAGGCGCTCGGCGTCGGGTGCGCCGTCCATCGCCACGTCCATCGCCAGGGTCTCGCCGTCCCTGCCGGGCAACGGGTGGTTGTGGCTGGTGATGGCCATGCCGGCGGTGGCAGCCCCCTCCAGGAACTGCACCCGCGCGCGGGCGTAGGACGGCGAAAACGCGGCTTGCGCGCTGATCATGCGCCCGCCCCGGTGCGGGGCTGGGCCAGCCATTTCTCGGCCAGGCGCACCCAGAAGGTGGCACCCAGCGGTATCAGGTCGTCGTTGAAATCGTAGCTCGGGTTGTGCAGCATGCAGGGACCGCCGCCGTGGCCCATCTCTCGGTGCGCGCCGTCGCCATTGGCAATGAAGGCGTAGCAACCGGGCCGCTCTTGCAGCATGTAGGCAAAGTCTTCGGCGCCCATGGTGGGCTCCTGGTCCAGCACCTTGTCCGCTCCCACAATCTCGGCCATCACAGCCCGGGCAAAGGCGGTCTCCACCGGGTGGTTGATGGTGGGCGGGTAGTTGCGCTTGAACTGGAATTCGCAGGTGGCACCAAAAGCGGCGCAGGTGTGCTGGGCGATCTCGCCCATGCGGCGCTCGATCATGTCCAGCACCTCGTAGGTGAAGGTGCGCACCGTGCCCTGGATCTCGCAGCTGTCGGGCACCACGTTGGTGGCCTCGCCGGTGTGGATCATGGTGACCGAGATCACGCCCGCGTCCACCGGCTTTTTGTTGCGGGTGATGATGGTCTGAAAGGCCTGCACCATCTGGCAGGCCACGGGCACCGGGTCGATGCCGTTGTGCGGCAGCGCGGCGTGCGCACCCTTGCCGCGTATGACGATGTGAAACTCGTTGCTGGACGCCATCACCGGACCGGTGCTGGCAGCAAACGTGCCCACCGGCAGGCCGGGCCAGTTGTGCATGCCAAACACCGCTTCCACTGGAAACTGTTCAAAAAGGCCGTCCTTGATCATCTCGCGTGCGCCACCGCCGCCTTCTTCGGCCGGCTGGAAGATCAGGACCACCGTGCCGTCAAAATGGCGGTGCTTGGCAAAATGCTGGGCTGCTGCCAGCAGCATGGCGGTGTGCCCGTCGTGGCCACAGGCGTGCATCTTGCCGGCGTGCTGGCTGGCGTGTGCAAAGGTGTTGTGCTCCTGCATGGGCAGGGCGTCCATGTCGGCACGCAGGCCAATGGCCCGGCCGCAGGCGCCGCCATCGCGCCCGTGCACGATGCCCACCAGGCCTGTGGTGCCCAGACCGCGGCGCACCTCAATGCCCCACTCGGTCAGCTTTTGGGCCACCACATCGGCCGTGCGCACCTCTTGAAAACAGAGTTCGGGGTGGGCGTGGATGTCACGCCGCACAGCGGCAATACCCGCCGCCTGGGTCAGGATGGAGTCGATCAGTTGCATGGGCGCCTCTCAGTGCCGCAGGCCGGCACCAGGTTGAAAAACGACCATGGTACCGAAGACCCGCCCGGTACCAGCGCCCCGTGGGCGACACCCCTAACAACCGCCGGGTGGTGGCAAGAGAATCAGCGGCGGATGCGACCGTCTTCGGTCAGCAGGGTCAGCTCAACGAACTTGGAGCCCGTGTGTTTGCTGGGGGAAAAATCCACCGGAAAGCCCCCCAGGTTGACATTTTGCATGCCCTGAATGGCGGTAATAAACGCATCGCGGGTCAGCGCGCGCCCGGCCCGCTTCACCGCTTCGGCAAACACCTTGGCCGCCACGAAACCTTCCATGCCCGAGTAGTTGGGCACCACTCCGCGCTTGTCTTTCAACGCGGCCAGGTAGTCACCCGACAACCGGGTCACGGGCGCATAAGGAAAGGGCATCACCTGGCTCACCACCACGCCACGAGCCTCGGCACCCAGCTCATCCATGAGCGCCTGCGTGCCCACGAACGACACGTTGTAAAAGTTGCCCACGAACCCCTGTCGGCGGGCGAGCCGAATGAAGGTGGCGCAGGCCTTGTACGCGCCAATCTGCACAATGGCTTCGGGCTTCACCGCCATGATGGTTTTGATCGCCTGCTCCACATCAACGGTGTTGCGCTCCACCGTGCCCAGGGCCGCAGGCTCCAGACCAAGACCCTTCATGGCGCGGGCCACACCCTCCAGCCCGGTCTTGCCGTAAGCGTCGTTCTGGTAAAAAACCGCAATTTTCTTGATACCCACTGCCGTCACCTGGCGCACGATCGCGGCGGTCTCGTCGAAATACGAAGCCCGCACATGGATGGCGTAGCGGTTGAAGGGTTCACGCAAGGCCTCTGCGCCCGTAAAGGGCGCAAAAAAAGGCACTTTGGCCTCGGTGGCCAGCGGCAGCGCCGCCAGGCTGGTGGGGGTGCCGACATAGCCAAACAGGGCAAACACATCGTCGCCGATGAGTTGCTTGGTATTGGCCGCGCAGCGCTCGGGCTCGTAGCCATCGTCCAGCCGCTTGATCTCAATGCGGCGGCCGTTCACGCCGCCCTTGGCGTTCAAGTCTTCAAAATACAGCTGGGCGCCCAGATGAAATTGCAAGCCCAGCTGCGTGGCCGAGCCACTGAACGGCGCCGACTGGCCCAGCAAGATCCGTGTGTCGCTCACACCGGCACTTTGGGCCTGCGCGGTGCTGCTCCAAGCCCCCATGGCCGCCGCACCCAGCAGCGTGCCCGCGTTTGAAATGACCTCACGACGTCGCATACGGGTTCTCCTGATATGCTGTTTTTCTTTGTCCGATTCCTGCGCGGCAGACCCCGGGATGAATACTTATGTACCCTACAACATACACTGGTTTTGACCATGTCTGAACCGACCTCCGGCAGCCATCAGCCGACAAGCCCGATACAAAAAGCCGTGCGAGGCGCCTGCCCGCACGACTGCCCAGACACCTGCGCGCTCATCACCACCGTTGAGAATGGTGTGGCCGTGCGCGTGCAGGGCAACCCGGCCCACCGCCACACCGACGGCGCACTGTGCACCAAGGTATCGCGCTACACCGAGCGCAGCTACCACCCGGAGCGCCTGCTGCAGCCGCTCAAGCGGATGGGGCCCAAAGGCAGCGGACGCTTTGAACCGGTGGACTGGGACACCGCGCTGGACGACATCGCCGAGCGGCTCAAGGCCATTGCGGCGCGCGACCCGCAGGCCATTCAGCCCTACAGCTACGCCGGCACCATGGGCCTGGTGCAGGGCGAGGGCATGGCGGCGCGCTTTTTCAACCGGCTGGGAGCTGCGCACCTGGAACGCACCATCTGCGCATCGGCGGGCGCCGAGGGCTTGATGAACACACTCGGTGGCAAGGTCGGCATGAAGGTCGAGCACTTTGCCGAATCCCGGCTGATTCTCATCTGGGGCAGCAACTCGATTGCCAGCAACCTGCATTTCTGGCGCCTGGCGCAGCAAGCCAAGCGCGACGGTGCGCGGCTGGTGTGCATCGACCCCCGGCGCAGCGAAACCGCCGAAAAATGCCACGAACACATTGCGCTGCGCCCGGGCACCGACGCAGCGCTGGCACTGGCCCTGATGCACGAGCTGATCCAGCACGATTGGCTGGACCACGACTACATCGCCCAACACACCGAAGGCTGGGAAGGCCTGCGCGAGCGCGCCTTGCAATGGCCGCCCGAGCGCGCAGCCGCCGTGTGCGGCGTGCCTGTGCAGCAAATCACCGACCTGGCGCGCGCCTACGGCACCACAAAACCTGCAGCCATCCGGCTCAACTACGGCATGCAGCGCGTGCGCGGCGGCGGCAACGCGGTGCGCGCCGTGGCCTGCCTGCCGGCACTGGTTGGCGCCTGGCGGCACCGAGCGGGTGGTTTGCTGATGTCGGCATCGGGGCATTTTTCGGTGCAACGTGCGGCGCTGCACCGGCCCGATTTGCTGGGCCAGCGCACACCGCGCACCATCAACATGGCCACCATTGGCAACGACCTGTTGCGCGAAGCGTCGCCCGAATTCGGCCCGCGCATCGAAGCGCTCATCGTTTACAACAGCAACCCGGTGGCGGTGGCGCCCGAGTCGGGCAAGGTGGTGCAGGGCTTTGCGCGCGACGACCTGTTCACCGTGGTGCTGGAGCATTTCCAGACCGACACGGCCGACTACGCCGACTACATTTTGCCGGCCACCACCCAGCTGGAGCACTGGGACATACACACCAGCTACGGCCACACCGACGTGCTGCTGAACCGCCCTGCCATTGCCCCGCTGGGCCAGGCGCGCACCAACACCGACATCTTCCGTGCGCTGGCCACGCGCCTGGGTTTTGACGACCCATGCTTTGCCGACGACGACCTGCAACTGTGCCGCACCGCCTTTGGCGACACGGTCAGCTTTGAGACGCTGCTGGAACAGGGCTACGCCACCCTGCCCCTGCCCGAGGCGCCGTTTGCCCACGGGGGCTTCCCCACCCCGTCAGGCCGCTGCACCTTTTTCAGCCCCCGGCTGGCCGCGCAGGGCCAAGAGGGTCTGCCCGACCACCTGCCCAACTTCGAGGTCGCAGGCAGCAGCCCGCATTTCCCGCTGGCCATGATCTCGCCGCCAGCGCGCAACTTTCTGAACTCGACCTTCGTCAACGTGAAAAGCTTGCGCGACATGGAAGGCGAACCGCTGCTGGAGATGCACGCCGACGACGCCCTGGCGCGCGGCATCCAGACCGGGCACATGGTGCGCGTGTTCAACGACCGCGGTGAATACCGCTGCAAGGTCAAGGTGAGCGCGCGCGCGCGGCCGGGCGTGGTCAACGGGTTGGGTGTGTGGTGGCGCAAGCTGGGGCCGTTTGGCACCAACGTGAACGAACTCACCAGCCAGAAGCTGACCGACATGGGCAATGGCCCGGTGTTTTACGACTGCCTGGTTGAAGTGGCCGGGCTGCCCGAGAGCACCTGATGCGCTGGCGCGCCACGCTGACCGCCCTGGCGCTGGCGCTGGCCCTGTCGGGCTGCGCCAGCCGCGACCTGGGGGTTGGCTACTACTGGCAGTCGGTAACCGGGCACCTGCGCCTGATGCACGCAGCCAGGCCGGTGCAAGACTGGCTGGACGACCACCAGACACCCGCCAACCTGAAACAGCGCCTGCTGCTGGCCCAGCGCATCCGAGCCTTTGCGGTGACTGAACTGGGCCTGCCCGACAACGCCAGCTACCACCGCTACGCCGACCTGCAGCGCCGCGCGGCGGTGTACAACGTGGTGGCGGCGCCCGCCCTTTCGCTGACGCTGCACACCTGGTGCTTTCCGGTGGCGGGCTGTGTGGGCTACAAGGGTTATTTCAGCGAGGCCGATGCGCAGGCCTTTGCCCGCAGCCTGCCCGACACGCTGGAAGTGACGGTGTACCCGGTGCCGGCGTACTCCACCCTGGGCTGGATGAACTGGGCCGGCGGTGACCCGCTGCTCAACACCTTCATGGGCTACCCCGAAGGCGAGCTGGCGCGCCTGCTGTTTCACGAACTCGCTCACCAGGTGGTGTACGCCAAAGACGACACCATGTTCAACGAATCGTTTGCCACCGCCGTAGAGCGCCTGGGCGGCGCTCGCTGGCTGGCGCAAGAGGCCAGCGAAAGTGCGCGGGAAACCTACCGGGTGTTTGACGAGCGGCGACAGCAGTTTCGAGCCCTCACGCGCGGGGTGCGCGGGGAACTGCAGGCCATTTACAGCAACAGCCGCTGGGACGACGAACACAAGTTGCGCCTCAAGGCCGAGGTCATGACCACGTTTCGGCGCGATTACGAAACGCTCAAAACCCGCTGGGCTGGCTTCGCCGGGTACGACGCCTGGGTGGCGCGGGCCAACAACGCCAGCTTTGGCGCCCAGGCGGCCTACGACGAACTGGTGCCGGCGTTCATGGCGCTGTTTGAACGCGAGGGCCGGGACTTCAACCGGTTCTATGATGCGGTACGCGCCTTGGCGGCGCAGCCCAAAGCGGCGCGGCATGCGGCCTTGGGGCGGTTAAGCCCCGTCACCATCACGCAGTCTGCGCGCCCCTGAACCTCAGCCCCACGGAACACGACATGGCAGACATTCACATTAGACGCGACCACCACCTTGGCCTGAGCGGCGCGCGCAAGGTGGCCTGGAAATGGGCCGAGCAGGCCGAGGCCGACTTCGACATGAGTTGCACCTACGCCGAGGGTGACGATGTGGACGAGGTGCAGTTTGCCCGCAGCGGTGTGAACGGCACGCTGCGGGTGTCAGCCGACCACTTTGAACTGGACGCCAAGCTGGGCTTTCTGCTGGGCGCGTTCAAAGAGCATATTGAAGGCGAAATTGTGAAAAATCTCGACCAGCTGCTGGCGGCCAAAAAGCCCGCTGCGCGCAAAAAAAATAGCCCCTCAACGGGGCTGGTGAACGCAGAGGCTAGCGCTTGGCCGCTCAGCTCAACGATTCGATCAGGTCCACGTATTGCTGCATGGCTGTCTCGTTGGCGGTGCCTTTCAGGCCGTTCCAGGCGTCCCATTTTGCGCGGCCCACCATGTCGCTGAAGCCAGGTTTCTTCTCGGCGTTGTCGCCTGCGGTGGCTTGCTTGTAGAGCGCGTAAAGCTTCAGCAGCGTGGCGTTGTCCGGGCGCTCGGTCAGGTTTTTGGAGTTGGCGACGGCGGCATCGAAACGGGTTTGAAGGTCGGACATGCAGTTTCTCCAGATAGGTAAGGGGTTCGGCGGACGGATGGACGAAAAACGTTCACCGTATCAGGGCCAGCCCGGTATCTTACGGGCAGCCTTGGCGGCAAAATAGACGCAAACACCCACAACACGCCGCGCCCGGCTCACCACCCGGTGACGCTGCACAGGGCCGGAAGCAGGAGACGACATGGTTCAGCGCGTTGCCCCAGCAACCCAAGCCCAGGCCCCATCCGTTCGCCGGACCACACCGAGCGCCCAACCCGGCGGGCCTGCGCCGCGCAGTGCCGTGAAAGCACTGGCCTCCACCCTGGGGCTGGAAGGTGAGCGCATGAGCAAGGTGGACACCGCCTGGCTGCGCATGGACTCACCGTCCAACCTGATGATGATTGTGGGCGTGTGGATCCTGCGGCCCGGCATCAGCCTCGCGACGCTGAGCGAGCGGGTGCAAGAGCGCATGCTGCCTTACCGGCGCTTTGTACAAGCGGCCCGCCAGGACGCCGCTGGCGCACATTGGCTGGACGACCCCGACTTTCAACTCAGCCGCCATGTGGTGCGCCACACGCTGACCCGCCAAAGCGGTCAGACCGAGCAAGATGCCCTGCAAGCGCGCGTGGCCGAACTCGCCATGCAGCCACTGGACCACAACCACCCGCTGTGGCGGTTTGAGCTGGTCGAGCAATACGGTGGCGGCTCGGCTTTGATCGCGCGTATCCACCACTGCATTGCTGATGGCATTGCGCTCATCAGCGTCATGATGAGCTTGGTGGACGGCGGCGCCCTGCCCCCACAACGCAAGAAAACCCAGCCCAGCCGCTCGGGGCTGGACGGCGCCGAAGAGTGGGTGGCCGACACCCTGATTCGCCCGCTGGGCGACCTGACCGCCCGCGCGCTGGAAGTGGCCGGGGGTGGCGCGGCCAAATCGCTTTCGCTGCTGGCCGCACCGCAGCAAGGCCTGAGCGACACGCTGGACCAGGCCATGAACCTGGCCCGCATGGGCGGGCAGCTGGCCAGTGATCTGGCTGCGCTGGCGCTGATGCCCGACGACTCGCCAACCCGGCTGAAGGGCCAGCCCGGCCAGCACAAGCGGGTGGCCTGGTGCGAGCCGATACCGCTGGACGAGGTGAAAGCCATCGGCAAGGCGCTGAACTGCTCGGTCAACGACGTGCTGCTGAGCTGTGTGGCCGGCGCGATTGGCAATTACCTGCGGGCCATGGGCGACAACCCCGCCGGGCAAGAAATTCGCGCCATGGTGCCGATCAACCTGCGCCCCATGGAAGAAGCCTGGAAGCTGGGCAACCGCTTCGGGCTGGTCCCGCTGGTGCTGCCCATTGGCACCGACAACCCGGTCGAGCGCGTATTTGCGGTGCGCTCGCGCATGAACAGCCTCAAGGGCAGCCTGCAACCCCTGCTCACTTTTGGTTTGCTGTCGGTGGCGGGACTGCTGGTGAAGCCCGCGCAAGACGCGCTGCTGAGCCTGTTTGGCCGCAAAACCACGGCCGTGATGACCAACGTGCCCGGCCCGGTGGGCAAGATGAAACTGTGCGGTTCCACGCTGGAACAAACCATGTTTTGGGTGCCGCAAACGGGCACCGTGGGTCTGGGGGTGTCGATCCTGAGCTACGGCGGCGGCGTGCAATTTGGCGTGATGGCAGACAGCCATCTGTGCCCCGAGCCCCAACGCATCATTGACCAGTTTCACCCGGAATTTGCCCGGCTGCTCACCCTGACGCTGATGCTGCCCTGGGGTGAGGCGGGCGACCCAGGCTGACGCGGGTCAGACGGCCAGCAAGCGCCGGTCAGCGATTTCCAGCAGGCCGTCAAAAATCAGGCTGTCCACCAGCTCCACCTGGGTGGACATGCTGGGCGCCATCTTCCAGCCGGCGCCACCAGTCATGTACACCACCGGGTCGGCGCCGCAATGCTGCCGCAGGTTTTCCACCATGCGCTGCACCGCGCCGGCAATGGCAAAGGTGCCCCCGCTGGTGAGCGCGTCGCTGGTGTTGGTGGGAAAGTCGCGCACCTCACCGGTGGGCACGTGCAGCCCGGCCGTGCCCGACTCCAGCGCCCGCAGCATGATGCCGTGGCCCGGCAAAATGATGCCGCCCAGAAAGCAGCCTTCGGCGTCAATGGCCTCCACAGTCACCGCCGTGCCCACCATCACGACCACACACGGCCGCGAAGGCCCTTGGGCCAACACGCGCTGGCGCGCACCGATCATGGCCACCCAGCGGTCCGAACCCAGCCGTGCCGGGTGGTCGTAACCATTGACCAGCCCCGCTTCGGCACTGCTGGACACCACCCACTGTGGCGCAACGTCCCAGAGCTCCAGTTGCTCCTGCACACGGCGCTTGACGGCATCCCCCGCCACCACGCAACCGACAACCCAGCGGGGCGCGGGCAGGTCGCACCAGTCGCCTTCGGCCAGCTTTTCAATGTTTTCCAGAAACTGCGCCCCGTGCGCCAGCAACCGTGCGCCAGCGCAAGGTGCGTCATACAGAGCCCATTTCAGGCGGGTGTTGCCAACGTCGAGGGCCAGAAAAGTCATGCGCGCATTATCACCATGCGCGGCGGACGTTCTTGCGGCAGTGCAGCATAGGCACCGCACGCCTCTTTCAGATCAGCCCGATCCAGCAAGCACGCTGCACGGCAGCGAGCTTGTTGTCGGTCTGGAGTTTGGCCATGGCGTTGGCCAGGTGGTAATTCACCGTGCGCTCCGAGCAGTCCATGCGCAGGGCGGTTTCGCGGGCGGTCAATCCTTCAAACGCCAGGTTGAGGCTTTCCTGCTCGCGCGGGCTCAGGCTCACGCGCTGCTCGGCAATGGCCCGGCGCAGCATGGGCCAAATGTTGAACGCCGACCAGGCCAGCGTGGCGGCCTCGGCACGGCCGGCAAACATGCGCGGGCTGAACAAGAAACATTCAAAAGCGCGCCCCGCCGGCAAGGTAAACGCGACCCGCACCAGCGTTTGGTAACCATGGGCCAGCCAAAGCCGGCGCCAGCGGCTGGCCGGGTCCATGGCCGATTTGGATATGTCTTGCCACGCCACCAAGGGGGCATCGCTGTCGCGCCAGCTGGCGCCAAAATCGCGGCTCTCGGCCAGCGCCTGCGCCGGCCCCAGCAAACGCGGCGGATGCACGGCCAGCACCTCGCGGTCGTCCACACTGCCCAGCGGGTTGGGCCCCAGCACCAGAACCGACTCCACCCCCTGGTCGCTGAGGGCGGTCACCCAGTCGGCCAGCACAGCATCGACCCCCACACTGTCAAAATTGACAGGCAACGTCATGGCCGTTGCACGCAATTGAACAGACAATGCCCTGCTGCTCGCCGTGCACAGCACGAGCGGGAGTCGTTGGATGATTGAAAGGAAAACATAGTGCCTTTGGACCGGTTGTGGTTCCACAGCGCCAAAGCGCGCCTTGGTCGGTGGCTGCTGGACGAAGTCGTTCACGCACCGCTGGAGCCTATTTTGCATCCATCGCGGGAGCGGCTTCAGTGGCTAGGTGCATTCACGTTTTTTGGCCATCTGGCATTTGCTTGGATTTGGGGTGTCTTAATTCCCCAGCCTTATGAAAACATTGCCGTGCGGTGTGCCATCGCCAGTCTTGGTTTGCCATTGCTCCTCAATTCCGTCAATCGGGACTTGACATCGAGACTCACCATTGGTGTGTTTGTTGCTTCGAGCTGGATTCAACTTCCCTTGTTTTTTTCCTGGATGTACTGGATGAACAATGGCAACGCCGTCTGGTTTGCAAGCATGGCAAGCATGCTGGTTATTTACTACCACCTCACCGACTGGCGACTGGCATCCCTAGGCGCGGCGACAGGCATTGCCCTCAGTTACTGGCTGACCAATCTGGCCTTGGCGGAGGCCCAACAAAATGCAATGGCTTGGGACCACTTGGTCGTGCTCATATTCGCCTGGATTTCTGCCATATTGCTTGGAGCATCCAGTGCCAACCTGCGCCGAACACGCCTGATCAACACCCTGAGCACCATGGGCGTGATGGCACACGAACTGCGCACGCCCCTGGCCACAGTGAACCTCATGGGCGACGTGCTGCGCACGCTGGCCAAGCACGACATGCCAGAGGCGAAACGCAAGAAAATTGACGAGCTGTCCACCCGACTGCAAAACCTGGTGCGCAGCATGAACCGGCAGATCGACACCCAGATTTCCAACGCCCAGCTGCTGCGCCTGCCGCGCGAACAAGAACCCATCATGGCGGCCGAACTGGTGCAAGAGGTGATCAACGGCTACCCCTACCGATCCACCCGCGAACGCGACTGTGTGCGGGTTCACATTCAGCAAGACTTCTGTTTTGTGGGTTCCCGCCCGTTGTTTGCCCAGGTGCTGACCAACCTGCTGAAAAACGCCTTGCATGCATTGGCCTCCGCCAGCAACGCGCCCAACCCCGGCGATCTTCGGCTGGATGTGGGCCTGCACCACGGCAAAGGTCGCATCGCGGTGTCGGACGACGGCGTGGGCATTGCACACGAGCAACAACACCGCATCTTCGAACCCTTTTTTTCCACCCAAAGCGGCGCCGGCAGCGGCCTGGGGCTCACATTCTGCAAAAACGCGGTCGAGGCGGCCCAGGGCACGATCAGCGTGCATTCCGAACCGGGCTTGGGCGCCGTGTTCATGATCGACCTGCCGCTGAAATGCTGAGCGCATTTTTACCCTTCACGCTCTGACAACCCACGCACCCAACGTATTTCCCGATGGCACTGACGATTTCTCTTTTTCAACGCCCTGGCAGCATTTTGTTTCTGGACGACGACCCGGACTACCTGGACATGCTGGGCATGGTGGTGCCGCCGAATTGGCAGGTCGAGTTGTTTTCACGCCCCTCGGGCTTTGCCGAGCGCATGCGCCAAGAGCCAGCCCGCTGGGAAGCCGACGCTGCTGCGCAGCTGCACATGCTGGATCGCTGGCGCCAGGGCCAGCCGCTGATGCCACAAATACTGGACTACTGGGCCAACACGCCCTCGCGCTACCAGCTGGCCAAGGCCTGTGTGATCGACTACGCCATGCCCGGCACCAACGGCTTGCACGTGCTGGAGACCTTGCTGGACTGGCCTGGCTCAAGGGTGTTGCTGACGGGCCAGGCCGACGAACAAGTGGCGGTCAAAGCGTTCAACAGCGGCCTGATTGACCAGTTTGTACCCAAGCAAGACCCCGACATCACCCGCCACCTGCTCGGCGTGCTGCACAAGTTGTCGGTAGCCGCACACCCGCGGCTCAACACGCTGTGGCGTGCCGCTCTCCGACCAGCCCAGCAGTCCTTGTTGCAGGTGCCTTCGGTGGCGCAGGCGCTGCAGGCCTACACCGCACAACACTGGGTTGAATACGTGGTGCTCGGAGACCCGTTTGGCTTGCTGGGGCTCACCGCCAACGGCGAATGCCATTGGCTGCAACTGGAGCCCACCCCCGGCCTGAGCGACCTCGCGGAACTCGCAGGCTCGGCCGGGCTGGGTTTTGACCTGGTGCGGTCCATCGAAAACGGCCAGCAACTGGCCGCCATCGAACTGCACCAGCAACTGGGACTGATGGGACCGGTGCGCACCGCACCGACCATGCCGATGGGGAGCGACGGCGCCTTGTACGCCGCCAGCTTCGTGCTGGACGCGGCAGATCTGCCACAGCCCATTTACCCCTACAGCCATTTTCTGGCTGCCCAGGACACCCGCATCATCCAGGACAGTTGAGCCCTGCGGCCCGAGCGCGCCGCGCAATCGGCCAGTCCCAGGGTTTCACCAGCGGCGCGATCTCACGCGCCACCGAGGTGACGTGATCCAGCTCGGCGTCGGTCAGGGCTGCGTGCAAGGTCAGGCGGACCATGGTGCGGTTCCGGCTCGTTGCCGGTGCACAAAACACCGCACCAAAAACATTTCGCTCCTCCAGCAAGTCGCGCAACACCATCGTGGCTGGCTCGGTGCCCGCTTCCAGTGCAATGATCTGCTCCGAGCCCTGGTGAATGGGATAGCCCAAGTTGACCAGGGCTTCACGAAGCGTGCGCGTATGGGCGTGTAAGTGCTGCCTCTCGGCATCGCTTCTCCGAATGACATTCAGCGTGGCGTCCAATGCCGCGATCTCGTGGGGCAGCAGGCAGGAACTGAACATATTGGGGTAGCTCGTGCTCAGGACATAGTTGCGCATGGCAGCAGGCACCGTGAGGAATCCGGCCCGCCCTGCGAAGGCCTTCGCCAGGCTCGCGGTGATGAAGTGAACACGGTCACTTAACCCCAGCGCGGCACAGAGGCCTGCGCCCTCTGGTCCATGCGTACCCAGAGAATGGGACTCATCCACAAGAATCATGCAATTTCTGCTTTCCGCCACAGCTACAACGTCTGCCAGTGGGCACACTGCGCCGGTGGTGCTGTAAACCGAGTCGACGACCACCAAGCCTGGTCCGTGACGTTCTATGAGGCGATCCAGATGCTGCGGATCGTTGTGGCGAAAGGGGTGCGCGCAAGCGCCCGCGCGGCGTGCGCCCTCCCACAGTGAGGTGTGCGCCAGGCTGTCCATGTAAATGGTGGTTTTTTCGTCGGCGATGGACTGCAAGAGACCCAGATTGGCCGCGTACCCAGACTGACACACAAGACCATCCTCCTTGCCGAGGAAGCGCGCCAATTTGAGTTCAAGTCTTCTCGCCGGGTGCGCGTCCAGCAAAAACACACCCGACTGGATCACAAATTCGGCGTCGGCCTTGATCGCCTGGGTTTGTGCCCGAACCACCTCAGGGTGCCCCGTCAAGCTTAAGTAGTCGTTTCCATTCAGACGAACAGCTTCACGTCCCGCCTCTCGACCGTGAAGAAGTGAGCGACCGCTCCACAAGGTATCCCATCGGGTCGTGAATTCGCGCTGAATGCGTTCCTGCAAATGCGCCGACAGCGCTGGGTTGATGGGCGTTTTTTCGCGGGTCAGTTCAAGCTGGTCCATGGAGTTCTCCTTAAGGAAAAGAAAACCCCATTGAAAAAAGAAATGCGTGAAAAAATGCACAAGCCCTGTCAACCTTGACAGGGCTTGTTACGCTTTCTTCTCAAGTTTGGTGCTGTTCTGCCGACAAGCGGCGCCAAAAAGCAACAGACGGCGACGCCGACTCAGTTCTGGCGCCAGGGCAAGCCCTGGTGGCGCCATCCACCCTTGTGACCACGCTGGGCGCTGGCGTCGGGGTCGCCCTCGAAACCTTCCAGAATGTTGTAAGCCTCCAGGCCCAACTCGGTTGCCCGCTTGGCTGCGGCAATGGAACGCACGCCACTGCGGCACAGCAGCACCAGCTTTTTCCCGCCAGCGCCGGCTTGGCGCACCGCATCATCAAATTGCGGGTTCATGACCATGCCAGGCCACTGCTTCCAGGCCGCAGGCACCGCGCCGGGCACAAACCCGACCCATTCGCGCTCGGCATCGGTGCGCACGTCCACCAGCGCGGCCTCGCCCGACTGCACCCATTGCCACGCCAGCTGGGGCGAGACATCGCCGGCATACGAACCCGCGTGGGCGCCGGACGCCGGGCGCGGTTGCATCAGCAAGGCACCGTCGGCGTCGTGCCGGATACCGGATGTGAGGTTGGCCGGCACCGCTTCGTCAATGCGGCGGGGCTTGGGCAAGCCCAGCGCATCCATGATGGCCACAAACTCGGCCTCGGTTTTGCCGGCTACGCGGGCGTTGCTGGTCTTTTCCTGGCCGATGGTGGAGTGCGTGCGCCCCTGGTAGTCGTGCCCCGGCCAGACCGTGGTGGCGTCGGGCAGGGCAAACAGCACCGCCGTGAGGCTGTGGTAGAGGTCGTGGGCGCTGCCCGACTGGAAATCGGTGCGGCCGCACCCGTTGATCAGCAAGGTGTCGCCGGTGAACACATGGCCCCCGTCGGGCGTTTGCCAGACAAAGCTCATGCTGCCCGCGGTGTGGCCGGGCGTGTGCAGCGCCAGCAGGGTCTGGGTGCCAAAGCTCAGCGTGTCGCCGTGTTGCAACTGCACGCCCGCGGTGCCAATACCGCACCCCACGGGGGCTGCCGTTTTGGCCCCAGCGAGCTCAGCGAGCTTGCCCGCGCTGGTGATGTGGTCGGCGTGGGCGTGGGTTTCCACCGCCCACACCAGCTTGAGCCCGTATTCGCGCAGGGTGGCCAGGTCGCGCTCAAGCTGCTCGTCCACCGGGTCGATGATGAGCGCGTCGCGTGTGGCCTGGTCAAACAGCACATAGGTGTAGGTGCTGGATGCGGGGTCGAAAAGCTGAATGGGGTTCATGGCGGCTCCGTGAAAGTCTCGGTAAAAGCTCGGTGAAGGCTCAGGAAAAACGGGCGAGCATGTCGGCCACATCATCGGGCGGCACGTCGCCTTGCGCAATGACACAGCCCACCATGGTGAAAAAGGTTTTGTCCAGCGCTTTGCGGGCCGCGGCCAACTGCTGCGCCACTTTCTCGCAGTCGGCGTCGGTTTCAATGAGCTTCTGAATACCGCGCAACTGACCCTCAACCCGCTTGAGGCGCAGCACCAGGGCACGTTTGCGTTCGGGATCGTGTACGGTGGTCATGGTGGTTCCTGGTTGCGGGGTTTTGCACGTTCTGGCCGGTTTTGGCTGGCACAGTTTTTTGCCTCAAACATACCCCGTCAAGTATTTTAATGCGGTGGTTTTTCCGAACGCGATGGTGCACAGTGGGCACGTCGTGGCACGCGCGCATTGCCCCTTTTTTCGCCAAACCGGGTTACCATTAACGTTTACGTAAACGTCAACGAAAAACACCCCTATCGGGGGCTTTAGCCTTCGGCCTCCTCCCCACACACCCGCAGCGCCACGCATGTCCAACACCAGCGAAGCCAACCGCCCCGCCCTGCCATTTCCTGTGGCGGCCATCCGGGCAACCCAAGGCAGCCTGTGGCACAGCTGGCAAGTGGCACCCCAGGCTGAGAAGAATGGCAATGGCAGCAAGGGCACGCCCCTCAAGTCGTTTGACCCCGCCACCAAGCCGTTTTCCAGCGGCAACAAAGCGGCCGACCAGGGCGCCGTGCAAACCATCGCTGAGCAGCTGGACCGGCTGCAAAACCTCTTTTATGCCGACGGGCGCCACAAGCTGCTGCTGGTGCTGCAAGGCACCGACACGTCGGGCAAAGATGGCACCGTGCGCGGCGTGTTCTCGCGCTGCAGCCCGCTGGGCGTGCACACCGTGGGCTGGAAAGCGCCCACCGAAACCGAGCGCGCCCACGACTACCTGTGGCGCGTGCACCAAAAGGTGCCGGGCGCGGGCGAAATCATGGTGTTCAACCGCAGCCACTACGAAGACGTGCTGGTGCCCGTGGTCAATGGCTGGATCACCCCGGAACAAACCCGCCAGCGCCTGGCCCACATCAACGACTTCGAGCGCATGCTGGCCGAGACCGGCACCGTGATCCTCAAATGCATGCTGCACATCAGCAAAGACGAGCAGCGCCAGCGCCTGCAAGACCGCATTGACGACCCGGACAAACACTGGAAGTTCAGCCGAGGTGACCTGGATGACCGCAAGCAATGGGACGATTACCAGCGCGCCTACGAGGTGTTGCTCAACGAAACCAGCACGCCCTGGGCGCCCTGGACGGTGGTACCCGCCGACTCCAAAGTCCACCGCAACCTGATGATTGCCACCCTGGTGCGCGACACCCTGAAAGCGCTGAACCTGCGCTACCCGCCCGAAGAC
Source organism: Hydrogenophaga sp. LT287 (assembly GCF_055702805.1). Taxonomy (NCBI): domain Bacteria; kingdom Pseudomonadati; phylum Pseudomonadota; class Betaproteobacteria; order Burkholderiales; family Comamonadaceae; genus Hydrogenophaga; species Hydrogenophaga sp. LT287. Next base: position 46,476 of record NZ_JBVPZC010000012.1, on the reverse strand, counting down.
CTCACCCTCACCGGCCTGCGCGTGCCTTGACGCATCCCGCAGCCCCACCGTATTCCCACCCAAAAAAAGAGAGAGACACCATGAGCAACCTGTCTGCCGAATACCAGGCCCTGGCCAACTACCGCCCCACCAACAAGGTGCGCTTCGTCACCGCCGCCAGCCTGTTCGACGGCCACGACGCGGCCATCAACATCATGCGGCGCATTCTGCAAGGCATGGGCGCCGAGGTGATCCACCTGGGCCACAACCGCTCGGTGGACGAGGTGGTGACCGCGGCGCTGCAGGAAGACGCCCAGGGCATCGCCATCAGCTCGTACCAAGGCGGCCATGTGGAATATTTCAAGTACATGGTGGACCTGCTCAAGAGCCGGGGTGGGGAGCACATTCAGGTGTTTGGCGGCGGTGGCGGCGTGATCGTGCCCGACGAAATCCGCGAACTGCAGGCCTACGGCGTGGCCCGCATTTACAGCCCCGAAGACGGCCAGAAAATGGGGCTGGCCGGCATGATCGGTGAAATGGTGATGCGCTGCGACAAAGACATCAGCGCTTTCGCCCCCACCGAAACCAGCGCCATTGAAGGCCAGACCGAAATGCACTGGCGCGCCCTGGCGCAGCTGGTCACCGCGCTGGAAAACGACAAAGCCGACGCGGCCCTGGTGCAGCGCATCCGCACCGAAGCGGCCAGCAAAAAAGTGCCTGTGCTGGGCATCACCGGCACCGGCGGTGCAGGCAAGTCCAGCCTGACCGACGAACTCATTCGCCGCCTGCGGCTGGACCAGGACGACGCGCTGCGCGTGGCCGTCATTTCCATCGACCCCAGCCGCCGCAAAAGCGGTGGCGCGCTGCTGGGCGACCGCATCCGCATGAATGCCATCGCACCCTGGCAAAAAGGCCAGCGCGTGTTCATGCGCAGCCTGGCCACGCGCGACTTTGGCAGCGAGATCAGCGCCGCCCTGCCCGACGTGATTGCCGCCTGCAAGGTGTCGGGCTTTGACGTGATCGTGGTGGAAACATCGGGCATTGGCCAGGGCGACGCAGCCATCGTGCCGCACGTGGACGTGCCCATGTACGTGATGACGCCGGAATTTGGCGCGGCCAGCCAGCTGGAAAAGATCGACATGCTCGACTTCGCCGAGTTCGTGGCCATCAACAAGTTTGACCGCAAGGGCGCCAGCGACGCGCTGCGCGATGTGGCCAAGCAGGTGCAGCGCAACAAGGAAGCCTGGACCACGCCCACCGAGCAAATGCCGGTGTTTGGCACCATGGCTGCACGCTTCAACGACGACGGCGTGACCGCGTTGTACCAGGCGCTCAAAACCCGCCTGGGTGAGCTGGGCCTGCCGCTGACCGAGGGCCGCCTGCCGCGCGTGGCCGTGCGCCACAGCACCAACCAGACCCCCATCGTGCCGGGCGCGCGCACGCGCTACCTGGCCGAAATTTCAGACACCGTGCGCGGCTACAAAAAGCGCGCCCGCGAACAGGCCCGCCTGGCCCGCGAAATTCAGCAGCTCAACGCCAGCGCGCAGATGCTGCGGGTCGAAAAGCCCACCCGCGCCAAAGCCGCTGAAGCGGTGATTGACCTGGCCCAGCAGCGCGAGCTGGACCAGGACCCGGCCGCCCGCAAGCTGCTCACACAGTGGCCCGACATGCAAAAAGCCTACGCAGGCGACGAGTACGTGGTGAAGATCCGCGACAAGGAAATCCGCACCGCGCTCACCACAAAATCGCTCAGCGGCACCACCATCCGCAAGGTGGCGCTGCCCACCTTTGAGGACCACGGCGAGATTTTGAAGTGGCTGATGCTGGACAACGTGCCCGGCAGCTTCCCCTATACCGCCGGCACCTTCGCTTTCAAGCGTGAGGGCGAAGACCCGACCCGCATGTTTGCCGGTGAAGGCGACCCGTTTCGCACCAACCGCCGCTTCAAGCTGCTGAGCGCAGGCACACCGGCCAAGCGCCTGTCCACCGCGTTTGACTCGGTCACGCTGTACGGCAACGACCCGGACCCGCGCCCGGACATTTACGGCAAAGTGGGCAACTCGGGCGTGAGCATTGCCACGCTGGACGACATGAAGGTGCTTTACGGCGGCTTTGACCTGTGCCACCCGGCCACGTCCGTGTCAATGACCATCAACGGCCCGGCGCCCAGCATTTTGGCGATGTTCATGAACACCGCCATTGACCAGAACCTGGAAAAGTTCAAGGCCGACAACGGCCGCGACCCGACCGACACCGAGGCGCAAAAGATCCGCGAATGGGTGCTGGCCAATGTGCGCGGCACGGTGCAGGCCGACATCTTGAAAGAAGACCAGGGCCAGAACACCTGCATCTTCAGCACCGAGTTTTCGCTCAAGGTGATGGGCGACATTGCCGAGTATTTCGTGCACCACGATGTGCGCAATTTTTACTCGGTATCCATCAGCGGTTACCACATTGCCGAAGCCGGCGCTAACCCCATCAGCCAGCTGGCGTTCACGCTGTCCAACGGCTTCACGTTTGTGGAGGCGTACCTGGCGCGCGGCATGCACATCGACGACTTCGCGCCCAACCTGTCGTTCTTCTTCAGCAACGGCATGGACCCGGAATACACCGTGCTGGGCCGCGTGGCGCGGCGCATCTGGGCGGTGGCCATGCGCGACCGGTATGGTGCCAACGAGCGCAGCCAGAAACTGAAATACCACGTGCAAACCAGCGGGCGCAGCCTGCACGCGCAAGAGATTCAGTTCAACGACATCCGCACCACGCTGCAGGCGCTGATTGCCATTTACGACAACTGCAACAGCCTGCACACCAACGCGTTTGACGAAGCCATCACCACGCCCACCGAAGAGTCGGTGCGCCGCGCCATGGCGATCCAGCTCATCATCAACCGCGAGTGGGGCCTGGCCAAAAACGAAAACCCCAACCAGGGCGCGTTCATCATTGACGACCTGACCGAGCTGGTGGAAGAGGCGGTGCTGGCCGAGTTTGAGAAGATTGCCGAGCGCGGCGGCGTGCTGGGCGCCATGGAAACTGGCTACCAGCGCGGCAAGATCCAGGACGAGTCGATGCACTACGAGATGCTCAAGCACACGGGCGAATACCCGATCGTGGGCGTGAACACCTTCCGCAACCCGCACGGCGACGCGGTGATGGACAAGCTGGAATTGGCCCGTTCGACCGAAGAAGAAAAGCAGTCGCAACTCCAGCGCCTGGCCGACTTCCACACCCGCCACGCAGCCCAGGCGCCGGCCATGCTGCAGCGCCTGCAGCAGGCGGTGATCGAAAACAAAAACGTGTTCGAGGTGCTGATGGAAGCGGTGCGTGTGTGCTCGCTGGGCCAGATCACCAGCGCGTTGTTTGAGGTGGGCGGACAGTACCGGCGCAACATGTGAGGCACTGCCGCGGACGGATGGCGTACACAGCCCACCAGCGCGCGCCGTTTCCGCGCAACGCTGCAGGGCTCCAGGCTGCTGTGCGCTGCTAGACTGAGCGCACAGAGGCAACGCTTTGACCAACGCGCTGCCCCATGAAAGCATGCCGCCGCACGACCACCACACCCAGGCACCCGCTGTCAAAAGCCCGTCGCCCGCCACCGCGAAAAACACCATCGCCGAACCTGGGCGCATGGGACTGCGCGTGCTGTCGGTGGTGGCCATTGGTTTGCTGGTGCTGCTGTCTTTCGGGCTGCTCGCGCTGGAGCGCCATGACGTGCTTGAAAAAGCCAAGGCGCAGGCCCAGCGCGAAGTCAAGCGCCTCGCGGCCGAACTGAACCAGTCGCTGCGTCTGGCGCAGGCGAGCATCCAAGTGGCCAGCGCATCGCCTGCACTGGCCACGGCCGACCTGATGGGTGATCACCACCCGCTGGTCCAGGCCTTGAGCCTGCCCTTTGAATTGGAACGGAAAGGACCTGCCACACCCGGCTCAACCCCGTTACCCGCAAGCCAATGGGTTCCAGGCCTGCCGCAACAGGCAGCGGGCGGTTGGTACCTGCCGCTAGCCTGGCGCCAGCCACCAGCTGACGGCGGGCAGGTTTACGAACTGCAGCTTTCGCGCGACGCCATCCTGAAGCGCTTTGCCTCAGAAGGCCTGCCGGCCGGCGGCAGCATGAGCCTGTTTCGGCTGGAAGACGACGGCGCCACCACCATCCTGGTGCGCCACCCCATGGTTACTGGCGAGCAAGGTCTTACCGTGCGTGGACACGTGACCGAAGCGGTGCGGCGCGGCCCCGCCGGCGTGTTCCAGGCCACCGCCCTTGTTGACGGTGTTCACCGCATCGTCGGCTACCAGCAGCTCGGCGACGGCGCGCAGCGTCTGGTGGTGGTGTATGCCCTGTCGGTGCAAAGCGTGTTAGCCGGATGGACGGCCACCCTGCCCTGGGCCCTAGCGCTGACCCTGCTCGTGGCCGCAGCCATGGCTTATGGCGCGTGGCGGCTGGACCGCTCGCTGGGTGCCTTGCAGCGCAACGAGCTGCGTTTTCGGCTGGCCGCCGCGCAAGGCCAGGTGTGGGAATGGGACTTCGGGCGCGGCGGCCTACAGCCCACCGATGAGTTTTTTACAGCGCTGGGCCATCCGCCCCCGCCCCGGGACCGCTTCGTCGAGGGCTTCTCCGACCTGGTTCATCCCGACGACAGACCCCGCATCCGCACGGCGCTGCAGCGGTACATGAAAGGCGAGGCCGACTACCGGCTGGATTTCCGCACCCGCGACGCCCAAGGCCACTACCGGTGGTTTGAAACCAGTGGCAGCGGGCTGCGCAACGCGCACGGCAAGGTGACCTACATGGCCGGAACGGTGTTCGACATCACCGACCGAAAAGCGCTGGAAGAAGCACAGCGCGAGACGCTCAACCGACTGGCGACGGTCGCCAACGCCTCCTCGGCCCTGTTCTGGACCAGCGACACCGACAAACGCTGCGACTGGGTCAACCAGCATTGGCTAAACCTGTTAGACAGCACCCTGGCAGATGAACTGGGTGACGGCTGGGTGAGGAACATTCACCCGGACGATCGGGCGTCTTGCATGCGCACCTACGAGCTTGCGTTTGATGCGCGCCAGCCTTACACCACCGAGTACCGGGAACGCCGACCCAACGGCGAGTACCGCAGGCTGCTGGAACAAGGCAAGCCCCGCTACGACGCCGACCAACGCTTCATCGGCTACATCGGCTCCTGCCTGGACGTGACCGATTTGCGACAGGCCGAGGAAACCGCCCGCGAACGCGGCGCCACGCTGGAACAGGTTTTTGACGTGCTGCAAGACATGCTGTTCGTCGTCGACGCGCAGGGGCGCTTCATCTTCTTCCAGGCCGGCAAAGAAGACCGCCTCTACCGCCGCCCCGAGGATTTTCTGGGCCGCACCATTGTCGAGGTGATGCCCCCTGAGCTGGCAACCCGATTCAGCGCCGCCATGCAGCGGGCCCGGCACAACGGGCTGCAAGAAATGGACTACACGCTCACGCTGCCCGGTGGCGAGCACCATTTCAATGCCCGCCTGGCCTGGCTGCCCGAGGCCGAGCACTGCATGTTTGTGGTGCGCGACACCACCGCACAACAGGTGACAACCCATGAACGCGAACGCCTGAGCGCCTTCATCCTGATCCTGGTGCGCCTGGCCAGCCGCTTCATCAACCTGCCCATGCACCAGATGGACGAAGCCATCGACCAGGCATTGCATGACATGGGCACCTTCGTCTCGGCGGACCGGGCTTATTTGTTTGACTACGACTTTGTGGCCCGCACCAGTTCGAATTCGCACGAATGGTGCGCCGAGGGCATTGCGCCCGAGAAGCCCAACCTGCAAAACCTGCCCCTGGACTGGGACCCAGACTGGGTGGCCACGCACCAGCGCGGCGAGATGATCCATGTGCCCGATGTGGCCGCCATGCCCGAGAGCCCGCTCAAGGCGGTGCTGCAACCCCAGGGCATCCAGAGCCTGATGACGCTGCCCCTGATGAGCGGCGACACCTGCCTGGGCTATGTGGGCCTGGATTCGGTGCGCCAGCTCCACCAGTACGACGAGGAAGAGATCACGCTGCTCCGGCTGTTTGCCCAGATGCTGGTCAACCTCAAGCTGCGGGCGGGCGCCGAAACCAAAATCCACGAGCTCACCGAGCAACTGGAACACAAAGTGGAAGAGCGCACCGCTCAGTTGGAGGCCAGCGTGAAACGCCTGCAGTCGGTCAACCGCGAGCTGGAAACCTTCACCTACTCGGCGTCACACGACCTGCGCACGCCCCTGCGTGGCATTGAAGGCTTCAGCGCCCTGCTGCTCGAAGAGCACGGCGACAAGCTCGACGAACAGGGCCGCGAATACCTCCAGCGCATCCAGCTCGCCACCCTGCACATGTCGCAGCTCATCAGCGATTTGCTGGCCTACGCCCACCTGGAACAGATGACCGAGTGGATCGAGTCGGTGGACCTGGGCAAACTGGTGATGGAGGTAAGCAAACCCTTCAGCCACACCCTGGAAGCTCGCCAGGGTCAGCTGCTGCTGGGGGTGCCCCCTGGCCTGCAGGTCATGGCCGACCCCAAGGGACTGTCCATGGCGCTACGCAACCTGATGGACAACGCGATCAAGTTCACGCCCGCTGCGCGGGCACCCGAGATCCGCATTGAAGCCATCGAACAGCCAAGCACCGTGCTGTTGCGGGTGAGAGACCGGGGGCTGGGTTTTGACATGAAGCACCACGACCGCATCTTCGGCATGTTTCAGCGCCTGCACCGCCAAGACCAGATTCCCGGCACCGGCATTGGGCTGGCCATGGTGCACAAGGCGGTGGAGCGCATGGGCGGGCGCATCTGGGCCGACAGCGTGCCCGGCGAAGGCACCACCTTCCACATCGAACTGCCGCGCGGCTGAGGCCGCGGTGGCGGCCCACCGCAGGCCGCCACGCGCCGCTTCAATCCGCCGGCGACAACGGCAGGTTGAGCAACAGGTTTTGCGGTTTCAGCTTCAGCAGACCATCGGCCGTCATGGCCAAACCCAGGTACACCGGCTTGCCCTGCACGTCAGCGCGCATGTGCTGCGGGTCGTCAAAACGCAAACGAAACAGGCTGATCAGCCGCTGCTGGCGCTCGGGCGCCACGGTGTGGCCCGCGTACAGGTCGTTGAGCAATTGGGTGGCTTCTGCGTCCAGGCCCAGGTGCCAGCGCCAGGCAGGGTCTTCAATGCGCGACTCGGCTTGGATCTGCACGCCCACACCCAGAAAATGGCCCACCCATTTTTCCAGCACCTGCGCCAGAGCCTTCAAGCCCGACTGGGCCCGGTTCATGGTCAGCGTCAGCCCGTGCGGCAGCTCGCGCTGAATCTCATGCGTGAGATCCAGCAAGAAGTTGAACCGTCCAGCGCCCGCCAGGCTGTTCATGTAGCGCCCGGCGCTGTCTTCGCCCAGCACTTCCATTTGCACCGTGGGCAGCGACGCACCGCTTTGCATCAGCAACCGGCCCACCGAGCCCAGCCCAGCGGTCTCGTGGGTCATGTCCAGCACCTCGCTGTCACCGCTGAGCACGCGGCCGTCTTGCACGCTCACGCGCTGGCGGCGAAACAGCATCTCGGCAGCGCGCCACTGCCAGGCGTCGGGCTCGTCCTGCAACAGGTTGCACACAATGGCCTGAACCATCAGGTCCAGAAACAGAGGCGGGACCGAAATGGCGCCGGCCTTGAAGAACCCCGCGTAAGCCGCCTCCAGCGAGCCAGCGGCCACCACAGCGTCGCGAAAGGCCAGAAACAGGCGGTGGTTGGCGCGGGCGTCGTCGTCGTCAAAGGCCTCCAGCTCAGCGGCGGGCACCGACCGCGTGGGCGATGCGGTGAGCGCGGCGTGCAAGGCCTGCTCGGCCGGGCACGACTCGTCCACCAAAGCCAGCTCGGGTCGGGCGAGCCACAGCCGCCAGTAGGCGTCGGTCGGGCTGAGCCAGCCGCGGGGCGTGCGTTCCAGCAGCGCAAAGCCACAGGTTGACCAAACGGGAAGTGCTGACGGATACAGGGCCATGGGAGGGTGCAGGCTGCGGTTGAAAAACGTGAGCGATTGTGCGTTACCCGTGCAGCGGGCGTGCGGCGTGTGAAAGTCACCGCGCGCGCCGGGGGGTTGGGTTGGCCGGGTGCATCACGCATCACAATAGCGCGATGCAACACCCCATCAGTCTCATTGGCGTCCCCACCGACATTGGCGCGGGCGCACGCGGCGCGTCCATGGGCCCCGAAGCGCTGCGCGTGGCGGGCATCCAGGCGGTGCTGGAAAGCCACGGCCTGCAGGTCACCGACTGCGGCAACCTCAGCGGCCCAGCCAATCCCTGGCAGCCCCCCACCGAAGGTTACCGCCACTTGGCCGAGGTAGCGGCCTGGAACCAGACCCTGCACGATGCGGTGCACGCCGAACTGGCACGGGGCCGCATGCCCATCGTGCTCGGCGGCGACCACTGCCTGGGCCTGGGGTCCATCAGCGCGGTGGCGCGGCACTGCCGCGAAACCGGCAAAACCCTGCGCGTGCTCTGGCTCGACGCCCACGCCGACTTCAACACCGCCGCCCTCACGCCCAGTGGCAACATCCACGGCATGCCGGTGGCGCTGCTGTGCGGCCAGGGCCCGGCGCTGCTCACCGGCATTGGCGGCCACACGCCAGCCATTGAAGCCAGCGTGGTGCGCCAGATCGGCATACGCAGCGTGGACGCCGGTGAAAAACGCCTAGTGCACGAGGCCGGGCTGGAGGTGTTTGACATGCGCTACATCGACGAAATGGGCATGCGCCACACGATGGAACAAGCGCTGATGGGGATGGACGACAACACCCATCTGCATGTGAGTTTTGACGTCGACTTTCTCGACCCCGAGATCGCCCCCGGCGTGGGCACCACCGTGCCCGGCGGACCTACCTACCGCGAGGCGCAGCTGTGCATGGAAATGATCGCCGACACCGGGCGCATGGCCAGCATGGACGTGATGGAACTCAACCCGGCGCTGGATGTGCGCAACCGCACCGCCGAGCTGGCGGTGGACCTGATCGAAAGCCTGTTTGGCAAGTCGACGCTGATGCGCAAGAAGTAGGCAACCGCCCGCCACGCCTTCAGGCAGCCAGGCCCATCAGGTAGTCGGGTGCAGCGGCGATCTGGATGCTGCCCAGGGCGTAGCTGTGGCGGGCGTTGCGCACCACCTGCACGGCTTGCACGGGCGCCTGCTCTTGCGCAAAGCGCAGCAAAGCACGATGTGGTTTTTCGTCCGACAGCTTGCATTCCACCAACTGCGTGAGCTGGTCTTTTTCGCTCAACGCAAAGTCCACCTCGGCACCGTCCTTGGTGCGTATGTAGTGCAGGCCCGCCTCTTTGCCCTGTACGTCGTGCTGCCACTGCACCTGCTTGAGCAAGGCCGTGGCCACCAGATTTTCAAAGCGCAGGCCTTCATCGCCCTCAACCAGACCGGTGTCATAAAAATAGACCTTGGGTGACTGCAGCACAGCGCGGGCGATGTTGTCGTGGTAGGGCCGCACCACAAACACGATGAAGAGCGCCTCCAGAATGTCGAGGTATTTTTTGAGCGTGGCGGGTGACACCGCCAAGTCGCGCGCAATACTGGCTAGCGACAAGGGCGAACCCACGCGTGAGCGCAGCAGCTGGGCAAACAGGCGAATGGCGCCGACCTCTTGAATGCGCGAGAACTCCAGCACGTCGTTGCGCACCAGCCCATCGAAGTATTGCCGGCGCCAGCGCTCGGCCTGCTCGTTGTCGGGCGCCAGGCACGGCTCGGGAAAACCGCCGCGCTCCAGCAAGTGGGTCAGGGCCGCATCGGGCTGGGCGCCGGTTTGCTCGCACCATTCGCGTACCGACAAAGGGTGCAGCCGCAGACCGAAAAAACGCCCCGCCAGCGATTCACCGCTCTGGCGAAACGTGTCCAAACGGGCACTGCCCGTCACCAGCAACTGTTGGCTGGCGGGCTTGCCGTCGTAAACCCCTTTGAGCCAGCTTTTCCAGCCCGGCATCTTGTGCACCTCGTCCAGCACCAGCAGCGGCGCCTGCGGGCTCCAGCGCTGGTGCAAGATCATGGCCCGGTCGGCTGGTACGTCGTAATTCAGGTACTGGCCGCCCTGCTGCGCCACCAAATGGCGGCTGAGCGTGGTTTTTCCCACCTGCCGGGGACCCGTCAGGAACACCATTTTGCGGGCCAAGTCGGCCTGCACGCGGTCATCAAGGTAACGCTTCATGACGGAATTTTCCGTCTAAAGTGAAGAGAATTGACATTTAGTCGCGACTTTTTTGCAATTCAATGCAAAAAAGTCGCGAATAGAAGGGCCTAGTGTCCGCTCTTACCCACCAATTCCAGGTGCTCCACCACCGGCGGATGCGCAAAGAACGGGCCGACGATGGCACGCCATTCGGCAAACGCCGGCGACTGGCGAAAGCCCACGGTGTGGTCTTCCAGCGTGTCCCAGTAAATCATCAGGATGTAGCGCCCCGGGCTCTCGATGCTGCGATTGACTTTGTAGCCGCTGAAGCCTTTGGCATGGGCAATCACCGTGCTGGCACCGCGCAAGATGGCTTCTTCAAATTCGGCTGAGCGGACGGGATCGATGCGGATGTCGGCGTGTTCGAGAATCATGTTGTGCTCCCCCCGCGCTGCTTCGCGTCACCCCCCAGGGGCGATGCCTGTGGCCTGGCAGAGCCAGTTCCACGGCATCCTTGGTTCAGGCACGCGCGTCGGGGAGAAATGGGTAGAGGATGGGAAGGGAAGCGTAACCCAAAACACCGCAAGGCCGGCTTTGCCGGACTGCAGGTGTTGCCCCCTCAGGGGGTGACGCGCCCTTAGGCGCGGCGCGGGGGGCGGTCCTGTTTGATCATATCCACCGCCTTTTCCGCCACCATGACCACCGGCGCGTTGGTGTTGCCGCCGACCACGCGGGGCATGACCGACGCGTCCACCACGCGCAGGGCTTTCACGCCGTGCACGCGCAGGCGGGCGTCCACCACGGCCAGTGCGTCGGTGCCCATGCGGCAGGTGCCCACGGGGTGGTAGATCGTGTCGGCGTGGTTGCGCACAAACTGCTCGATCTGCGCGTCGCTCTGCGCTGCGCGCGAGGCGGCTGATTCCTGGCCGCCGTGGCGGGCCAGGGCGGGCTGGTGCATCAGCTCGCGCACGCGCTTGAAGCCTTGCACTAGGCGGGCCACGTCGTCCGGGTCTTTCAAAAAGGCGGGGTCGATCAGCGGCGCCACTTGCGGGTCGGCGCTGGCCAGGCGCAGCGTGCCCCGGCTCTTGGGGCGCAACAGGCACACGTGGCACGAATAGCCATGGCCAAACACGGTTTTGCGGCCGTGGTCCACCAGCTTGCCCACCACAAAGTGCAGCTGCAGATCGGGTATGGGCTCAAGGGGCGCGCTCTTGATGAAACCACCCGCCTCGGCAAAGTTGCTGGTGAGCGGTCCACTGCGCGCACGGCGCCACTCAGTGATGCCCTTGAGCGTGGTCAGCATGCCGGGCAGCGACAGGCCAAACAGGTCGGTCAACTTCGGGGCGTTCACCACCATCACCACGTCGGGGTGGTCGTGCAGGTTGTCGCCCACGCCGGGCAGGTCGTGCACCACATCAATGCCCATCTCGCGCAGGTGCTCAGCCGGGCCGATGCCCGAGAGCATGAGCAACTGCGGCGAACCAAAAGCCCCCGCGCTCAGCAGCACCTCGCCGCCCGGTTTCAGGCGCAGCGTTTGCGGTGCGCCCCGCCCCCCGCTGGGCCGGTATTCCACCCCCACGGCGCAGGGTTGGCCGTTCACGGTTTCCACCAGCACCCGGGTGGTGAGCGCGGAGGTGATCACCGTCAGGTTGGGCCGCCCCAGGTGGGGCGTGAGGTAGCCCTTGGCGGCGCTCCAGCGCTCGCCGTTTTTGTGCGTCACCTGGTAGGCGCCCACGCCTTCTTGCTCGGGGCCGTTGAAGTCGGTGTTGTGCGCGTAGCCGGCTTGCTGGCCGGCTTCAATGAACGCAGGCAGAAACGGGTTGGGGCTGCGCAGGTCCATCACGTTCAGTGGCCCGCCCTGGCCGTGCAGCGCGTCGGCGCCGCGCTCGTTGTGCTCTGAGCGCTTGAAATAGGGCAACACGTCGGCATAAGACCAGCCGGGGTTGCCTTGGGCGGCCCAGTGGTCGTAGTCTTGCGCATGGCCACGGGCGTACACCATGGCGTTGATGGAGCTGGAGCCACCCAGCACCTTGCCGCGCGGCTGGTAGCCGCGCCGGCCGTTCAGCCCGGGCTGCGGCACGGTGTTGTAGCCCCAGCCGTTGAGCTGGTACTTGGCCATCACAGCCAGGCCGGCCGGGCAGTGAATGAGCACACTGTGGTCGGCCGGGCCGGCTTCGAGCAGCGCCACGCGCACGGCGGGGTCTTCACTCAAGCGCCCGGCCAGCACGCTACCGGCCGAGCCGCCTCCAACAATGATGTAGTCCAACATGAAGTCTCCAGAAAGTGCCGCGCGAGGCGTTGGGTCAGGCGAATCCAACCGCTGTCATACCCTTGCAAGATGGGGCGCGACAATCAGCGGCTAAGTTAGCACGCAGGCACGCGAGCAGATAGACGCGCCCGTCTAGGCGTGACGCGTGCGTGACCCAGCGCGTCAGCGCCCCGCGCAGACGCGCTGGACAATTCTTTTTTTCGAAACACACAGGAGTGAACCGTATGAACAGCATCCAGACCGTGGGCATTATTGGCTCGGGCACCATGGGCAACGGCATTGCGCAGGCCTGCGCCACCAGCGGCATCCAGGTGGTGCTGGTCGACATTGCCCAGGCGGCGGTGGACAAAGCCCTGGCCACGGTGGCCAGCAGCCTGGACCGGCTGATTAAGAAAGAAAAAATGACCGCCGCCGAGAAAGACGCGGCGCTGGCCCGCATCAAGGGCTCGACCAACTACGAAGACCTCAAGGGCGCGCAACTGGTCATTGAAGCCGCCACCGAAAACGAGGCACTGAAGGTCAAGATCTTGCAGCAGCTGGACGGCTTGCTGGGCGCCGACGTGATCGTGGCCACCAACACCAGCTCGATCAGCATCACCAAGCTGGCCGCTGCCACGCAGCGCCCCGACCGCTTCATCGGCATGCACTTCTTCAACCCGGTGCCCATGATGGCGCTGGTGGAAATCATCCGCGGCCTGCAGACCAGCGACGCCACGCACGACGCGGTGAAGGCGCTGGCCGAAGCCCTGGGCAAAACGCCCATCACGGTGAAGAACGCGCCCGGTTTTGTGGTCAACCGCATCCTGGTGCCCATGATCAACGAAGCTTTCTTTGTGCTGGCCGAGGGCCTGGCCACGCCGGAAGACATTGATGCCGGCATGAAGCTGGGCTGCAACCAGCCTATTGGCCCGCTGGCACTGGCCGACATGATTGGCCTGGACGTGTGCCTGGCGGTGATGAACGTCTACATGGCCGAATACAACGACAGCAAGTACCGCCCCGCGCCGCTGCTGAAGGAAATGGTGGCCGCTGGCTGGCTGGGCCGCAAAACCGGGCGCGGCGTGTTCACTTATTGACCCCCCGCGCCGCTGCGCGTCACCCCCCAGGGGGCGATGCCTGCGGCCGGGCGAAGCCCGTTCCGCGGCATCTTGGGTTGTGGGGACACGCGCGCCGGTGAAGGCTCGCTCGGTACGTTAGCCGGCCCATTGTTTGCGCCAGATCAAGCTGCTGCGGCGCAGCATTTTTATGATGAACCCACTTTTCACTGCCCAGGGGTTTTTCATGAACGCTGCTGCCCGCACCCAACCGTCGCTCGCTGTTTTTGAGTTTCTCGACAGCACCCACCGCGAGATTCAGCAGCAGCTGCAACAGCTGAACGGCTTGGTGGATGCGATTGAAAACAGCGGCCTGAACCAGGCCAACCGGGAGCAGGCCCGCCGCGTGCTGGACTACTTCAATGGCGAAGCGCGCCAGCACCACCTGGACGAAGAAAAACACATTTTCCCGGCGCTGCTGAACAGCCAGAACGCCGAGATCGTGCAAGCCGCTGAACACCTGGTGCAAGACCACGGCTGGCTGGAAGAAAACTGGATTCAGATCGCGCCCAGCCTGGAAGCCGCCACCAACGGCAACCTGTGGTTTGACACCGTGGAACTTCGGCACGCACTGGAGGTTTTTGAAGCCCTCTACCTGGACCACATCGTTCTGGAAGAGTCGATTGCCTACCCGGCCGCCAAGCAGCGCTTGGCCAGCCTGGACACGGTGGGTATGGGCCGTGAAATGGCGAAACGCAGAGCCCTTAAAAGCGCTGCCCTGCCCTCTTATTAATTCGGCCCTATGAAGTATCAACCGTTCGCCCTGAGCCTGTCGAAGGGCTCGTGCCATGTCTGAGGAAGGTTTCGACAAGCTCAACCCGAACGGACTTTAAGACTTCACTGGGCCGGATCTATAGGCCTCGCGCTCAGCGGCTCAGCTCACCAGGCCACCGTCAAACCACGGTGGTCAAAAAACCCGCCTGAGCTGCCCGGGGGCAAGCCATCGATCACGCCCAGCAGCTCGCCCGCCGCCACGTCAGGCGGTCGCACCTGCAGCCCGGTTTTGGCAAAGGGCTGTGACAGCCCGGTGTCCACCGTGCCGGGGTGCAGCGCCACACACAGCGCGTCGCGGTTGCGCCGCGCCAGCTCAATGGCCGCCGTGTGCACCAGCTGGTTGAGCGCGGCTTTGGATGCGCGGTAGCCATACCAGCCACCCAGCGCGTTGTCGCCGATGCTGCCCACCCGCGCCGACAAAAACGCCGCCACACAGCGACCCTGGCGCGGCAGCAACGGCAAAAAGTGTTTCATCACCAGCGCCGGGCCCACGGCGTTCACCGCAAAGCTGTGTGCCAAGGCATCGGCGTTCAGGTGTTGCCAGGAGCGCTCGGGCTCGGCGTGCTGGCCGCTGGCGGTGGTGCCGTGCAAAAACCCGGTGGCCACGATCAGGCGGGTCAGCGGCAGGCCGGCTTGGCTCAGCTGCGCCGATACATGCTGCGCGCAGGCCGCCACGGTGGCCTCAGCGGTGTAGTCCAGCGCGGGCTGGGTTTGCCGGCCCAGCGCCAGCACCGTGCCACCCTGTGCGCGCAGCTGCGCCACCAGGGCCGCACCAATGCCGCCGGTGCCACCCAGCACCACGCTCAGGCCGGGTTGTGGGGTTGTTTCATCGGCGGGAGCGGGTGCAGGGGTCGGGTTCATGGGCGCATTATGGGCAGGCAGCGCCAGCGCGCGCTGGCCCGCACACCCAAGGCCCCTGCGGGCCGGCGGCCATGACGCGCCTCAATGCAGCGCCACCGTGGGCCGCTTACCATGAGGCCCCTCACCGGTTGCCGTGAGCCCTGTTTTGCCAAGGATTTGAGATGAGCGCTTTTGACTTTGACCTGTTTGTGATTGGTGGCGGCAGCGGCGGTGTGCGCGCTGCGCGCATGGCCGCACAGCGTGGCGCCCGCGTGGCCCTGGCCGAAACCCTCGGCACCGACGGCCTGGGCGGCACCTGCGTGAACGTGGGCTGCATCCCGAAAAAGCTCTACAGCTACGCCGCGCATTACGCCGAAGGCTTTCACGAATCGGCGGGCTACGGGTGGGAGGGCGAAGCCCCGCGCCTGAACTGGGCCACCCTCAAAGCCAACCGCGCAAAAGAGATCAGCCGCCTCAACGGCGTGTATGGCAACCTGCTGCGCGGCTCGGGCGTGACCGTGTTCAACGGCTTTGCCCGCATCGACGGTGAGCACGCCATCACCCTGGCCACGCTGCATGCCGACGGCAGCCCCGGCCACCAGCATTTCACCGCCAAAAACATCCTCATTGCCACCGGCGGTACGCCGCATGTGCCGCACTTTGTGGGCCGCGAACACGTCATCACGTCCAACGAGATCTTTGACCTGGAGCCGTTCCCACAGCGCCTGCTGGTGGTGGGCGGCGGCTACATTGCCTGCGAATTTGCGTCCATCTTCAACGGCCTGGGCGCCCAGGTGACGCAGCTGTACCGCGGCGAACAGGTGCTGCGCGGTTTTGACGACGAAGTTCGCCACTTTGTGGCCGCTGAGATGCTCAAGTCGGGCGTGGACCTGCGGCTCAACGCCGGCGTGGTGGACATCCGCAAAGCCGCCGACGGGCTGCGCGTGGAGCTGGAAGACGGCAACGTGGTGATGGCCGACGCGGTGCTCTACGCCACCGGGCGCGTGCCCAACGTGCAAGGCCTGGGGCTGGACACCGTGGGCGTGGCCCAGGGCGGGCAAAACGAAGTGCTGGTGAACGCGCACTACCAGACCAACGTGCCCAGCATTTACGCCGTGGGTGACGTGACCAACCGCGTGCAGCTCACCCCGGTGGCGCTGGGCGAAGCCATGGTGGTGGTGGACCAGCTGTTTGGCCCCGCCGCGGGCAAACCGCCACGCGACATGAGCTACGACTTCATCCCCACCGCCGTGTTCACCCACCCCAACATCGGCACCGTGGGCTTCAGCGAAGCCGCTGCGCGCGAGCAATTTGGCCAGGTCACCATTTTTCGCAGCGAGTTCAAAGCGCTGCGCCACACCCTGTCGGGCAGCACCGAGCGCACCCTCATGAAACTGGTGGTGGACACCGCCACCGACCGCGTGGTGGGCCTGCACATGGTGGGTGCCGAAGCGGGCGAAATTGTGCAGGGCTTCGCCGTGGCCATGAAAGCCGGCGCCACCAAGGCGGTGTTTGACAGCACCATCGGCATCCACCCCACGGCGGCCGAAGAGTTTGTGACCATGCGCGAACCGGCCCGAAACTAAACGCGCGCCAGCCCATAAATGCCGGCTGCGCCCAGAGCCATGTGCCCCCAAAGGCCGGGCGCAAGCCAAGCCAGGTAGCGCCAACCGCCAGCAAGCCCGGCAGACACGCTTTTGCCCACGGCATGCGCCAGCAGCGCCAGCACCACGGCCCACACACCGGCGCCCCCTGGCAGCGGCTCGCCCGACGCGAACACCGCCGCCACCGCGGCGTGCAGGTCGGCCAGCGCCGCCAGCGCGGAGCCCAGCAGCAGCCCCGTCGAGCCCAGCCACAGCGTCAGCCCGTACACGCCAGCCTGGATGCCGCTGAGCAACGCGGCCACGCCCGCCGCTGCCCACAGGCTGAACATGCGGTCTTCGTCGGGTTCTGACGGGACATCGGCGGCCTGGGGCGCGCCGCGCACCATCCACCCGCCCCAGGCCAGCGCCAACACAGCGGCGGCCAGCGAAGGCAGCCACAAAACCGGCAGCCAGGCCGGTTGCACGGCAGCGGCCACCAGCAGCACCTGCAGCTGGGTGGACACGCACGACAACAGGCCACCACCGGCCAGCAGCCGCACGTCGGCGGGCCTTTCGCGCGCCGCCAGCCCCAGCGTGGCGATGGTGGCGGTGCTGGACACAAAGCCCGAAGCCAGCGCCGACAACGCCACCGCGTGGCGCGCTTGCAGCAGGCGGCGGCTCAGGTGGGCCAGGGCCTGCACCCCCAGCAGCAGGACCACCAGCTGCACGATCACATAGGGGTTGAGCACCGGCCCCCACAGCGGCCGGTTGGGCACCAGCGGCAGCGCCATCAGCACCAGCGCCGCCAAAATGATGCCGTCGCGCACCTCGCCCGGGCTGAGCCAATGGCTGGCAAAGTGGTGCAGCCGCTGGCGGGCGGCCAGCAAACCCGTCAGGCCCACCGCCGTGGCCGCCGCCAGCGGCAGGCTCCAGGCGCAGAGCACCCCGATCAGGTAGGTCAGCAGCAGCGCCACTTCGGTGGTCGCACCGGGGTCGTCAGAGCGGTCGCGCCAGTAGGCCATGGCCGCCAGCGCCGCCACCAGCGCCGCACCCGTCACCACCAGCCCGGTCAGCTGGGTGAGCGCCGCCAGGGCGCCGGCCACACAGGTCAGCGCAAAGGTGCGCAAACCGGCAAACGCCCGCTGGGGACCGCTGCCTTTGCGCCGTTCCCGCTCAACGCCGATCAGCAAACCGCAGCCCAGCGCCACGGCCAGCACGGCCACCGCACCGGCCGGGTCGGCGGGCAAGCCCATGGCAGCGGTTTCGGCATTGAACATCGGGTTATGGGGCGTTGTGGGCGCTCATCGGCGGGTTGTCATGTGGCGGCGCCACAATAGCGCCATGCACAAGACACCCGACTTTACCGCCCCGGTTTTCTTTCGCGAACCCGCCGCCGCGCTGGCGCAGGTGCAGCGCATCTACCGCGACAACGTGGCGTTTTTGCGCGTGGCCATGCGCGACTTTGTCAACGGCCAAGACTTCAGCAGCGTGCGCGTGCGCGCCTGCTACCCGTTTGTGCGGCTGCACACCCACAGCGTGTCGCACCAGGGCACGGGGCCACAGAGCCGCCTGAGCTACGGCTTTGTGGCCGGCCCCGGCCGGTTTGAAACCACCCTCACCCGCCCCGACCTGTACGGCGGCTACCTGCTCAAGCAATTTGAACTGCTGCTGGCCAACCACGGCGGCGAGCTTGAAGTGGGCACCAGCACCCAGCCCATCCCGATCCACTTTTCGTTTGCCGAGCACGACCATGTGGAAGGCAGCCTGAGCGCACAGCGCCGCGCCCTCATGCGCGACGTGTTTGACCTGCCCGACCTGGCCGCCATGGACGACGGCATTGCCAACGGCACGCACGAGCCGCGCCCCGGCGAGGCCCAGCCGCTGGCCCTGTTCACCGCGCCCCGGGTCGACTATTCGTTGCAGCGCCTGCGCCACTACACCGGCACCGCGCCCGAGTGGTTTCAAAACTTCGTGCTGTTCACCAACTACCAGTTCTACATCGACGAATTCATCCGCCTCGGGCACGCCGAAATGGCCAACCCGGCCAGCGAATACATCGCCTTTGTCGAACCCGGCAACGTGGTGACGCGCCGCGTCGGTCTGCCAGCGGAAACCGGCGACGAGCTGGGCACGCCGCCGCCGCGCCTGCCGCAAATGCCGGGCTACCACCTCATGCGTGCCGACCGCAGCGGCATCACCATGGTCAACATTGGCGTGGGCCCGGCGAACGCCAAAACCATCACCGACCACATCGCCGTGCTGCGCCCCCACGCCTGGCTCATGCTCGGCCACTGCGCCGGTCTGCGCAACAGCCAGCAGCTGGGCGACTACGTGCTGGCCCACGCCTACGTGCGCGAAGACCATGTGCTCGACGAAGAGCTGCCGCTGTGGGTGCCCATTCCGGCGCTGGCCGAAATTCAGCTCGCGCTGGAAGCCGCCGTGGCCGACGTGACCGGCGTGGCGCCGCACGAGCTCAAACGCATCATGCGCACCGGCACCGTGGCCAGCACCGACAACCGCAACTGGGAACTGCTGCCCGACAACAAACCCCAGCGCCGCTTCAGCCAGAGCCGGGCCGTGGCGCTGGACATGGAAAGCGCCACCATCGCCGCCAACGGCTTTCGCTTTCGCGTGCCCTACGGCACCCTGCTGTGCGTGAGCGACAAGCCGCTGCACGGCGAGATCAAGCTGCCCGGCATGGCCAACCATTTTTACCGCGAGCGGGTCGACCAGCACCTGCGCATCGGCATCCGCGCGGTGGAGCTGCTGCGCCAGGGCGGCGTGGGCCAGCTGCACAGCCGTAAGCTGCGCAGCTTTGCCGAAGTGGCCTTTCAGTAAGCGCAGCAGCGCAGCGGTTTCATGAACGAACTTGCACAACGGCTGCAACAGGCCGTGGGCCTGGACCTCTGGCTCGTCACGCTGCTGGCCATTGGCTCGCTGACACTGCTGGTCAACCAGGGCGTGCGCCTGCTGCTCAGGCAGGCCGCCCGCTGGGCCCAAACCACCACCAACCACTGGGACGAAGCGCTGCTCAACGCCGCCAGCAAACCGCTGCGGCTGATCTTGTGGCTGGTCAGCCTGGGCTGGATGGCGCGCGTGCTCAACACCCAATGGCCCGAGCCCGAGCTGCTGGCCGACGCCCTGCAATGGCGCAACATCGGCATCGTGGTCAGCGTGGCCTGGATGCTGTGGCACTTTGTGGGCGAGGTCACGCAAACCAGCATCCAGCGCGGCACGCGAGACGGTGGCGACTTCGACGTCACCACCGCCACGGCGCTGAGCAAGCTGGTGCGGCTGGTGGTGTTTGTGGTCACCGTCATCACCGTCGCCCACACACTGGGCTTTCAAATTGGCGGCCTGCTGGCGCTGGGCGGCGTGGGCGGCATCGCGGTGGGTCTGGCCGCGCGCGACCTGCTGGCCAATTTTTTGGCGGCCTCACCATTTACCTCGACCGGCCGTTCAGCGTGGGCGACTGGATTCGCTCACCCGACAAAAGCATTGAAGGCACGGTCGAATACATCAGCTGGCGCCACACCCGCATCCGCGCGTTCAACAAAAACCCCATCTACGTGCCCAACGCCGTGTTCACCACCATCGTGGTGGAAAACCCATCGCGCATGAGCCACCGCCGTCTGAAAGAAACCGTGGGCCTGCGCTACGACGACTTCGCGCAGGTCGAAGGCGTGGTGGCCGACATCAAGGCCATGCTCATGGCCCACGAAGGCATCGACATCAGCCAGACGCTGATCGTCAACTTCAACAACTTCGGCGCCAGCTCGCTCGACATCATGGTCTACGGCTTCACCAAAACCACCGTCTGGGTCGAGTTTCACGCCATCAAACAAGACGTGCTGCTGCGCATCGGCCGCATCGTGGCCGCGCGCGGCGCCGAAATCGCCGTTCCCACGCAGACGCTGCACCTGGCTGGAAACGCAGGTGACCCTCTGCCCGATGCCGAAGCACCCCCGCGTGCCACCCCCTGACGACGGTGACCGCCCTGGCAGCCTGACGCACCCGGTGCTTTACCGGAACTTCACCCCACGCTCACGCTCAGTTGTGTGCGCCTGCGCACAATGGAGGCGCTGCATACAACGTATGCTGAATGAACAACATGAACGCCCTCTTGAATCCCCCCTTACCAAACCAGCGGCCCGGCTTGGCCGTGGCGCTGCTGGCTGGCTTGCTGCTGTCGGGCTGTGCCAGCCTGGCGCCGCTTGCCGCCCCGTTGCCTGAAACGCCCACGCCCGCCGCCTGGCTGGGCGCAACGCCACCGGCGGCGGCTGGCCAAGCCGCCACCGACCTGGCGGCCTGGTGGCAGCGCTTCAACGACCCCATGCTTACCGCGCTGGTGACCGAGGCCCTGCAGGCCAACACCAGCGTGCGCAGCGCGCAGGCCGCCTTGCAGCAAGCGCGGGCGCAGCGCGATGTGCAGCAAGCGGGCATGGGGCCTTCGGTGGGCGCCACGGGCTCGGCGCGGCGGGGCAAGTCGGGCGGCAACGACGCCACCAACAGCTTTCAGGCCGGGTTTGATGCCAGCTGGGAACCCGATGTGTTTGGCGGCAACCGCGCCGCGCTGAGCGCGAGCGAGGCCGACGTGCAGGCTTCCGCCACCAGCCTGGCCAACGTGCAGGTGTCGCTGGCGGCCGAGGTGGCGGTGACCACCATTGAGCTGCGCAGCCTGCAAACGCGGCTGGCGATTGCGCGCAGCAACCTGGCGGCACAAACCGAGACGCTGCAGATCACGCGCTGGCGTGGGCAGGCGGGCCTGGTGTCGTCGCTGGACGTGGAGCAGGCCGTGGCCGCCAGCGAGCAAACCGCAGCGCAAATTCCGGCGCTGCAAACCGGCATTGCTCAGGCGCTGAACAGCCTGGCGGTGTTGACTGGCCAAGCCCCGGGCGCCCTGCAAAGCCGGCTGTCCGCCGCCGCCCCGGTGCCGCAGGCGCCAGCCGATCTGGCCTTGGCACTGCCAGCCGACACGCTGCGCCAGCGCCCCGATGTGCGCACCGCCGAGCACCGCGTGAGCGCCGCACTGGCCCGCGTGGCCGCAGCCGACGCGGCGCGCTACCCGAGCTTTCGCCTGGGTGGCTCGCTGGGCCTGAGCGCGCTCACGCTGGGCGCGCTGACCAACGGCGCGTCGGTGGCCAACTCGCTGCTTGCCAGCGTGTCGGTGCCGCTGCTGGACGGCGGTGCGGCCCGCGCCCAGGTGCGCTCGCAAGAAGCCGCGCTCGAGCAGGCGCGCGTGGGGTACCAGGCCGCGGTGCTCACCGCGTTGCAAGACGTGGAAGACGCGCTGGTGTCGCTGCAAGGCAACCGCGAGCGCCTGGCCCGGCTGCAGGCCGCCAGCGCGGCAGCGGCCAACGCCGAGCTGCTGGCCCGCCAGCGCTATGAAAGCGGGTTGATCGACTTCCGTGCCGTGCTCGACACACAACGCACGCTGCTGTCCACCCAGGACAGCGTGGCCAGCACCCAGGCCACCCTGAGCGCCGACATGGTGCGCCTGTACAAAGCCCTGGGTGGCGGCTGGACGCCTGAAAGCGCTGCGCCCCCACCCAGCGAACGCGCCACCGCCACCCGCTGAGCCCGCCGAACCCCACACCGCTTTTTGCCCATGACCACCCCGAACACCCCCACCCCCGCCGCCCCGAACAAAGCGTCGGCCAACCTCAACACCTTGCTGGGCGACGACCAGCCCGCGCGTTGGTGGAAACGCCCGTCGGTCTGGCTCGGCGTGGCCGCCGTGCTGGTGGTGGCCGGCGGCTACACCTACTGGCAAGCGCAAAAGCAAACCAGCGCCGCGCCGGTGTACGTGACCGAAGCCCTGCGCAAGGGCAACCTGACGCTCACCGTGTCGGCCAACGGCACGCTGCAGCCCACGCGGGCGGTGAACATTGGCAGCGAACTCTCGGGCACCGTCAAGCGCGTGATGGTGGACGTAAACGACCGCGTGAAAACCGGCCAGGTGCTGGTGGAGCTGGACACCGCCAAGCTCAACGACCAGGTGCTGCGCTCGCGCGCGGCACTGGCGGCGTCGCAGGCGCAGCTGGCCCAGGCCCAGGCCACGGTGAAAGAAGCCCAGGCCAACCTGGCGCGCTTTGAAGAAGTGGCGCGCCTCTCAGGCGGCAAGGTACCGTCAGCCGCCGAGCTGGACACCGCCCGCGCCGCCGTGGAACGCGCCTTGGCCGCCGAGGCCAGCGCCCGTGCCAACGTGGCCAGCGCCCGCGCCACACTCGCCACCGACGAGACCAACCTGTCCAAAGCCTCCATCCGCTCGCCCATTGACGGCGTGGTGCTCTCACGCTCGGTCGACCCGGGCAACGCCGTGGCGGCTTCGCTGCAGGCGGTCACGCTGTTTTCGGTGGCCGAAAACCTGTCGCAACTGCGGCTGGACGTGAACGTGGACGAGGCCGACGTGGGCTCGGTGACCACCGGCCAGAAAGCCAGCTTCACCGTGAGCGCCTACCCGGCACGGCGTTACCCGGCCACCATCAACCGCGTGGCCTTTGGCTCCACCAAGACCGACAACGTGGTGACCTACGTGACCACGCTCGACGTGGACAACACCGACCTGAGCCTGCGCCCGGGCATGACGGCGGCGGCCACCATCGTGGCCACCGAGCGCAACGGCGTGCTGCTGGTGCCCAACACCGCGTTGCGCTTCTCGCCCACCACGGCGGGCAACGGCGCCGCTGCGGCGCCCAGCAGCAGCATCCTGTCCAAGATGATGCCGCGCATGCCCCGCAGCACCACCCCGCGCCGGGCCACCGAAACCAACGGCGGCGCACCGGGCCTGCGGCAGATCTGGGTGCTCAAAGACGGCCAGGCCGTGGCGCAAGAAGTGAAGACCGGCATCAGCGATGGCCGCCACACCGAAGTCACGGGCGAAGGCTTGAGCGAGGGCCTGGCCATCATCACCGACCAGCGCAATGGAGGTGCAGCGCCATGATGCCCCCCCACGCTCCACCGCTGCGCGGGTCGCTGCCCCCCGAGGGGGCTGATCCGGCTTGGGGCGGCCCGGCGCCGGATCGCATCACCGGCACGCAAACCGCCGACCGCCCGCTGATCCGCCTGCGCGGCGTCACCAAGGTGTACGGCGAGGGCAGCACCGCGTTTCAGGCGCTCAAGGGGGTGGACCTGGACATTCAGGCGGGCGACTTTGTGGCCATCATGGGGCCCAGTGGCTCGGGCAAGTCCACCGCCATGAACACGCTGGGCTGCTTGGACACGCCCACCACCGGCACCTACGAATTTCAGGGCGTGCAGGTGCAGTCGCTCAGCCGCGACCAGCGCGCCCGCCTGCGCCGGCGCTACCTGGGCTTTGTGTTCCAGGGCTTCAACCTGCTGGCGCGCACCTCGGCACAAGAAAACGTGGAACTGCCGCTGATCTACCGTGGCGAGCCGGCGGCCGAACGCCACGCCGCCGCCGCGCGCGCCCTGGACTCGGTGGGCCTCAAAGGCTGGGAACACCACACGCCGGCCGAGCTCTCAGGCGGGCAGCAGCAGCGCGTGGCCATTGCGCGCGCCATCGTCACGCAGCCCGCCGTGCTGCTCGCCGACGAGCCCACCGGCAACCTGGACACGCAGCGCAGCAAAGAAATCATGGAACTGATCTGGCGCCTTAACGCCGACCACGGCATCACCGTGCTGATGGTCACCCACGAGGCCGAAATGGCCGCGTACGCCAAGCGCATCGTGCGTTTTGTCGACGGCGTGGTGGCCAGCGACACGCCCAACCCGCACCCCGCGGGCCTGCACGACGCCACAGCCAGCGCCGCGCCACCCACCGCCGAGGTGCACTGACCATGTGGCTCAACACCTTGCTGCTGGCGCTGCGCTCCATTCGGCGCAACCTCATGCGCTCGTTCCTCACCATCCTGGGCATCGTGATTGGCGTGAGCGCGGTCATCACCATGGTGACGCTGGGCAACGGCGCCACCCTGGCCATTCAAAACCAGATTTCGGGCCTGGGCACCAACCTGCTGCAGGTGCGCCCCGGCCAGCGCATGGGCCCGGGCGGCAGTGGCGGCAGCGTGCCGGCCTTCAAAGACACCGACGCCGACGCCATTGCCAGCCAGATCGGCGGCATTCTGGCCGTGGCGCCCGAGGCGCGCACCGGCTCCACCGTGGTGGCCAACGGCCGCAACTGGACCAGCAGCATCATCGGCAGCACCAACGAATGGCTGGTCACCGGCAACTGGAAGCTCAGCGAGGGCCGCAACTTCAGCGACGACGAACTGCGCGCCGGCTCGGCCGTGTGCATCGTGGGTGAAACCGTGCGGCGCGAGCTGTATGGCCAGCGCCCCGCGCTGGGCGACCAGCTGCGGGTGAAACAGATTTCGTGCGAAATCATCGGCATCCTCGCGTCCAAGGGCCAGGGCGCCTTTGGCAACGACCAGGACGACATGGTGCTGGTGCCCCTGAAAACGCTGCAGCGCCGCCTGACCGGCAATACCCGCGTGAACACGCTGCTGGTGTCCATGGCCGACGGCAGCGACGCCAACCGCGTGAAAGCCGGCATCACACAGCTGCTGCGCGAGCGCCGCAAACTGGCCGACACCGACGAAGACAACTTCAACGTGCTCGACACCAAGCAGCTGGCCGAAACGCTGTCGGGCACCACCAAGGTGCTGACCACGCTGCTGGGCGCCGTGGCCGCGGTGAGCCTGCTGGTGGGCGGCATCGGCATCATGAACATCATGCTGGTGAGCGTGACCGAGCGCACCCGCGAGATCGGCCTGCGCCTGGCCATCGGCGCGCTGGAGCGCGAGGTGCTGCTGCAGTTCCTGATTGAAGCGGTGGTGCTGGCCGCGCTCGGCGGGCTCATCGGCATCGTGCTGGCCACGGCCGCGTCCATCGGCTTGTCGGCGGTGATGAACGTGCCCTATGTGTTCAACCCCGGCGTCAACCTGTTGAGCTTCGTGTTTTCAGCCGGCATTGGCGTGCTGTTTGGGTACTTCCCGGCGCGCCGCGCGGCACGGCTGAACCCGATCGACGCGCTGCGCCACGAGTGAACGCGCCGTTGCTCAGCGCTGCGCGTACATCCACCGCCGCGACCAGGGCAGCCCTTGCGACGGCTGGCCCGCCGGGCGGCACAGCACCTGGTAGATCGACACCTCGTCGTTGTCAAACGCCCAGGCGCAGCCGGCCAGGTACACGCGCCAGATGCGCCAGCGCCGCTCGTCCACCAGCGGCTTGATGCGCTCGGTGTGGGCCTCAAACGCCTCGGCCCACAGCTGCGTGGTGCGCTGGTAGTGGCGGCGCAGGTTTTCCACGTCAAACGCTTCCAGCCCGCCTTCTTGCAGGCAACGCAACACCGTGCCAATGTGCGGCAGCTCGCCGCGCGGAAACACGTAGCGGTCAATGAAGTGGCCACCACCGTGGCGGGTTTCGCCGTCCAGCGCGTCGGTGCTGGCGATGCCGTGGTTCATGGCCCAGCCGTCGGGCTTGAGCAGCTGGCGCAGGCGCTCAAAGTACGGCGTCAGGTGGTCCAGCCCCACGTGTTCAAACATGCCGACGCTGGTGATGCGGTCAAACGGCGGATCGCTCACGTCGCGGTAGTCCTGCAGCCGAATGTCGACGCGGTCTTGCAGCCCGGCCGCGCGCACCCGCTCGCGCGCCAGGTCGTATTGGTTTTGTGACAGCGTCACGCCCACGCACCGCGCGCCAAAACGCTGCGCCGCGCGCAACACCAGCGCGCCCCAGCCGCAGCCAATGTCCAGCAGCCGCTGGCCGGGCTGCAGGCGGATCTTGTTCAAAATGTGGTCGATTTTCTTGAGCTGCGCGGCGTCCAGCGTCTCGTCGCCCTGCTCGAAATACCCGCACGAATACACCATGCCCTCGCCCAGCCACTGCGCATAAAACGCGTTGGACACGTCGTAGTGGTACTGAATGGCCTCGCTGTCGCTCTCGCGCGTGTGGCCAAAGCGGCGCCGGATGCGCCCCATCAGCTTGTGGCGCATGCCGTGGGACTCGGCCGTTTCGGCCAGCCGGTGCGCCACCGCCAGCATGTCGGCCAGCGGGCCGTCCACGTCAATCAGGCCCTCCACATACGCCTGCCCCAGCGTGTCCAGCCCGGGCTCGATCAGCAGCGGCAGCGCAGCCGGGTCGCGCACCCTTATTTCCACCTGCGGCTGTTCAAACTCACCCAGCGCCAGCGAAGACGCACCGCGCTCGCCCCAACTCAGCCGCACCGGCAGGTTCACCCGCGTCTTGACCCGATTGGCCCAGGGCAACAAGGCATGTTCCAAGATCGATCCCATGGGTACCGCTCCTCTTGCATCTGACGAATGGCGGTTTTAACGAAACCCGCCGGGTTTGGGAACCCTTGCGCCGCACAGCGCCGCCGCCCCGCTTGAGCGGACGCAACCCGGGTGCAATGGGTGCCCCTGCCAGCGAGCATGTAAGCGCTGCCTTATATTCAACGGCGTCACAGGAACTCGCCACCCCCAGGCGGCTCCTACACCGCCACGCCCCATTCCTAACCAGCCGCCCGTGATGTTGTCCACCCCGTTCAAAACCGCCGCCGCCCTCCCCGCTCCTTTCGGGCGGTTCAGCGGCTGGCTCGCCGCCTGCTTGCTGGCCTGGGCCGTGGCGGTGCTGCTGGCGCCCAGCGCGCAAGCCCAGGGTCTGCTGTCGGCCACGGCCAGCGCTACCGTGGTGCAAACCGAGCAGGTGCGCGCCGAGCTGCTGGCCCACGCCCCCGAAGGCGCGGCACCCGGCAAAACCGTGTGGGTGGGCCTGCAGCTCACCCACCAGCCCCAGTGGCACACCTACTGGAAAAACTCGGGCGACTCGGGCCTGCCCACCGAACTGCAATGGACCCTGCCCGCCGGGGTAATGGCCGGCGACATTGCCTGGCCGACCCCGCGCAAATTCCCGCTCGGCACCCTGGCCAACTACGGTTATGACGGCACCGTGCTGCTGCCCGTGCCGCTCACCATCGACCCCGGCTTCACCGGCACCCATGTGGACGTGACGCTCTACGCCGCCTGGCTCGCCTGCCGCCAGGAATGCATTCCCGAAGAAGGCAACTTCACGCTGCGCATTCCGGTGCAAGGCTCCACGGCGCTGCACGGCATGGCCTTTGAAGCCGCGTGGGCCGCCGCCCCCACCACCCAGCCCGCAGCGGGCAGCACGCTCGTGCCCGAAGCCGGCTGGCTCAACGTGTCGCTCGACGGCCTGCCTGCCGCCTGGCGCGGCCAGACGCTGGAGTTTTTCCCCGAAACCAGTGGACTCATTGAACCCGGCGCCGCCTGGACCCAGGCCTGGACGGGCGAGCGCTGGACCGCCCGCGTGCCACTCTCACCGCACCGCGCCGACAGCCCGGCCCAGGTGCCGCTGGTGGTGGCGCTGGCCAACCCCAGCGGCTCAGGCGCGGGCAGCCCCGGTGTGTGGCTGGACGTGCCGGTGCAAGGCGCCTGGCCCGCCGCTGCCCCGCTGCCTGCGGCCGTGCCCGACGCCCTGCAAGCCGCGCTGGACGCCAACGCCGCCCGCGCCGCCACCGCGCCGGCAGCGCCGAGCGGCCCGTCCATCACGCTGTGGGCCGCGCTGCTGGGCGCGCTCATCGGCGGCGCCATCCTCAACCTCATGCCCTGCGTGTTCCCGGTGCTGGCCATCAAGGTGCTGGCCTTTGCGAAGCATGCCGACGACCGCGCCGCCCACCGCGCCAACGGCCTGGCCTACACCGCCGGTGTGGTGCTCTCCTTCCTGGCGCTGGGCGGCCTGCTGCTGGGCCTGCGGGCGGCTGGCGAGCAACTGGGCTGGGGCTTCCAGCTGCAAAGCCCCGGTGTGGTGGCGGCACTGGCGGTGCTGTTCACACTCATCGGTTTGAATCTGGCGGGCCTGTTTGAATTTGGCAGCGTGCTGCCCAGCCGCGTGGCCAGCCTGCAGGCCCAAAACCCCACCGCCGATGCGTTCCTGACCGGCGTACTCGCCACGGCCATCGCGTCGCCCTGCACCGCGCCGTTCATGGGCGCCTCGCTGGGCCTGGCCATTGGCCTGCCCACGGTGCAGGCGCTGGCCGTGTTTGGCATGCTGGGGCTGGGCATGGCCCTGCCCTACTTGGCCGCCAGCTGGTGGCCCGCCATTGCCCGCGCCCTGCCCCGCCCCGGCGCCTGGATGAACACCTTCCGCCAGCTCATGGCCTTCCCCATGTTTGCCACCGTGGTGTGGTTGCTGTGGGTGCTGGGGCAACAAAGCGGCATCGACGGCGCGGCCGCCCTGCTCATGCTGCTGGTGGTGCTGGCGCTGCTGGTGTGGTCGCTGGGTTTGCGCGGCAAGAGCCGCACCGCACTGGCGGGCTTGTCGCTCGCGGGCCTGCTGTGGCTGGGCTGGGCCGTGGGCCCCAACGTGACCCGCATGGCCGACGCCACACCGGGTGCTGCCGTGGCCACCACCGTGCAAGGCCTGAGCTGGCAACCGTGGAGCGCCGAGCGCCAGGCCGAGCTGCTGGCCGAGGGCCGCCCGGTGTTTGTGGACTTCACCGCCGCCTGGTGCGTGACCTGCCAGTACAACAAACGCACCACCCTGGCCGACGCCAGCGTGCTGGCCGACATGGCCGCGAAAAATGTGGCCCTGCTGCGCGCCGACTGGACCCGGCGCGACCCCGCCGTGACCGCCGCCCTGGCCAGCCTGGGCCGCAACGGCGTGCCGGTGTACGCCCTCTACCAAAACGGCCAACCCGCCACGGTGCTGTCGGAAGTGTTGAGCGTGAACGATGTGCGCACGGCGCTGGCGGGCTTGTGATGCCACGGGCTGCAGGCTCTGGCGGCCCCGGCGGCGCAAACCAAACCGCCCCGGCCGTGTCCTAGGAGTTTTGCTGCACATCGGAGACACACCATGCTGAAACGCCGCCAGTTCACCACCCTCAGCGCCACCGCCCTGGGCGCGCTGGCCCTGCCCGCCAGCCTGCTGCCGCGCATGGCCCAGGCCGCCACCGTGGGCCAGCCCGCGCCCGACTTCACGCTCAGCGACACCGCCGGCAAAGCCGTGAAACTGTCGCAATACCAAGGCAAGCCCGTGGTGCTGGAATGGAACAACCCCGGCTGCCCCTTTGTGCGCAAGCACTACAACGGCAACATGCAGGCGCTGCAAAAAGAATTTACCGCCCAAGGCGTGATGTGGCTGGCCATCAACTCGACCCGCGACGACAGCGCCGACCACATGAGCCCGGCCCAGCTGGCGCGCTGGATGACCGATCAAAAAGCCAGCCCGACCGCCACCCTGATGGACGAAGACGGCACCGTGGGCCAGGCCTACGCCGCCCGCGTCACGCCGCACATGTATATCGTCAACCCCCAGGGCCTGCTGGTGTTCGCCGGCGGTATTGACAGCATCCCGTCCGCCCGCGTGGCCGACATTGAAAAAGCCACCAACTACGTGCGCCAGGGCCTGCACGAACTGCTCGCTGGCAAACCCCTCACCACCCCCACCAGCCAGGCCTATGGCTGCAGCATCAAATACAAAAACGCCGCCGCATGACCCACACACCCCGCCCCTCGCACATCAACCGCCGCGCCCTCGCCCTGCTGGGTTTGGCTTCCCTGGCCCTGGCTGCCGGTTGCTCGGCTGACGCCACCCCCGACCCCCTGCGCGTCAGCCTGGAAGAAGGCCGCCAGCTGTTTGAAAGCCAACAGGTCGTCATGTTCGACATCCGCGAGCCCGACGAACACGCCACCGGCGTGGCCAACGGCGCGCGGCTGCTGCCCATGTCGCAGCTCAACCAGCGCGCCAGCGAAATTCCCAAAGACCCGGCCCAGCCCGTGCTCATCATCTGCAACACGCAAAACCGGTCCAGCAAAGTGGTGCAAGCCATGAAAGAAGCGGGGTGGAACAACGTGCGCTACGTGCACGGCGGCATGAGCGACTGGGCCCAAAAAGGCTGGCCCATGGTCAAGCCGTTTGGGCTGCCGAAGTCCTGAGAGGCTGAGCGTCTTTCACGCTGGCCGGCCACGGCGCCGGCGTCCACCAAACCGCAGGCCCTGCCCCACGCGGGATAATCTGCGCTTCCTCTCGACCGCAACCGGATACCCCCATGAGCTTCGCCCCCCTGCAAAACGACACCTTTTTGCGCGCTTGTTTGCGCCAGTCCACCGACTACACGCCCGTGTGGCTGATGCGCCAGGCCGGGCGCTACCTGCCGGAATACCGCGCCACCCGGGCGCAGGCCGGCAGCTTCATGGGGCTGGCGACCAACGTGGACTACGCCACCGAGGTGACGCTGCAACCGCTGGAGCGCTATGCGCTGGACGCGGCCATCCTGTTCTCCGACATCCTCACCGTGCCCGACGCGATGGGCCTGGGCCTTTCTTTTGCGCTGGGTGAAGGCCCGAAGTTTCAGAAAACGGTGCGCACCGAAGCCGACGTGGACGCGCTCGCCGTGCCCGACATGGAGAAACTGCGCTATGTGTTTGACGCGGTGACCAGCATCCGCAAAGCCCTGAATGGCCGGGTGCCGCTGATTGGTTTTTCGGGCAGCCCCTGGACGCTGGCCTGCTACATGGTCGAAGGCGGTGGCTCGGACGATTACCGCGCCGTGAAAACGCTGATGTACAGCCGGCCCGACCTGATGCACCGCATCCTGGCGATCAACGCCGACGCCGTGGCCGCTTACCTGAACGCGCAGATTGAAGCCGGCGCGCAGGCCGTGATGGTGTTTGACAGCTGGGGCGGCGTGCTGGCCGACGGCAAGTTCCAGCAGTTCAGCCTGGCCTACACCAAGCGGGTGCTGGCGCAGCTCAAGCGCGAGCACGCCGGCGTGGTGATTCCGCGCATTGTGTTCACCAAGGGCGGCGGCCTGTGGCTGGACGACATGAAAGACCTGGACTGCAACGCGCTGGGCCTGGACTGGACGGTGAACCTGGCCCGCGCCCGCGCGCAGGTAGGCGAAGGCGCCCACGGCAAGGCGCTGCAAGGCAACATCGACCCGAACGTGTTGTTTGCCCAGCCCGAACAGATCGACGCCGAAGTGGCCGCCGTGCTGGAAAGCTTTGGCAAGCCACACCAAGGCCCCGGCGTTGGCGCCACGCACATCTTCAACCTCGGCCATGGCATCAGCCAGTTCACGCCGCCCGAGCATGTGTCGGCCCTGGTGAACGCGGTGCACAGCCATTCCAAACGCCTGCGCATGCCAAGCTGAAGCGGCCCGGCCGGCCGGGACCCTGCCAGGCAGGCTGTGCGCCTCTCTGGGCAGGGCCTCGCCCAGCGCCCGGGGTGCTCAAAACCCACCCGCCAGCAGCCCATAACACAAAACACGGAGAAAAACGGGCTTGACAAAGCCCAGTTATGCACAAAATTTTTGCTGCGGCGCGGCATACCCGGCGGTACCACCCCGCACCGAAGGCCCAGCGCATGAGCGTCGCTAAGTGCTTGATTCATATAGCGTTTGTGAAAATGCTCTTTAAGCAGGCAGTTTAAGCAAACCCTTGATTTGTAAGGCTTCCAGAGGCCCAAACACAATCTATCAACAAAGTTATCCACAGAAGCTCTGGATATGTCCGGATGCACTGTCAAATCAAGGACTTACGCCGCTTTCCGACAGTTGGGCTGAGGAAAAGCCGCTAAGCGGGGTGCGATACCAGCCCTGGGGAGAACCGGCCGCGGCAAAAAAACCCCCTCTGGGTGGCCACAGCCCGCCCCAAGCTGGTTCCACGGTGAAAATGCAACGCTGCGGGGTTTTTAATGCCAAATAATTCATATTCCCGCAGGTGCATAGCACAGAAAAAGGCCAAACCCGGACTTGACAACACGCAGTTATGCACAAATTTTTGTCATCCCGCTGGCTGGCCCAGCGCCAACCACAGGCGCACCCACCGGGGGGTATAAGATGACACAAGTCATTGATTTATATAGGCTTTGTTTTTCTGCCCTTTAAAAAGGCAGTTTAAGTAAACCCTTGATTTGTAAGGCCTCCAGAGGCTCCAGCACAAGCTATCAACAAAGTTATCCACAGAAGCTCTGGATATGTCCAGATGCACTGACAAATCAACGACTTACACCGCCTTCCGACAGTTCGACTGAAGAAAAACCGCTAACCATGACCTTTTGGCCCAACGTGGTGGTGGCCACCCCAGCCCACAGCGGCGTGGGTGCCAGCCTGAGCTACCGAAGTGAGCTGTTGCTTGCGCCGGGCACGCTGGTGCGCGTGCCGCTGGGCAAACGCGAGGTGCTGGGCGTGGTGTGGGAATGCGCCACCGAGCCACCCGAGGGCCTGACCGAAGCCCAGACCAAGGCGGTGGCGAGCGTGCTGGAAGGTGTGCCGCCGCTGAACCCGCGCTGGCGCCAGCTGGTGAAATTTGCCGCCCAGTATTACCAGCGCAGCCTGGGCGAGGTGGCCATGGCCGCACTGCCGCCCCAACTGCGCGAGCTGAGCAACGAGCAGCTGGCGCGCCGGCTGAAGCGCCGCGCCAAAACCAGCCCGGCAGCAGCACCCGAAGCCAGCACAACCGCCGCGGACACCGCGAGCGACGGCCACGACCTGAGCGACGAACAACGCCAGGCGCTGGCCGCGCTGCACAGCGCCCAGGCGCCGGTGCTGCTGTATGGCGCCACCGGCAGTGGCAAAACCGAGGTGTATTTGCGCGCCACCCGCCAGGTGCTGGACACCGCCACGCCCGAGTGCAGCAGCCCCACCCAGGTGCTGGTGATGGTGCCCGAGATCAACCTGACGCCCCAGCTGGAGGCGCGCTTTCGGGAGCGCTTTGAGCCGCTGTATGGCCCGGACGCGGTGGTGTGCCTGCACAGCGGCATGACGCCGCCGCAGCGCCTGAACAGCTGGCTGGCCGCGCACACCGGCGCCGCGCGCATTGTGCTGGGCACGCGCATGGCCGTGTTTGCCAGCCTGCCCGGGCTGCGCCTGATCGTGGTGGACGAGGAACACGACCCCAGCTACAAAAGCCAGGAAGGCGCGCGGTATTCGGCGCGGGACCTGGCGGTGTACCGGGCGAAGGTGGAGACGGAGGCGCTGGCGGCTGAAGCGGCGCTGCTTCTCGCGGGCCCTCACCCCCGCCCTCACCCAGAGGGAGAGGGGGCAAGTCGGGGAGAGGATGCGAACCCGCGCTGCCAGGTGGTGCTGGGCTCGGCCACGCCGTCGCTGGAAAGCTGGCACGCGGCCGACCAGGGGCGTTATGTGCGCCTGGCGATGCCAGGGCGCATAGGCGGTGGCGCGTTGCCCCGCCTGCGCCTGGTGGACATGAACCACCAGCCCAAGGGCGCCGTGCTGGCGCCACCGCTGGTGGCCGCCATGGCCGAGCGCATTGGCCGGGGTGAGCAGTGCATGGTGTTGCTCAACCGGCGCGGCTACGCCCCGGTGCTGGCCTGCCACGACTGCGGCTGGAAAAGCGCCTGCGCGCATTGCAGCGCCTTCCGCGTGTTCCACAAACTCGACCGCACCCTGCGCTGCCACCACTGCGGTTTTACCGAACGCGTGCCCCGCGCCTGCCCCGACTGCGGCAACCTGGACATTGCCCCCGTGGGCCGCGGCACGGAGCAAATTGAAGAACAGCTGAGCGCCCTGCTGGCCGATGTGACGCGGCCCGACGGCGGCCCGGCCCGCGTGGCCCGCATGGACGCCGACTCGACCCGGCTCAAAGGCAGCCTGGAGGTGCAACTGGCCACCATGCACAGCGGCGAGGTGGATGTGTTGGTGGGCACGCAAATGATCGCCAAGGGGCACGACTTTCGGCGCATCACCCTGGTGGCCAGCGTGAACGCCGACAGCGCCCTGTTTGCCAGCGACTACCGCGCGCCCGAGCGCCTGTTTGCCCTGCTCATGCAGGCCGCCGGGCGCGCCGGGCGCGACGCCGCGCACAGCGGCGCCAGCGAAATGTGGGTGCAGACCTGGTACCCGCAGCACCCGCTGTTTGCCACCCTGAAAAAACACGACTTTCCGGCCTTTGCCGCCGAACAGCTGACCGAACGCGAGCAGGCCGGCATGCCGCCCTACGGCTTTCAGGCTCTACTGCGGGCCGACGCCCGTACGCAAGCCGCCGCGCAGGCGTTTTTGAACGGCGCCGCGTTGCAGAGCCTGGGCCTGCCCTACCGCGACGCCATCACCCTGTACCCGGCCGTGCCGCTCACCATTCAGCGCGTGGCCAATGTTGAACGCGCGCAGCTGCTGGTGGAAGCCGCTTCGCGTGGCGCGCTGCAGCGCTTTTTGTCGGCCTGGCAACCGGTGCTGCTGGACTGCCGCAGCCTGCCCGAAGCGCGCGGGCTGATCCGTTTTGCGGTGGACGTGGACCCGCTGGCGATTTGAAGCTGCGGCTGTCACGCCACCGTCACAGGCGCCCTGCAAAATTCACCGGTGCCCAACGCCTGCGAGATAACAGGCGGCACACCACGGCCACCCAAGGGTGGTCGTTCCATTTGGGGGCCCCGATCTTCGCACCGCCCCAAAAAAAAGCCCCCGCAGCCGAAGCTGCGGGGGCCTGAGACCCCACCTCCGCGCGCAGCGCGGAGCGTTCGCTTTACTTCAGGTCAAAGCGGTCCAGGTTCATCACCTTGGTCCAGGCGGCAGCAAAGTCGCGCACAAACTTGGCTTGGCCGTCGTTCTGGGCGTACACCTCGGCCAGCGCACGCAGTTGCGAGTTGGAGCCAAAGGCCAGGTCCACGCGGGTGGCGGTCCACTTCACGGCGCCGGTCTTGCGGTCGCGGCCTTCATAGGCGTTGTCGCCGCTGGGCTTCCAGGCGGTGGACATGTCCACCAGGTTGACGAAGAAGTCGTTGGTGAGCTGGCCAGGGCGCTGGGTGAACACACCGTGCGCTGAGCCCCCATGGTTGGCACCCAGCACGCGCAGACCGCCCACGAGCACCGTCATTTCAGGGGCGCTCAGGGTGAGCAGCTGCGCTTTGTCGAGCAGCATCTCTTCGGGCGCCACGCTGTAGGCCTTCTTGCGGTAGTTGCGGAAGCCATCGGCCACCGGTTCCATCACGCTGAACGACTCCACATCGGTCTGCTCCTGGCTCGCATCGGTGCGGCCCGGGGTGAACGGCACGGCCACGCTCTGGCCTGCGGCCTGGGCGGCGGCTTCCACCGCGGCGCTGCCGGCCAGCACGATCAGGTCGGCCATGGACACCTGTTTGCCACCGGTTTGCGCGGCGTTGAACGCCTGCTGAATGGATTCCAGCGCGGTCAACACCTTGGCCAACTGGGCCGGCTGGTTGGCTTCCCAGTTGTTCTGCGGCGCCAGGCGGATGCGGGCACCGTTGGCACCACCGCGCTTGTCGCTGCCGCGAAAGCTGGAGGCCGAGGCCCAGGCAGTGGACACGAGTTCACTCACCGACAGGCCCGAGGCCAGCACCTGCGCCTTGAGGGCGGCGATGTCCTGCGCGTCGATCACGGGGTGGGCCACCGCAGGCACCGGGTCTTGCCAGATCAGCTCTTCGGCCGGCACCTCAGGGCCCAGGTACAGGCTCTTTGGCCCCATGTCGCGGTGGGTCAGCTTGAACCAGGCGCGGGCATAGGCGTCGGCAAACTCGTCGGGGTTGGCCGCAAAGTGGCGCGAGATTTTCTCGTAGGCCGGGTCGAACTTGAGCGACAGATCGGCCGTGGTCATCATCGGGCGGTGCTTCACGCCGGGACGGTGCGCGTCGGGAATCATGTCCTCCTCAAGCACGTCTTTGGCCAGCCACTGCTGTGCGCCCGCCGGGCTCTTCACCAGTTCCCAGTCGTACTTGAACAGCACCTTGAAGTAACCCATGTCCCAGGTGGTGGGGTTGGGTTTCCAGGCGCCCTCAATGCCGCTGGTGGTGGTGTCGGCGCCCTTGCCGGTGCCCAGCTGGTTGATCCAGCCAAACCCCATGGCTTCCATGGGTGCGGCCTCGGGCTCGGGGCCCACCAGCTTGGGGTCGCCCGCGCCGTGGGCCTTGCCAAAAGTGTGGCCACCGGCCACCAGCGCCACGGTCTCGTAGTCGTTCATGGCCATGCGGGCGAAGGTTTCGCGCACATCGCGGCCTGAAAGCACCGGGTCGGGGTTGCCGTCCGGGCCTTCGGGGTTCACGTAAATCAGGCCCATCTGCACGGCGGCCAGCGGGTTTTCCAGGTCGCGGTCGCCGCTGTAGCGGCTGTTGGGCTTGTCGCTGGTGGCCAGCCATTCGGCTTCGGCGCCCCAGTAAATGTCTTCCTCAGGCTGCCAGATGTCGGCCCGGCCGCCGGCAAAACCGAAGGTCTTGAAGCCCATGGACTC
The DNA here is from genome assembly GCF_055702805.1 of Hydrogenophaga sp. LT287. Taxonomy (NCBI): domain Bacteria; kingdom Pseudomonadati; phylum Pseudomonadota; class Betaproteobacteria; order Burkholderiales; family Comamonadaceae; genus Hydrogenophaga; species Hydrogenophaga sp. LT287. The sequence continues at coordinate 9,607 of NZ_JBVPZC010000012.1, read as the reverse complement.
CATGGCCACGTTGCCGGCCAGGATGTACAGGTCGGCCCACGAAATGGCGTTGCCGTATTTCTGCTTGATGGGCCAGAGCAGGCGGCGTGCTTTGTCCAGGTTGCCGTTGTCGGGCCAGCTGTTGATGGGCGCAAAGCGCTGGTTGCCGGTGCCGGCGCCGCCGCGGCCGTCGGCCGTGCGGTAGGTGCCGGCGCTGTGCCAGGCCATGCGGATGAACAGGCCACCGTAGTGGCCCCAGTCAGCGGGCCACCAGTCCTGGCTGTCGGTCATCAGCGCGACCAAGTCGGCTTTGAGCGCGGGAAAGTCCAGCGTCTTGAAGGCTTCGGCGTAGTCAAAGTCCGGGTCCATGGGGTTGGACGCCGGGGCGTGCTGGTGCAGGATGCCCAGGTTCAACTGGTTGGGCCACCAGTCGGCGTTGGACTGTGCGCCTTGCGTGGCGCGTGCGCCGGCGGCAGCGTGAAACGGGCACTTGGCTTCGGTGTTGGGGTTGCTCATGGTGGGTCTCCAGTGGGTTGAACAGGCTCGCTCAGCTTGCGAGGGCCAGTGCCGCCAAACGTTCCACGCAGTCAGCCACAAAAGCGGCGAGGGTGTCGTTGGTGTTCATGGCAGGGCTCCGGCAAGTGATCGAGTCCTCACTGTAGCCGCCACCCATTCATTTGACAAACTGATTTTGACTAGATAATCAATAGTCACCACCTATGACACTCAGGTCATCAGCGCCACCGCGCCCGAGAAGGTGAAGAACGCGGCGGCGGTGGTCACCAGGATGATGCGGGCAATGCGCCCGTTGTCGGCGCCCAGGCGCTCGGCCAGCAACGACACGTTGCTGGCGCTGGGCAGGGCCGACACCAGCACCATCACCGTGAGCGCAAAACGGTCCAGCGGCACCCCCAGCTGGATGGCGGCCAGCCCCACCACCAGCACCAGCAGCGGGTGCAGCAGCAGTTTCATGAGCGCCACGGGCACATAGTCGCCCAGAGGCATGGGGTGGTTGGACTGCATTTGCGAGCGCGCCAGCACCGCGCCAATGGTGAACAGCGCCACCGGCGAAGCCGCGTCGGCCAGCAGCCAGACGGTTTTTTCCACTGGCCCCGGCAGCGTGAAGCTGGCGGCCGAGGCCGCCGCGCCCAGCAAAATGGCCCAGGGCATGGGGTTGGTGAGCACACCGCGCAAGGCTTTTTTACCGGCATCCAGCATGGCCGCAGCGCCATGGCCCTCGCCCTCGTCCAGCCTGGAAAGCGCCACACACAGCGAACTCGTGATGACCATGTCCACCACGATCAACACAATCACCGGGCCCACGCTTTGCGGCCCCAGCAGCGCGGCCAGCAGCGGCACGCCCATGAAACCGGTGTTGGGAAACGCCGCCACCAGCGCGCCCAGCGACGCGTCGTTCCAGCGGATGCGGCTGTTCAAGGTCATGACGATGGCAAAACCCACCATCACCAGCGCGCACAGCAAATACACGCCGGCCACCGAAGCGTCCAGCAGCTGCGCAATGGGCGTGGTGGAGCCAAAGCGGTACAGCATGGCCGGCAGCGCAAAAAACAGCACAAAACCGTTCAAGCCCGGAATGGCTTCCAGCGGCAACATGCGCCGCCGCGCGGCCAGAAAACCGGCCAGCACAAGGGCGAAGAAGGGAAAGGTGACAAGCAGGATATTGAGCACGGGGGGCATTGTCTCAGTTGTGGTCGCGCCACGCCCCACGCCGCCGCAGAGCGCGCCCAGCGCGCCGAATGTCTGAACGGCGCCACGGGCTGAAAGCCTGGCGTTAAGCTTATTCGTTACAAAGAGATACCTCCTGTCACACGCGCCCTGCCATGTCACCCACGCGCCACCCAAGCCCCACCGCCCGCCTGCGCCCTCTGGCGCTGTCCCTGCTCACCGCCGCCGGGTTGCTCGGCGGCTGTGCAGCCCCCCAATTCACGGTCGACGATGGCCGGCCGGTGGACCCTGCCTTGCTGGCCAACATCAGCCTTTACGGCCAGGGCGAACAAACCCTGCGCCCGGCTATCGCCCGCTCGGCGCGCCTGCAAGACGCCGACTGCGACCGCCAGTGGGAACTGCCCATTTCGGTGGCCACCAGCCAGGGCTGGGCAGAGACCGAGCGCGTGGCCTGGGTGCGGGCGCTGGGGGTGGACGAACGCCTCACGGTGGTGGCCAGCACCCACGACGCGCCGCTGAAACCCGGCGAGCGCCTGGTGGACATTGACGGCAGCACCAGCAACGAAGCCCCGAAGCTGCTGGCCGAACTGGGCCGCATGCGCGAGCGCGGACGGCCGTTTGCCGTGACCACCAGCACCGGCAAAACCGTGCAGCTCCAGCCCTTTCAGGTCTGCCGCGGCTACACCCGGCTGGCCCCGCCCAACACCCCCGAGCTGCAGGACTACCACTGGCTCATGAGCTACCACCCGCTCGAACTCATCAAGGCCGACCTGACCGAAGACGAAGCGCTGTGGGCCGTGCTATGGACACAGGACGTGTCCGAAGAAGGCGGGATGCGCATGAAAGCCTACGACTACGGCACGTCCCTGCTGAGCACGCTCTACACCGTAGCTTCCTTGGCCTCAACGGCCGGAATGGCCGAAGCGGCGGTGTCCACCGCGCGGCAGACGGCGGCCTCTATGGTCAGTGAGGTCCTCAAGAAGCAGCTGATCGAACAAGCCAAAACCTTTGCAACCAACCGAATGAAGGAAGCCATCGGCAAGTCGGTGCAAGCGCTCACGCAAGCCCAGGTGGTGGCCAGCATGCAGCAGGTGGCGGCCAACCGGGGCTTGCTGGGCGGCATTTCGCGCGTGGCGGCCACCGTGTTTGACCACGCCGACGCCTGGGCCTACACCCGCATGCAGCAGCTGGGCGCCAACCCGCTGGCCGGCTTCACGCTGCACCAGAAGCTGCTGGAGCGCAACCTGCTCACCAACGCGCTGGCCTTTGACCCGGAGCGCATGGCCTCGGTGCAGGCCCTGGCCACCCAGGGCGGCCACAGCGAAGCGGTGGTGGCCATCCTGAAAGGCATACGGCCCGACACGCTGGACTTCGACCAGGCCGACATGCCGCTGGCCTCGGCCCAGCAGGCCTTCAGCTACGAAGACCTGGAGCCCCGTGGCACCAACCCGTATGCGCGCGGCCTGATCGAAGCCATGCTGGAAATGCCCGACACCGGCCTGCCGGTGGCCGCCTCCAGCCGTTGACACAGCCGCCCCACCTTGCCCCACCCGCACCCCATGCCCAAGCCCACACACACCACCCCACGGCACAGCGCCACGCTTACCGCGCTGGGCGCCCTGCTCTGGCTGGCCTGCGCCAGCGCGGGCGCACAAACCAGCGCCGTCAGCGCCAGCCTGGCCCCCGCGCCCGAGCCCGCCACAGCCAGCGCCCCCACCGAACAGCCCCCCGCCCTCTCGCCCCTGGGTGAGGGCCAGGCCCAGCCCCCCGCGCCCGTGGCCAGCGCCGCACCGCCCGAGAACTGCAACACCCTGAGCGACCGCGCCATGACCGCCGACCTGCAAGCGGCCACCGCGCAGTCCAACAAAACCGGCGCCGCCGAGCTGGCCCAACGGGTGGACGAAGCCATTGCGCTGTGGACCCTGGCGGCCCAGCGCTGCGAAGGCCGCGCCCAGGAGCGCGCCCGCCGCAACCTGGCCGACAGCGAGCGCAGCCGCTCCAGCCTGAACGCCCAGCTCGACGCCAGCCCGGCTTGCACCAACGGCCAGAAAAACGCAACCAGCCTGCAAGACCTGGCCCAGCAGGCGGTGCGCGAACGGCGCTGGATCGACGCCTCGGTGCTGTACCGCAAGGCCGAAAACATGTGGGACGTGGCGGCCGAGCGCTGCGCCGGCGAGGCCCAGCAAACCGCCCTGCAGCGGCGCGAGCAAACCGCCACCGACGCCCACAACGCCGAGTTTTGCGCCCCCGCCTTTGAGCGCGCCCGCGACCAGAGCCAGCAACTGCGCCGCACCAGCGCCAGCCTGAGCGTGGCCGAGCGGCAAACCCAGTCGCAAATCGCGGAAACCCTGTGGCGCGAAGCCCAGGGCCAATGCAAAGGCCAGGCCCAGGACGTGGCGCGCAACCACGCCCAGACCCAGGCCCGCGACCGCGGCACGCCCTGGGTGGCCACCGCATTGCCCGGCGCTGCCGCCCCCGTGGCCGCAACCACGGCGCCCGCGCTGGGTGCGGCGCCCGCCCCGGCAGCCTCAGCCGCCATGGCCGCCGTTGCAAGCGCGGCCGCGCAGGCCGCAGCACCCGCCTTGCCAGCCACCAGCGCCCCCAGCAGCGCGCCCGCCGAAGCCGCCAAAGAACTCGACATCCAGGCCGGCGACACCCGCTTCACCGGCCCCTTCACCCGCGACGGAGAAGGCCTGAGCGGCAACGGCCAGGTGCGCTGGGCCAACGGCGACCACTACCGCGGCGACCTGCGCAAAAGCCGCCGCCACGGCCAGGGCGAGTTTGTGTGGGCCAGCGGCCAGCGCTACGCCGGCAGCTGGGTCGACGACGAACCCCAGGGCAAGGGCCAGCTGGGTTTTGCCAACGGCAACCGCTTTGAAGGCGAGGTGGCGCGCGGCCTGCCGCACGGCCAGGGCCGCATGCTCTACGCCTCGGGCGACCGCTTTGAAGGCCGCTTCAACCAGGGCAAGCCCGACGGCCAGGGCAGCTACCACTGGGCCAACGGCCAGCACTACGAAGGCCCCTGGGTCAACGAACAACCCCATGGCGTGGGCAAACTGCGCTTTGCCAACGGCAACGTGTTTGAGGGCGATCTCGTGGGAGGCACCCCCGAGGGCCGCGGCACCCTGCGCTTCGCCTCGGGCGAACGCTACGAAGGCGCCATGGCCAAGGGCCAGCCCCAAGGCGAAGGCAGTTTTCGCTGGCCCAACGGCGACCACTACACCGGCCAGTGGCAACAGGGCAAAAAACACGGCAAAGGCCGCATGACCTGGGCCAACGGCGACCACTGGGAAGGCGTGTACGACAACGACGCCCAGACCGCCGACGGCGCACTGATGCGCAAAAACCCGTCCTGAGGGGCTGAGCGCCGGCTCTACCGCAGCCGCCCCCGGCGCACGCCGGGGTGCAAAACCGGCAGCCCATTGAGCACGCGCAGTGGCGCGGCGGCTGGCAGGCGCCACAATGTTGAAATATCAACCTGTGTTGCGCGTCTGGGTCACCTGCACCCACATCCGGCACAGACCAAACCCAAAGGATGGGACCCTTGCCCACCAAGCCTGTTCAGAAACGCCCCCGCAAAAGCGCTGCCGCTGCGGCCCCCCCGCTGCCCGCCACCGAAGCCCCCGCACCCACTGGCCCGGCGGCCGGGCCTTGTGTGGCGGGCATCGGCGCGTCGGCCGGCGGCTACGACGCCATTCGCAACCTCTTTCGGGCCATGCCCAACGACAGCGGCATCGGCTTCGTCATCGTTCAGCACCTCGACCCCTCGCACACCAGCCTGGCCGCCGAGCTGTTTGGCAAATGCACCAGCATGCCGGTGGTGGAAGCCACCGACGGCGCGCGCATTGAAGCCAACCATGTGTACACCTCACCGTCCGACAAAGAGGTGGCCGTGGTCAACGGGCACCTGCGCCTGACCCCACGCGACGAACAGCAGCACCTGCACCTGCCGATTGACCATTTTTTCAATTCGCTGGGCGCAGACCGGGGGGCCAGGGCCATTGGTATCGTGCTCTCGGGCACCGGCAGCGACGGCACCCTGGGCCTTAAAAACATTGCGGCCCACGGCGGCCTGGTGCTGGTGCAAGACCCGGCCTCTGCCCAGTTTGACGGCATGCCCCGCAGCGCACTGGCCTCGGGCGTGACCAACTACGTGCTGGCGGTCGAACGCATGCCCAAGGTGCTGGCCAGCTACGCCAGCCACCCCTATGCCCGCAGCACCGAAGAAGTGCCCATGGAAGGCGCGCAACCCAAGGCGCTGCAAGACATGCTCAAGGCCATCAAGGCCCAGCGCGGTTACGACTTTGCGGGCTACAAAAGCGGCACGCTGCGCCGGCGCATTCAGCGCCGCATGAGCATGCACGGCATGCTGCGCGACGCCGATTACGCCGCCCTGCTCAAGCGCGACCCCGACGAGGTGGACGCGCTGTTTCGCGACCTGCTCATTGGCGTGACCGAGTTTTTCCGCGACCCCGAAGCCTGGAAAACGCTGGAAGCCGACGTGATTGCGCCGCTGGTGGCCGGCAAACACAACGACGAACCCATTCGCATCTGGGTGCCTGGCTGCTCCACCGGCGAAGAGGCCTACACCCTGGCCATGCTGGTGCTGGACCGCCTGCGCCTGGCCCGCAAAACCTGCCCGGTACAAATATTTGCCACCGACACCAGCAGCGAAGCCCTGGAAGTGGGCCGCCGGGGGCGCTACCCCGCCGGCATTGCGGCACACATCACCCCGGCCCGGCTGCGCCGCTATTTCACCGAAGTGCCCGAGCACCAGAGCTACCAGGTTAACCAGCCGCTGCGCGAAGCGGTGGTGTTTGGCCTGCAAAACCTGTTTGCCGACCCCCCGTTTGCCCGCGTCGAACTCATCAGCTGCCGCAACGTGATGATTTACCTGGAGCCCGAGGTGCAGCAACGCATCATCGGGCTGTTTCACTTTGCGCTGCGCCCCGGTGGCCACCTGCTGCTGGGCACGGCCGAGTCGGTGAGCGGGCGCGAAGACTTGTTCAAACCCCTGTCGGCCAAGTGGCGCATTTACCGGCGCGAAAGTGGCGTGCGCAGCCCCGTACCGGCGCTGCCCACCGTGCTCGGCGAAACGCGCGAGAGCGGCTTGGCCCCCGCGCCGGTGCGGGGCGTTCCGCGCCTGAGCCAGGCCGCCGGCATTGCCCAGCAGCTCATCCTGGACCGTTTTTCGCCCGCTTCGGTGCTGGTCAACGGCAACTTTGAGGTGCTGTATTTCTGCGGCCCGACCGACGAATTTCTGGTCCGCCCCCGCGGTGCACCCACACAAGACCTGCTGACCCTGGTGCGCGACGGCCTGCGCTCACGCGTGCGGGCCGCGCTGCGCGAGGCCGCGCAGGGCGAAGCCCCGGTGCAGGTGCTGGATGCGCGCATGAAACACGGCAACAGCTTTCACGCGGTTCAGCTCACCGTGACGCCCACTCCCGGCGGCGACCTGGGGCGCCTGTTTCTGGTGGTGTTTGAACACGCCCGCCAGCCCGCGCTGGTGCCCGGCAACGGCAGCGCCGAAGCGGCGCTGGTGCGCCAGCTGGAAGACGAACTGCGCGTCACCCGGGACGACCTGCAAAACACCATTGAGCGCCTGGAAATGGCCAACGAAGACCTCACCGTGTCCAACGAAGAGGTGGTGTCGGTCAACGAAGAACTGCGCTCTCTCAACGAAGAGCTGGAGAGTTCCAAGGAAGAGCTGCAGTCGCTCAACGAAGAGCTCACCACGGTGAACCAGCAGCTGGAGGTGAAGGTGCGCGAGCTGGAGGTGTCCAACACCGACCTGCGCAACCTGCTGGCCAGCAGCGACATTGCCACGGTGTGCCTGGACACGGCGTTCCGCATCAAGTGGTTCACCCCCGCTTCGCAGGGCCTGTTTCGCTTCATTGGCAGCGACGTGGGCCGCCCCATACGCGACTTTTCGCCCGAGCTCGGCGGCGGTGGCCTGGTGGAAGCGGCCAAGCAGGTGCTGGCCAAGCTCAAGCCCGTTCACCTGGAATTTCAAAACGAACAGGGGCATTGGTTTCTGCGCCGGGTGCTGCCTTACCGGGGGGAAGGCGAGCAGGTCAGCGGCGTCATCGTCACCTACACCGACATCACCGAAAGCCAGCTGGCACAAGAAACCCTGCGCAACCTGCGCAGCGACATGGCCGCAACCCACCAGCGCGAGCTGCGTGAGCGCACCCAAAAAATGCGCACCCTGGCGGCCGCGCTGGCGCTGGCCGAAGAGCGCGAGCGCCGCACCCTGGCGCAAGACCTGCACGACCACCTGGGCCAGCTCATCGCGCTGATCAAGCTCAAGGCCGCCGCCATGAACGGGCTCAAGCTCAGCGCACCACAGCGCCAGGCGCTGGACGAGTGCACCGCGGCGGTGGACGAAGCCAACCGCCGGGTGCGGACCATGACCTTTCAACTCAGCCCGCCCATGCTGTACGACATGGGCCTGATCCCCGCGCTGGACTGGCTGGCCGACGAGATCATGCACATCTACAAGCTGCGCGTGGCCATACACGACGACGGCGCGGCCAAACCGCTCGACCCGTCGGTCAGCGCCACGTTGTTCCGGGCGGTGCGTGAACTGCTGATCAACGTGGCCAAACACGCCAAGGTGCAAACCGCCACCATTACCGTGAACGTGACCACCGCGCACGACACAGGCGAGCGGCTGAACATCAGCGTGAGCGACGCCGGCGCCGGCTTCAACCCGGACAAACTGGCCGCCCACAACGGCCGTGGCGGTTTTGGCCTGCTCAGTGTGCGCGAGCGCCTGGGCTACCTGGGCGGCAGCATGAGCGTGATGAGCACCCCCGGCAATGGCACGGTGGTCACCCTGTCGGTGCCACTGCTTGAAGAAGGCCTGGCGGCCATTGAAGCCCCCACCAAGGAACAACCATGACGATCCGGGTGCTGCTGGTGGACGACCACACCATGTTTCGTGAAGCGCTGCGGGCCATGCTGGCGCATTCGCCCGGCATGCAAGTGGTGGGCGAGGCCAGCGACGGCGCTCAGGTGGAAGCGCTGGTGGACACCCTGCAGCCCGACGTGGTGGTGATGGACGTGAGCATGCCCGGCCTCAACGGCATTGACACCACCCGCCGTCTGCATGCCCGGCTACCGCGTTTGCGGGTGGTGGCCTTGTCGGCCTTTGTGTACAAGCGCTTTGTGCTGGAAATGCTGCACGCCGGCGCCACCGCCTATGTGGCCAAGTCGGCCGCAGGCGACGAGCTGGTGCGCGCCATTCACCAGGCATCGGAAGGCAAAACCTACCTGTGCGCGGAAGCAGCCACCGTGCTGGCCGACGCCGTGACGCGGCAAGGCTCGCCCGCCAGCGAGGGGCACAAGAACCCCCTGGGCCCGCGTGAAAAAGAGGTGTTGAGCCTGCTGGCAGAAGGCCACAGCACGGCGCAAATAGCGGTGGCCCTGCACATTGCACCCAGCACCGCCGAAACCCACCGGCGCAACATCATGCGCAAGCTCGACCTGCACAACCTGGCCGCGCTCACCAAATACGCCATACGCGAAGGCCTGGTGACGGCCTGAGCCGGCGCACGCCGCGCCCACGGGGTGCGAAAAGTCTGCAAGGCAGGCGTATTGACGCGGCAACGCCGCCGCCAACAACCGCACACCCACACAGCGAATACCTGGTTTCAGGTACTCAAAATCACGCGCTTGCTGTATAGGCCCGTGGGCTGGCCAAAGCTATAGATAAGGCCCGTTAAAGTCTGAACTTTGTCTGATTTTCGCGATCAGAGTGTCATGGAAAAAGAAAGCGCAAGAAGTCAGACACTGGAGCAACTTCACGAACGACGCAAACAGGTCGTGAGGCTGTACAGACAAGGCACCAAGATCATGCAGATCGTCACGATGACGGGGCTGAGCTACCCGACAGTGCGAACGGCTATCGATCTGTTTGACGCTGGCGGCTGGGGTGCGA
>NZ_JBVPZC010000011.1:0-121787 GCF_055702805.1 Hydrogenophaga sp. LT287 | reverse complement strand
GGGGGTGCAGCGTAATTCTTGGACTGGTTTCAGTTGATTAAGCCCAGACTTTCGCGGTACTCGATGGGGCTGAGGGAACCCAACGACATCTTGATCCGTTTTTCGTTGTACCAGAGGATGTACTCGTGCACCGCTCGGATGAACACCTCGATGGTGGTTGACTTCCAATCTCGCGGGTAGAACATCTCATTTTTCAGGCGCCCAAAGAAACCTTCGCAGGCCGCGTTGTCCGGTGAGCACCCCTTGCGCGACATCGACCGCGTCAGGTTCGCACGGTGCATCCGATCAAGCCAGCCCGGCCAGCGGTAATGGGCACCACGGTCGGAGTGAATGATCGGCTTGCTGTCGCACGATTTCACCGTGTCAATGGCAGCGTCTAGCATCGTGTTCACCAACTCGGAGTCCGGTCGGGTACCAAGCGTCCAGCTCACTACCATGCCGTCGAAGCAGTCGATCACAGGCGAGAGGTACACCTTTCCCGCCGGGATCTGAAACTCCGTAATGTCGGTGAGCCACTTCTCATTCGGTGTTGCCGCCTGGAAGTCACGATTGAGGAGGTTGTCGGGCGCAGGGCTGATCTCTCCGAGGTAGGACCCGTATCGACGCTTTTTGCGCGCGGGCACACTCAAGCCCTCCTGCTTCATCAGGCGCTGCACGACTTTTTCAGACAGGTGCAACTGGCGTCTGCCCAGCGCCGCACGCATGCGCCGGTAACCATAGCTGCGGTGGTTGCTCTGAAATACATCGGCAGCGGCAACCCGGGCGTCAGCGTATTTGTCAGGCCTTCGCTGGCGGGCGCAGTGGTAGAAGTAGGAACTTCGAGCCAGGTCAAGTTCGACGAGCAGCTCTGAGAGCGAGTAGATGGGCTTGAGGGCGTCAACCAGCAGAGTCTTCTCCCGATTGCTCAGGAGCTGAGGGTTGACGCCCAGGCCTTTTTTTAGCAGTTCATTGGCCTTCTTCAAGATGTCATGTTCGAGCTGAAGACGGTGAATGCTCTGTTGAAGCGACTCGACTTGGCGCTGCAGTTCGGCAGCATCAGGCACTGGCGGTGAATTGTTTTGACGTTTCATGGATGCGGGTACCTCGCGGCCGAGCAACTGGTTTTTCCAGTTGTACAGCGTAGGCCGACATACCGCCAGCTTCTGGGCGATTTCTTGTGCGCTGGTCTTTCGGGTGCAAAGCTCAATCACCGCTGCACTTTTAAGCTCGTCGGAGTGCAGGGTATTCGGTGCCCGGCCCACCATTCGGTGGCGAACTTCGGGGTGCAGCTCGTCAATCCACTTGGTCAGTAACGCCCGACCGGGATATCCCAAAGCCCGCATGGTCGAGGCAATGCACCGATCGTGATCAAGGTAGTGCTTCACCGCCGCATACTTCTGCTGATCGGAATACTTCTGTCCTGATCGCGAATACCCGACTCGCAGGTTCTGGCTCCGTTCGTACTCGCGGAACCAGCCAATGAGGGAGTTCTTGGTCGGATAGCCCAACTGGCGGATGGTGGCCCTGAGGCGCTTGCCAAGCTTGATGTAGAGCTTGACGGCTCGGATTCGGTCTTCGTAGGAATACATGAACTACCTCCAGGTAGTCCAAGTTTTTAGCCGCATCCCCAGGTCCGGGTTGTAGTCAACGCGCTCATCAAACGCTACGGGCATCCGTCTGAAGTGATCGTGGAAGTGGCGCGGGACCTAAAGCAAAGCCAGGATCAACGCAAGGAAGACAACGAGCGCCAGGCCAAAAACCAGCGACGCAATGAACGCTTGCGGGCCGACGCGGCAACCATCTTGCAAACCGTGCCGGAGCGGGTGCGCCATGCCGACATTCAAAAGCTGATCCTGTGGGAAGAGCTGAGCTTTGACCCGGCCGATCGGCGCTGCCCTTACAGCGGCGCGCAGATCAGCGCGCAGATGGTGTTGAGCGATCAAGTGGAAATCGAACACATCCTGCCTTTCTCACGAACCCTGGACGACAGCCTGAACAACAAGACCGTCGCCATGCGGCAAGCCAACCGCATCAAGGGCAACCGCACGCCATGGGACGCTCGTGCAGACTTTGAAGCACAGGGGTGGACCACAGCGGCCATGCTGGACCGTGCCGAGCAGATGCCGAAGAACAAGCGCTACAGGTTCGGTGAAGAGGGCTACCAACGCTGGCTACGGGAAGACAAGGACTTTCTCGCCCGCGCGCTGAACGACACGCGCTACCTCAGCAGGGTGGCCCGCGAATACCTCAGCCTGATCTGTCCGCATGCCACCCGTGTGATTCCCGGGCAAATGACGGCCATGCTGCGGGCCAAATTCGGTCTGAACGACATTCTGGGCCTGAACGGCGAGAAGAACCGCCACGACCACCGCCACCATGCGGTGGACGCGTGCGTGATCGCTGTCACCGACCAGGGCATGTTGCAACGCTTCGCGCAGGCCAGCGCCAGTGCACGCGAGCGGCAACTGAACCGCTTGGTGGACGACATGCCCCTGCCGTGGCCCAACTACCGAGACCACGTGGCACGGGCAGTGAACCACATCTGGGTTAGCCACAAGCCGGACCATGGCCATGAAGGTGCCATGCACAACGACACCGCGTATGCGCTGTTGGGAAATGGCATGGTGAGTGTGCGCAAGACGGTGGAGGGGATTCGTCAGAAAGAAACCGTCGCCCTCAAGGTGATCGAGTTTTCAAATGCCAAAGCCACCAACCGCCATGGCGTGCTGCCAGACGGATCACCGCGCCCGTACAAAGGCTACAAGGGCGACAGCAACTACTGCATCGAGATCGTTCGCAACGAGAAGGGGAAGTGGGAGGGCGAGGTTATTTCTACGTTTGAGGCGTACCGGTTGGTACGTCAGCACGGACTGCAACGATTGCGACATCCGACGCTGAGCGTGAGCGAGAAGCCTCTCGTGATGCGACTGATCAACGACGATTTGGTCCGCCTTGACTTCGACGAAAGAACACTGACATTGCGGATTGCAAAAATCGGGGGCAACGGACAGGTTTTCATGGCATCCCACCAAGAAGCAAATGTCGATGCACGCAACCGCGACAAAGACGACGCCTTTCAATACATATCGAAGATGGCCGGATCATTCCAAAAAGCCCGTAGTCGCCGCGTCACCATATCGCCTATCGGGGACCTCCTCGACCCCGGATTCAAGGAGTAGCCACATGATCGGCCGCATCGTCGAGGTGGCCGATGACCGGCGCCACCTGTTCATGCACCGTGGGTTCATGGTGGTGCAGGACACCGAGGGAGAACGCAAGGAACTGGGGCAGGTGCCGCTGGACGACATTGCCGCAGTCATCGCCAACGCCCACGGTCTGAGCTACACCAACAACCTGCTGGTGGCGCTCGCCGAGCGCGGTGCACCGTTTGTTCTTTGCGCCGCGAACCACAACGCGGTGGGCATGTTGCTACCCATCGAAGGCAACTTCGAGCAATCGCACCGGATTGAGGCGCAGATCGCCGCCAGCCAGCCGACCCACAAACGTTTGTGGGCCGCTGTGGTCAGGTCCAAGCTCGAACAACAAGCCGCAGCGCTTGAAGCCGCTGGAGCTCCTACTGCGCCGCTCACCGCCCTCGCGGCCAAAGTCAAAAGTGGCGACCCGGAAAACCTGGAAGCCCAAGGCGCAAGGCGCTACTGGACACTGTTGTTCGGCCCCGAATTCCGCCGAGACCAGAACGCCCCCGGCATCAATGCTTTGCTGAACTACGGCTATACCGTATTGCGCGCGGCCACCGCCCGCGCAGTGATCGCGGCGGGCCTGCATCCCAGCATCGGTCTTCACCACAGCCACGACAACAACGCCATGCGACTGGTGGACGATGTGATGGAGCCGTTTAGACCCGTCATTGACCTCAAGGTATGGCAGCTCAAACGCAACAACGAAGACCACGTCAACCCCGACACCAAACGGGCGATGGTGCGCACGCTGTACGACGACATGCAAAGCGATGCCGGAGCGACGCCCGTCATGGTCTGCGTGCAGAAACTGGCCACCTCACTGGCTCAGGTGTACGTCGGACAGCGCGAGAAACTCGACCTGCCATTGCCCGGGCTGCCGCTGGCGCTCGCAGCCGCCTTGCGCGACGAATGATGTGATGGGGCACACACCATGCTCACAGGGTATCGGCTGATGTGGATGGTGGTGATGTTTGACCTGCCGGTAGTGGAAAAGGCCGAGCGCAAAGCCGCTACAGACTTCCGAAACACCCTGCTGGACATGGGTTTTGAAATGAGCCAGTTCAGCGTGTACATGCGGTTCTGCACCAGCCCCGCGCAGGTAGACACCTACTGCAAACGGGTGGAGTCAGCGCTTCCCGAAGGCGGTAAAGTCAACATCTTGCAGTTCACCGACAAACAGTACGAGCGCATCGTCAGCTTCCATGGGCAAGCCAAGCAGCCCGCCAAAAAAGCACCCGACCAGTTCGATCTTTTCTGATTTCATCGATGGTTTTCAAGACCCGGAAAACGAAAAACCCCTTGACGAATCAAGGGGTTATCGAAGCTCTAGTCTAGACGATTGGGATATGAGCTCTGGCCGGAACACCGGCAGACCAATCACGCCGATGGCCAGCAGTCTAGACGATTGGGATATGAGCTCTGGCCGGAACACGTGGGTGACGGTCAAAGGCGCATTGGGAAGTCTAGACGATTGGGATATGAGCTCTGGCCGGAACAGCGTGACGTAGCGCGTGCCGGCCAGCTGCAGTCTAGACGATTGGGATATGAGCTCTGGCCGGAACTCAGCACCTCCAGGGCAATGTCGTCGTCGGAGTCTAGACGATTGGGATATGAGCTCTGGCCGGAACATCAGCCAGGAAATGCTGGCGCCGCTGTCTAGTCTAGACGATTGGGATATGAGCTCTGGCCGGAACTGAAACGCTCTACCCTCCCCATGTTTTTGAAGTCTAGACGATTGGGATATGAGCTCTGGCCGGAACTTTGTGGATCGGGCCGTGTCATGAGCCAGAAGTCTAGACGATTGGGATATGAGCTCTGGCCGGAACTTGCATCCAGGCAATGAATTCACCGCTCAGAGTCTAGACGATTGGGATATGAGCTCTGGCCGGAACACGCCCGCGCAGCAACCGAGAAAGACCGTGAGTCTAGACGATTGGGATATGAGCTCTGGCCGGAACCCGGCTGCGGCCACCATCGTGGCGGCCACAAGTCTAGACGATTGGGATATGAGCTCTGGCCGGAACTTTGCCGAGCAACACTTCCAGGAGCGTGTCAGTCTAGACGATTGGGATATGAGCTCTGGCCGGAACTCCCCGGTCTGACGGCTGAGCCTGCACCAGAGTCTAGACGATTGGGATATGAGCTCTGGCCGGAACTTGCAGCTCCAGCTTGTGGGTGACGATGTTAGTCTAGACGATTGGGATATGAGCTCTGGCCGGAACAGTACGCAGGTGCGGTGGAACTGAAGCTGAAGTCTAGACGATTGGGATATGAGCTCTGGCCGGAACTCACCGCGCGCAACACCACCACCTTCACCCAGTCTAGACGATTGGGATATGAGCTCTGGCCGGAACGGGGCTGACCGCCAGGGCGGGAGCAATGCATCGCTTCGCTGGCATTGCGCCCGCCCTGGCGGTCAGCCCCGCGCGCGCCGCGCGTTTGTTTATCAAGATCGAGTGTCGAGCGATTGGCGCAGCCGATTGACACCATCGATACTGAAAGCGATGACGGGCTGCCCAATACGCTCGACCAGTGAGGGAATCAAAACGCCCAGTCCGCCCCCACCGCCTGCCCGACCCGCAGCACCAGCCCGTCGCCCTGCAGCACGATGGCGTTCATGCCGAAGGTGACTGCGCCATTCAGGCGGGCGTCTTGGCGGTAGCCCTGCAAGGTGTCGCCCACTTCGGGTGACGTGGCGGCGGTGGCCGGGTCGATGTTGGGCATGGGGCAGCGGGCGCAGGGTTTCACCGCTTCAATCACGGCCTCGCCTTCTGCGGTGGCAATGTGCATCGGCCCTACGCGGTCTTCGTCGTGGGCCTCCACGCCTGCCAGCACGATGTTGGGGCGAAAGCGCTGCATGCTCACCGGCGCATGGCCGGCGGCGGCCAGGCGCTCGTTGAGCCCGGCCAACGACGCGGTGCTGGCCACCAGCAGGCCAAAACCGTCGGCAAACTGGGTGGTGGCTTCGCGCCCGTGGGTCCATTTTGGGCTGCACAAGCGGCGCACGGCGGGGTCAAAGCGGGCCAGGCGCAGGCGCTTCAGGTCGGCGGGGGCGTCGGGTCCCAGAAAGTCGCTGAACCATTGCGCGGCCACGTCGCCCATGTCGTAGGCGGCCACCTCGTCGTCCCACACGCGCACGCGCAGCGGCGTCTCGGCGGCGTCCAGCGCCAGGTGCAGCGCCAGCATGCCGGGGGCGCGCAGCACCAGCTGCCCCATTTTGAAGGCGGGCTGGATCAGCGCCATGCGCGGCAACTCGCGCTGGGTGACGAACTCGCCCTCGCTGTCCACCACCATCCAGGTGCGGTCGTAGGCCAGGCCGGTGTCGGTCAGCTCCGCTTCGGGCAGGGCAATGCCCGCACACGACTTGACCGGGTAGACCCAGAGCTGGTCGATGGTGGCTTGCACGTCTTGGGGGGCTGGTGTTGGGCTCATGGGTACTCCGGGCAAGCGGTCGTCGGGCGCGCACCCAAGGCTGCGCTGCCGGGGCCGTGGGGTCGTCGAAATGGGCAAAACCCCGGATTGTGCCCTGCTCCTAAAATCAGCCCATGTCTTCAACTCCCTCCGGTTCTTCTGCCCGCCGCCGATTCGACGTCACCATCCGCGGCGGTGGCGTGGTGGGCCAGACCCTCGCCCTGCTGCTGGCGCGCGAGCGCCTGCGTGTGGCGCTGGTCAGCCCGGCACCCCAGGCCAGCGGCACCGACGTGCGCGCCTACGCGCTGAACGCGGCGTCGCGCGCTTTGTTGCAGTCGGTGCGGGCCTGGCCCGAAACCGGTGCAGCGGTGCCCACCGGCGACCTGCCCGCCATCACCCCGGTGAGCGCCATGCAGGTGTGGGGCGACGATGGCGGTGAGGTGCAGTTTTCTTCTGGGGGCCTGGGTGCTGACGCGCTGACCTGGATCGTGGACGTGCCGGCGCTGGAGCGCCGCCTGGCCGACGCGGTGGGTTTTCAAAGCGGCATTGAATGCTTCACAGAAGCGCCGCCCGCCGCGCTCACGGTGGTGTGTGAGGGCAAACGCAGCCGCACCCGCGACGAACTGGGGCTGGAATTTGATGTGCGCCCTTACCCGCACAAAGCCCTGGCTGCGCGGCTGACCTGTGCACAACCGCACGGCGGCGTGGCGCGGCAGTGGTTCCAAAACGGCGAGATCATGGCCTTGCTGCCGCTGGGTGGCGCGCAAGGGAACTCTGTGGCGCTGGTGTGGTCACTCCCCACGCAGCAAGCTGACGAATGGCTGGCCGCACCCGCCGAAGCCCTGGCTGCGGCGGTGCAAACGCGTTGCGCCGCGGTGCTGGGCGACATGCAACTGGAGAGCCCGGCACAGGCCTGGCCGCTGGAGCTGTCGCGTGCACGCCGCTGGATCGCCCGCCTGCGCCCTGAAATGGGCGGTGGCGGTGTGGCCCTGGCGGGTGACGCGGCCCACGCCATGCACCCGCTGGCCGGGCAGGGACTCAACGTGGGCCTGGCCGACGTGGCCGAACTGGCGCGGGTGCTGCATGCGCGCGAGTACTGGCGCGAGCTGGGCGACCTGAAGCTGCTGCGGCGCTACGAGCGGGCGCGGCAAGCCGACGTGGCCGCCATGGGCTGGGTGACCGACGGGCTGTTTGGCCTGTTTTCCCACGCCGACAGCCGCGTTCAGGCCTTGCGCAACTGGGGCATGAAGGGGTTTGAACGCAGCGGTGCGCTCAAGACCTGGATCGCCCGGCAGGCTTCCGGCATCAGCGGCTGACACCGCAGACTTTTTTAAATCCCCACCCCACTGGCCCCAACCCGGGCACCGCCATGAAACCCATCAAAACCCTCTTGCTCATCCTGCTGGCCGCCCTGTCCATGGGCGCTGTGGCCCAGGAAGCCGCCATTCGCAAAAACCTGGCCGAGCGCCTGCCCAACCTGCCCAAGATCGACGAAGTGACCAAAACGCCGATGCCGGGCCTGTACGAGGTGCGCGTCAACCACAGCGAAATTTTCTACACGGACGAGCAAGGCAACTACCTGATTCAGGGCTCCATGATCGACACCAAGGCACGTGTCGACCTGACGGAACAGCGGCTGGAAAAGCTCACCGCCATTGCCTACAAAGACCTGCCGCTCAAGGACGCCTTCACCATCGTGCGGGGCAACGGCAAGCGCAAGATGGCCGTGTTTGAAGACCCCAACTGCGGCTACTGCAAGCGCTTCGAACGCGATCTGGTCAAGATCGACAACGTGACAGTGCATGTGTTTCTCTACCCCATCCTCAGCGCCGATTCGGGCGAAAAGTCGCGCAACATCTGGTGCGCCAAAGACAAAAGCAAAGCTTTCCTCGACTGGATGGTGCGCGACGTGACGCCCCCTGCCGCCAGCTGCGACGCCGCTGCGGTGGCCCGCAACGTGGAGTTTGGCAAAAAGGCCCGCATCACCGGCACGCCCACCATCATCTTTGCCGACGGCTCGCGTGTGCCCGGCGCCATTGACACAGCCCGCATTGAAAAATTCCTGACCGAAGCCAAGCCCTAAAACCGCGCGCAACCCAGCCCGAGCACCACCCCATGACCGCCGCCACCGCCAACCCTGTGTTGCACGACCCCAACGACACCGCCCTGGCCCGCACGCTGGGGCACGCCGGGCTGATTCCCTTTGTGTTGCTGGCCGCCCTGCTCTGGCTGGTCAACGTGGAACTGCAAGCCTGGGTGGCCATTGCGCTGGCCGGCTACGCGGCACTCATCGCGTCGTTCATGGGTGGCGTGCACTGGGGCATTGCCTGGCTGGCCGCCCGCCATGCCGCAGCACACGGCGAAGCACCCCACCACGCCCAGCGCAACCACCTGCTCTGGGGCGTGGTGCCCTCGCTGCTGGCCTGGCCGGGGCTGCTCATGCCGCCGTTTGCCGGCTTGGCCTGGCTGGGCTTTGTGCTGGTGTTGTGCTACCTGGCCGACCGCACTTTGTATGTGCGTGCCGGCCTGCAACACTGGCTCACGCTGCGCTTTCGCTTGTCCACCGTGGCCGCGCTGAGTTGCTTTGTGGGTGCGGGCGCCCTATGAGCGCGGCCCGCACCACCCGCGCCAAGGCACCCGCCCGCAGCGCCAGCCGCAGCGCCCCAGCGCCTGCCGGGCTGCACTACACCGTGTCGGTGCTCAGCGCGCAAGCCCACCTGTTTGCCGTCACGCTGCGCATTGACCAGCCGGCCAACAACCAGCGCGTCAGCCTGCCGGTGTGGATTCCGGGCAGCTACCTGGTGCGCGAGTTTTCCCAACACCTGCAAGGCCTGAGCGCCACCCAGGGCGGGCAGCCGGTGGCGCTCAAGCAGCTCGACAAACACCGCTGGCAAGCCGCTGCGGTGCCTGGCCAGCCGCTGGAGCTGCAATACGCCGTGTACGCACTCGACGCGTCGGTGCGCACCGCTTTTCTGGACACCACGCGCGGCTTCTTCAACCCCACCAGCCTGTGCCTGCAGGTGCTCGGCCAGGAAGACCAGCCGCACGCGCTGGAACTCGTGTCCGGCCCGGCCACCGCCGGCTGGCAGGTGGCTACCGGCCTGGCGCCACACAGCGTGGACAGCGACGGCTTTGGCCACTACCGCGCCCAGCACTACGACGAACTGGCCGACTGCCCGGTCGAAATGGGCCGCTTCTGGAGCGGCAGCTTCACCGCCGGCGGCGTGCCGCACCGCTTTGTGGTGAGCGGCGCCGGCGCCTGGTTGGACGGTGAGCGCCTGCTGGACGACACCCGCCGCATTTGCGAGGCGCAGATCGCGTTTTGGCATGGCGACGAAGCGCCGCCTTTTGAGCACTATGTGTTCATGATGCACGCCAGCGCCGACGGCTACGGCGGGCTGGAACACCGCAATTCCACCGCGCTTATTTGCCAGCGCGCCGACCTGCCGCGCCTGCATGCAACGCCCCCACGCTCCGCCGCGGCGCGGGTCGCTGCCCCCCAAGGGGGCGGTTTCACCTTGGGGCGGCCCGGCGGTGAAACGTCCACTGGCGCAGCAAAACCCGCCGCGCTCAAAGCCACCGACGGCTACACCACCCTGCTCGGACTCATCAGCCACGAGTACTTTCACACCTGGAACGTGAAGCGCTTGCGCCCGGCCGAGTTCGCGCGCTACGACTACACCCAGGAAAACTACACCGAGCTGCTGTGGTTTTTTGAAGGCTTCACCAGCTACTACGACGACCTGTTTTTGCGCCGTGCCGGCCTGATTGACGACGCGGCCTACCTGCAATTGCTGGCCAAGACCATCAACCAGGTGCTGCAGACGCCCGGGCGCCACCTGCAAAGCGTGGCACAGGCCAGCTTTGACGCCTGGGTGAAGTACTACCGGATCAACGAAAACACGCCCAACGCCACGGTGAGCTACTACACCAAGGGATCGCTGGTGGCCCTGTGCCTGGACCTGACCCTGCGCACTGAGGGCCACACCACGCTGGACGCGGTGATGCGCGAACTGTGGGAGCGCTGCAAGGGCGGCCCCATGCGCGAAGCCGATCTGCTGCGCGTGCTGAAAAAGCTGGGCAAGCGCCCGTTTGACACCGAACTGGCCCAATGGGTACACAGCACCAACGACCTACCCACCAGCGACCTGCTGCAAGGCCAGGGCGCCAAGCTGCACCACGACAAAGCACCGCTGGCCCAGCAACTGGGCTTGCGCGTGAGCGAGTCGGGCGGCCTCACCGTCAAGACCGTGCTGCGCGGCGGGGCCGCAGAGGCGGCCGGCCTGGCGGCGGGCGACGAATGGCTGGGCGTGGAAATGCCCGCGGCCAAGCGCGGAGCAACCGCTGAGGCCTGGCGCATCCACAAACTGGACGAACTGCTGATGCTGCGCGGGCAACGCACCCGGCTGGTGGCGCTGGTGGCGCGCGACAAGCGCTTGCTGCGCTGCACGCTGGACTGGCCCACCGAAAACCAGACCGTGCGCCTGACCGTGGCCGATGCCCCAAGGCTGGACGCCTGGCTGGCGCCCGCCTCACACGGCTGACCTGAGCGAAAAGCTTTCAGCGCGGGCGCAAGTCCACCACGCGCTTGGCCTTGCCCTGGCTGCGCTCCACACCGCCTTCGGGTTTCAGGGTCACGGCCACGCTGCTGCCCACAAACACCTTCACCTCGTGCTGCAGCATCTTGGCAGCAGCCCGTGCCTCGATGCTCTCGGGCGACAAACCGGGGCGCGTTTCCACCACCACGGTCAGGTTGTCCATGGGGCCTTCGCGGCTCAGCACGCACTGGTAGTGCGCGCTCAGCTCGGGGCGCTTCAAAATGAGTTCTTCAATCTGGGTGGGGAACACGTTCACGCCGCGCACGATCATCATGTCGTCGCTGCGACCGGTGATCTTTTCCATGCGCCGCATGGTGCGCGCGGTGCCGGGCAGCAGGCGGGTCAGGTCGCGCGTCCGGTAGCGGATGATGGGCAGCGCTTCCTTGGTCAGGCTGGTGAACACCAGTTCGCCCATTTCGCCGTCGGCCACCGGCTCGCCCGTTTCGGGGTTGATGATCTCGGGGTAAAAGTGGTCTTCCCAGATGGTGGGGCCGTCTTTGGTTTCCACGCATTCGCTGGCCACGCCGGGGCCCATCACCTCGGACAAGCCGTAAATGTCCACCGCGTCCATGCCCATGCGGGCTTCGATGGCCACGCGCATGTCGTTGGTCCAGGGCTCGGCACCAAAGATGCCCAGGCGCAGGCTGCTCTCGCGCGGGTCCAGGCCCAGGCGCTCAAACTCGTCGGCAATGGCCAGCATGTAGCTCGGCGTCACCATGATGATGGTGGGCTTGAAGTCCTGCATCAGCTGCACCTGGCGCTCGGTCTGCCCGCCACCAAACGGCACCACCGTGAGGCCCAGTTTTTCAGCGCCGTAGTGCGCGCCCAGGCCGCCGGTGAACAGGCCGTAGCCGTAGCTCACATGCACCATGTCGCCCGGGCGGGCACCGCCCGCGCGAATGGAGCGCGCCACCACGGTGGCCCAGGTGTCGATGTCTTTGAGCGTGTAGCCCACCACCGTGGGCTTGCCCGTGGTGCCGCTGCTTGCATGGATGCGGGCGCATTTTTCACGTGGCACAGCAAACATGCCAAACGGGTAGCTGTCGCGCAGGTCGTGTTTGGTGGTGAACGGAAACTTGCTCAGGTCGGCCAGGCTGCGGCAGTCGTCCGGGTGCACACCGGCCGCGTCAAACTTGGCGCGGTACACCGGCGAGTTTTGGTAGGCGTGGCGCAGCGTGGCTTGCAGCCGTTTGAGCTGCAGGCCGCGCAGCTCGTCGATGCTGGCCTTTTCAATGGGTTCGAGCGGCAAGTGGCTCATGCGGGCACCTCTTCAGGAAAAACTTGGCCGGGGATCACCGCGCTTTTGCCACGGAACATGGCAATCACTTCGCCCTTTTGGTTGCTGACCTTCATGTCGTAAATGCCGTGGCGACCACTGAGCGTTTGCTCCACACCCTCGCAGGTGAGCACATCGCCGTCCTGCCCGGGTTTTAAAAACTCAATGCTGCAGCCCGCCGCCACCGCATTTTTGTTGTAGCTGTTGCAGGCGTAGGCAAAGGTGGTGTCGGCCAGGGTGAAGATAAAACCGCCGTGGCAGATCTTGTGGCCATTCAGGTGCAGCGGCTTCACCGCCATGCGCAACACAGCGCGGCCCGGCGCCACGCTCACAATTTCAATGCCCATGGTTTCCCGGGCCGCCACATCGGCGGCAAACATGGCTTCACCGACCTTCGCGGCCCGTTCTTGCGGCGTCATCTCATTCCCCCTTGAATTGCGCCGGGCGCTTTTGCCGGAAGGCCATCACGCCTTCGATGTAATCGTGCGTGCGGCCCATGGCCGACTGGGTGTCGCGCTCCACGTCCAGCTGCTCGTTGAGCGTGCGCGTTCCCGCGTCGCGCAGCAAAGCGCGGGTGGCCACCAGCGCCTGGGTGGGCATGGTGGCCAGCTTTTCGGCCATGGCCAGCGCAGCCGCCAGCGGGTCGTCTTGCACGTCCCAGATCATTCCCCACTCTTTGGCCTGGGCAGCGGGCAGCTTGTCGCCCGTCATGGCCAGCGCCATGGCGCGCGCCAGGCCCAGCCGCTCCACCAGAAACCAGCTGCCGCCCGCATCGGGAATGAGACCGATCTTGCTGAACGCCTGGATGAAACTGGCGCCCGGGGCCGCAATGGCGATGTCACACGTCATGGCCAGCGAGGCACCAGCGCCCGCGGCCACACCATTCACCGCCGCCACCACCGGCATGCGCAGCGACTGGATGCGCCTTGCCGTGGGGTTGAAGGCCTGGTCAATCACCGGGCCGGGGTCGGCGCGTTGCACCAAGTCGGGGCCGGGCTCAAAGTCGAATTCGGCCAAATCGGCCCCGGCGCAAAAGCCACGGCCGGCGCCGGTAAGCACCAGGGCGCGAATGGTTTTGTCGGCCTCGGCCCGGTCCAGTGCGGCCCACAGGTCGCGGTGCATCTGGCGCGTGAAGCTGTTCAGGGCTTCGGGCCGGTTCAGGGTCAGCAGGGCCACGGCTCCGCGCGTTTCGTAGAGCACGGTAGCGCCTGCGGCGGGTGCATTCATGGGTAAGGTCTCCTCGGGCCGCTGTTGTGCGGCGCTTGTGGCGGGTGGTTTTCCGCCAATTTACCATTAACCGACCGATGAGTCGGTTAATGTTTTCCCTTGGTTGGCCCCAACCACCCAGGCCTCGCGGTCCGGCTATAGTTGACGTACACGTCAAACACAGCATCACCCATTAAAGGACATCCATGAGCGAAACCACCACCCCCGAACTGATCCAGGTGCGCACCGAAGGCCGTGTCGGCATCGTCACGCTGAACCGCCCCAAGCAGCTCAATGCCCTGAACGACCAGCTCATGAACGAGCTGGGCGCTGCGCTCAAAGCGTTTGACCTGGACGACGGTATTGGCTGCATGGTCGTGACCGGCAGTGAAAAGGCGTTTGCCGCCGGCGCCGACATTGGCGCCATGGCCACCTACACCTTTGCCGACGTGTACAAGGGCGACTACATCACCCGCAACTGGGAAACCATTCGCAGCATCCGCAAGCCGGTGATCGCGGCCGTGAGCGGCTTTGCCCTGGGCGGCGGCTGCGAGCTGGCCATGATGTGCGACTTCATCATCGCCGCCGACAACGCCAAGTTTGGCCAGCCCGAGATCAAGCTGGGCATCATTCCCGGTGCCGGCGGCACGCAGCGCCTGCCGCGCGCGGTGGGCAAGTCCAAGGCCATGGACATGGCGCTGACCGGCCGCATGATGGACGCCACCGAGGCCGAACGCGCCGGGCTGGTGAGCCGTGTGGTGCCGCTGGACAAACTGATGGACGAAGCCCTGGGTGCCGCGCTCATGATTTGTGAGTTTTCGCTGCCCAGCGTGATGGCGGCCAAAGAATGCGTGAACCGCGCTTTTGAAGGCGGCCTGGCCGACGGCGTGATGTTTGAACGCCGGCTGTTCCACGGCCTGTTTGCCACCGAAGACCAGAAGGAAGGCATGGACGCCTTTGTGAACAAGCGCAAGCCGGTGTTCAAACACGCCTGAACCCGGCTGCGTGGCCAGACAACGCGCACAGCACGGCCCAAAAAAACGGGCAAAAATGTCGCTATAATTCTGCCTGCTTCGGCGATATAGCTCAGTTGGTTAGAGCGCAGCATTCATAATGCTGATGTCGGTGGTTCAAGTCCACCTATCGCCACCAAAATTAAAAAGCGGACTCTGGTAACAGGGTCCGCTTTTTTCATGGCCGCAGCATCAGCGGACTTGCAGATCCACGCAGAGCTTGTAGCCCTCTTTGCGCACCGACCGGATGAATTCCCCGGCCCCCAGACAGACCGACATTTTTTTGCGCAGCTGCGAAATGCGGTTCTGCAAGCTGTCGCGGCTGACACTGGCTTGGGCACCGTCGTTGACGATGGCACAGGCGACTACTGGATCGGTGACAGCACCACGGCAGCAACACCGCAGGAACTGACGGCCGCCAAGATCGTGCTGGACGACGACCGCCCCAAGGCGCCGGCCCTGGGGACCGAGCCAGCAGCACCGGTGGCCGAAGCACCAGCACCGGCCGAGCCAGAACCCACGCCGCTGCCACCGACGCTGCGCTTTGACTCGACGACGTTCACGGCCGCACCGCTGCAGGATATGCCAGCCTTGTCGGTCGAGGTATTGGCCCTGCTTCAGCCTGCGATGGAACGCACCGAACCCGCCACCTTGACGCGCGCCACCGGGTTCCAGGCGCTGGTGTCCCCTGCGGCGGGTGGTGGGTTGAATCTGAACCGATCCATCAGCGACCAGTTCGTTGAGCGGGCCGCTGCTGGCAGCATTGTGTTGCCTTACGACACCTTCGTGCACGCCAGGGCCGACGCCACGATTCTGTTGCAAGCGAAATTGGCGAGTGGCGACAACCTGCCGGCATGGATCACTTTTGACCCACGCAGCGGAACATTCACCGCCAAGCCACCGGCAGACTTCAGCGGCGAACTGGTGATTGAAGTGACCGCCCGGGACGAGCAGGGCAATGAAGTGAAGACGCAGTTCCGCCTGCGGGTGGGAGACGCTCAGCTGGTGCCAACAGGCCGCAATGCGCTGAGCGAGCAGCTTCGCCTGGAGGCGCGGCGCGCTCACGGTTGGGCTGACATGGCCCGCACGGATGAGCGCGACGAGCTGAAAGCCCGAGCACAACCCGCACCGGTGAAGGCACCCGCCTGATGGCTGACGCACACCACCCGGCCATTCGCACGGTCCAATCGCTGGCGGTGCTGCTGGACCTGGCGCGCCGCGCGCGCCAGGCGGCCACAGCCCGTGAGCTGGGTTTTTTGCTGGCCAACGACACCCACCAGCTGGTGCCTTACCGCCAGGCCGTGCTGTGGGTGCCGGACTCGGGTGTGCACACCCTGTCGGGCGTGGTGCAGCCCGAGGCCAATGCGCCTTACGTGCAGTGGCTCTTGCAACTGAGCGAACACCTGGCTGCGCAGGGCGGTGACGCGGTGCGGGCGGTGGACCCGGCGCAGCTGCCGCCAGCGCTGGCCGATGACTGGGCCACCTGGTGGCCAGCGCACGCGCTGTGGCTCAGCGTGCCCGCGAAACAGGGCGCTGCCCCGACACAGCCTGGGCCGGCCTTGCTGCTGGCCCGCGACACGCCATGGACCACCGAAGAACAACGGCTGCTGACCGAATGGCTCGACACCTGGCACCACGCCTTTGCGGCCCTGCACCGACCCAAAGCGAGCGGTTGGCGCGCCGTCACGGCGCGGCTGCGCCACCATTTCAGCCGCCAGCCTGGGCAGCGCTGGTGGCAGCAGGCGCGTTGGCGCTGGGCAGCGCTGGCACTCGTCGTGCTGTGCCTGCCGGTGCGCCTGAGCGTGCTGGCCCCGGGTGAGCTGGTGCCGGCCAGCCCGGTGGTGGTGCGTGCGCCGCTGGACGGGGTGGTGGACATATTCCATGTGCAGCCCAACCAGACCGTGACGAAAGACCAGCCGCTGTTTGGCTTTGACGAGGCGCTGATACAAAGCCGGCTGGCGGTGGCCGCACAGGTGCTGGCCAGCGCCGAGACCGAGTACCGCCAGACCTCGCAGCAAGCCTTGACGGACCCCAAATTCAAGGGCCAGCTGGCCATGCTGGGCGGCAAGATTGAAGAAAAGCGCGCCGAGGTGGACTACCTGAGTGACCAGCGTTCTCGCGCCCGCGTGCTGGCGCCGCGCGACGGTGTGGCGCTGTTTGACGACCCTTCCGAGTGGATTGGCCGGCCCGTGACCACGGGCGAACGCATCATGCGCATTGCCGCGCCCGACGACAGGGAGGTGGAAGCCTGGCTGCCGCTGGCAGACGCCATTGGGCTGGACGACCAGGCGCCACTGAAGCTGTACCTGAACGCCAGCCCCCTGGCGCCGGTCACGGCTCGGGTGCGGTACATCGCCCACGACGCCGTGCAGCGCCCCGATGGCACACACGCCTACCGCGTGCGCGCCACGCTGGACGGCACCACCGACTACCGGGTGGGACTCAAGGGCACCGCGCGCCTGCAGGGCAGCTGGACACCGCTGGCCTTCTGGATGCTGCGCCGGCCGCTGGCCGCCTTGCGCACCACGGTGGGCCTATGAACCCCGCCCTGCCCCGCCTGCGCGAAGACCTGGCGTTGCTGCCCGGCCCGTCGTTGCCCGACGGCCAGCCCAGCTGGACGCTGCACGACCCAGCCCGCAACCTGTTTTTTCGCATCGACTGGCCCAGCTTTGAGATTTTGCAGCGCTGGCAGCTGAACGACCGCCAGGCCATTGCCGACGACATTGGCGCTGCCACGGCGTTGCACATGGACGCAGCAGACGTGGAGCACATGGGCCAATTTTTGTTGAACAACCAACTGACCCAGGCCGACGGCCCGGACAGCGCCCGCCAGATGGCTGAGCGGCTGGAGCGCCAGCAAGGCAGTGCATTCAAATGGATGCTGCACCACTATCTGTTTTTCAGGGTTCCGCTGGTGAGGCCCGACGCCTGGCTGGGGCGCTGGCAAAGCGTGGCGGGCTGGTTTGTCTCGCCCGCGTTTTTGTGGATGACGCTGGGTGCGCTGGTGCTGGGCACGGCGCTGGTGTTTCGCAACTGGGATGTGTTCACCACCAGCCTGGTGGACACGTTCAACCTGGAAGGGCTGGCGGCCTACGGCCTGGCCTTGTTTGCGGTGAAGTTGCTGCACGAACTGGGCCACGCGTTCACGGCCAAGCGCCTGGGTTGCCGGGTGCCCACCATGGGGGTGGCCTTTCTGGTGCTGTGGCCCGTGGCCTACACCGACACCAACGACACCTGGCGCCTCACCAACAGCCTGCACCGCCTGCGCGTGGCATCGGCCGGCATTGCCACCGAACTGATGATTGCCGCCTGGGCCACGCTGGCCTGGGCTTTGCTGCCCGACGGCGCACTGCGTTCGGCCGCCTTTGTGCTGGCCACCACGTCTTGGGTGGCCACACTGGCCATCAACGCCAGCCCCTTCATGCGGTTTGACGGCTACTTCATCTTGTCCGACTGGCTGGACATGCCCAACCTGCACGAGCGCAGCTTTGCGCTGGCGCGCTGGAAGCTGCGCGAATGGCTGTTTGCACTGGGAGAAGAACCCCCCGAGCACTTCAGCCCCACCGCGCAGCGCTGGCTGATCGCGTTTGCCTGGGCCACCTGGGTCTACCGCCTGGTGCTGTTCCTGGGTATTGCGCTGCTGGTGTACCACCTGTTTTTCAAGGTGCTGGGCGTGCTGCTGTTTGCGGTGGAGATTCTGTGGTTTGTGCTGCTGCCGCTGCACCGGGAATGGAAAGCCTGGGTCGCACGGCGCCAGGCCATACAGGGCAGCCGCCGGGCCCGGCGCAGCGCTTGGCTGCTGGGCGGGTTGCTGCTGTTGTTGCTGCTGCCATGGCCTGGCAAGGTGGGCGTGAGTGGCCTTTTGCGGCCGGCAGAGAGTTGGCCGATCTTCACCAGCAGCGCAGCCCGACTGGACGAGCTGCCCCGAAAAACCGGCGACCGCGTGGCCGCCGGCGACCTGCTGGCGCGCCTGTATGTGCCCGAACTGCACAGCCGCCAGCAAACGCTGCAGGCCCGCATCGACAAGTTGCGTTGGCAGGCGGCGTCGGCGGGGTTTGGCTCTGAATCGCGCCAGCAGTGGCTGCTGACCCAGGACAGCCTGAGCACCGCCGAGGCCGAAATGCTCAGCCTGCAAGCCGAGCTGAAACAAAACGCGCCCACCGCGCCTTTTGCCGGCACGCTGCACGACATGGACCCCGACCTGCACACCGGCCAATGGCTGGCGCGCAAGGAAAAGATAGCCATGCTGGTGCGCGAAGGCAGCCCCTGGCTGGTGGAAACCTGGCTGGATGAAGACACGGTGCAGCGCATTGCACCGGGTGACGGCGCCTTGTTCATCACCGATGCGGCTTCGGGCCCCGCCCTGCGCCTGACGGTTCAAGCCATCGACCGGGACGCCACCCGCGTACTGTCGCGCAGCGAACTGGCGGCGCACCTGGGCGGGCATGTGCTGGTGCGCGAGCAAGCCGGCGAATGGGTGCCTGAGCGGGCCATTTACCGCGTGCAGTTGGCGGTGAACGCTGACCAGGCGCGCGCCCTGGAGGCTTTGAGCCAGCATGCCTGGCGCGGCCAGCTGGCCATCCAGGCCCGGTGGGAAGCCCCGGCCAGCCGCTACCTGCGCCAGGCGCTGGCGGTGCTGGTCCGCGAAACGGGTTTTTGAACCCTGGCCCAAGCCAAACGCCCGCTGACCACGGTCGGGGCGCCAAGCGGTGCGGGCTACACTGCCCCTTTGTGTTCTAGCCAGCGGGCCCGCTCCGCTGCACTCCCTGCGCCATGGCCATCAAATCCACCATCTTCAAGGCGAATCTGCAAATTGCAGACATCGACCACGGCTACTACGCCGACCACGCACTCACCCTCGCCCGCCACCCCAGCGAGAACGACGAACGCATGATGGTGCGGCTGGTGGCGCTGGCGCTGCACGCCCACGAGCTGCAAGACACCTGCCGCGGCGACGGCACGCTGGCGTTTGGCGCCGGGCTGTCTGACCCGGAAGACCCGGACGTGTCGCTGACCGACTACACCGGGCGCAAGCGCCTGTGGATCGAGGTGGGCCAGCCCGAAGACAAACCCCTGGCCAAGGCCTGCAGCAAGGCCGACGCGGTGGTGCTTTACGCCTTTGGCTCGGCGGCGGACGTGTGGTGGCGCGGCATGGAAACCAAGCTGACCCGGCTGGACCGGCTGCAGGTGTGGCGCCTGCCCACCGAGGTGGCGCCCGCCCTGGCCGGCATGGCCGAGCGCAGCATGCAGCTGCAGGCCACGGTGCAAGAAGGTGCGCTCACGCTGTCCAGCACGCAAGGCAGCGTGCACATTGAGCCGGTTCGCTGGAAGTAAGCCACCTGGGCGGCTATGCGCCGTGCTTGCCCGGGTTCCAGCCCTGAGCGCCCAGCGCATCCAGGGCCAGCGCGGTGGGCACCGCTTCCAGCGGCGTGGCCATGGTGTCGTTCCAGCGGTTGAGAAACGCGAACATGGCCACCACGCCCAGCAATTCCACAATTTCACCGTCGCTCCAGTGCTGTTGCAGCTCGGCAAACTGCGCGTCGGTCACGGCGTTGGGCTGTGAAGACGCGGCCAGGGCAAAGTCCAGCGCCAGGCGCTCTTTGGCGCTGTAGTGCGGGCTGCTGGCATAGGTCCACACGTCGGCCAGCTTGGCGTCGCTGACGCCAAAATTTTTGGCACCCAGCAGCGTGTGTGCCTGGCAATACAGGCAGCCCGAGACCTTGCTCACAACATGCCCCACCAGGCGGCGAAAGCCCAGGTCCACCTCGCCTTCGGGGTCCATCACGGCGGCGTTCATCACCGCCAGCGCCTGGGCCAGCTTGGGCTTGCGCTGCATGGTGAGCACGCTGTTGGGCGTGAAGCCGAACGTGCCCAGAAAAAAGTCGAAATGGGGTTTGAGCTCAGGCGTGGTGCTTGGCGGCAGGGGTTGCAGGCGGGCCATGGTGTCTCCGGTTTGTAGCAAGGTGGCCGGATTGTCGCGCGCCAGCGAGCCGGGTCAAAACAAGGAAGCCTGGCCCGGGTCCGTCACAGGCCCGGCCTTTGCACGCGCTGGCGTGCGGCGTTGGCGCGAGCCATGTTTCTCCACAATGGCGGCTTTGCCGGCCCGCACCTCGGGCTGCGCCCGCCGCGCATGCAGCAGCGCCTTGGCTTCGCGGGTGGCCACCTCCAGGTCGACCAGCGGCATGGCAATGTCCACACCCACCCGCACGCCGCAGCGCGCCTGCACGTCGGGCGGCATGCGCCAGGGTTCAAACAGCCAGGCGTCGGGCACGCGGCGCATGGCGGGTAGCCAGCGGCGCACAAAGTGGCCGTGCGGGTCGTGGTCGCGCGCCTGCTTGAGCGGGTTGTAAACCCGGGTGGTGTTGATGCCGGTGGTGCCGCTCTGCATTTGCAGCTGGCTCCAGTGGATGCCGGGCTCGTAGTCGAGAAACTGGCGCGCCAGCCACAGCCCCACCGGGCGCCAGTGCAGCCACAGCGGGTAAGCCGCCACCGACACCAGCATCGCCCGCATGCGAAAGTTGAGCCACCCGGTCTCGCGCAACATGGCCACGCAGGCGTCCACCATGGGCCAGCCGGTGCGGCCCTGCATCAGGGCCTCCAGGTGGGCCGGGTTGCCCGCTTCGTCGCGCAGGCCGTCGTAGCCCCGGTGCAGGTTGCGCCATTCCAGTTCGGGCTCGTCTTCCAGCTTCTGAATGAAATGGCAGTGCCACACCAGCCGGCTCATGAACGCGGCCAGCCCCTGCTGCTGGCGGCTGGCCTCGGGCGGCAGCTGGGCCAGGTGCGCGCGGGTGGCTTGCACCACCTCGCGCAGGCTCAGGCAGCCCAGCGCCAGGTAGGGCGACAAGCGCGAACAAGCGCTGGGCGCCCGCAGGGGCGACGAAATGCCACCCCGGTACTGGGTGCTGCGGGCGTCCAGAAACTCGTGCAGCACAGCCAGACCCTGGGCGCGCCCACCGCGCTGGCGCAGGGGCGGGTCGGGGTCCAGCAAGCCCAACTGGGCCGTGCCGGGCATGGCGGGCTCGCGCCACG
The DNA here is from genome assembly GCF_055702805.1 of Hydrogenophaga sp. LT287. Lineage (NCBI taxonomy): Bacteria > Pseudomonadati > Pseudomonadota > Betaproteobacteria > Burkholderiales > Comamonadaceae > Hydrogenophaga > Hydrogenophaga sp. LT287. Next base: position 100,075 of record NZ_JBVPZC010000011.1, on the reverse strand, counting down.
GCAGCGGCACGGGGCTGAGCTCGGCGGGCGCCAACACGCACGGCGCGCCGGTGTGCGCGGCCCACTGGCTCTGCCAGCGCTGGCGACTGGGCAAGCGGCGCACCACGCCAAACTGGGGCGTCTCTTGCCAGGCCACACCGTTGGCGCGGCACCAGCGGCCCACCGCCAAGTCGCGCCGGTAGGTGGCGGCGTTGCCGGTTTCTTCGTGGGCGTACAGCGCTTCAAACGGCGCCAGCGCCATCAGGCGCGACAGCACATCGGTCACTTCACCAGTGACCACGTGCAGGCGGGCGCCCAGCGCTTTCAGCTCGCCGTGCAAATCCAGCAGGCTTTCGCGCAAAAAATGCAGGTGCTGGGTGGCCGCGTCGGGCTCGGCCCACAGGCTGGGCTCCACCACATACAGGCACAGCACCGGCCCGCGCGCGGCGGCCTGGTGCAGCGCCGCGTGGTCGTGCACGCGCAGGTCGCGTTTGAACCAGACCACGCTGTAGCTCATGGCGTTGCGCGTTCAGCCGCCGGTGGCGCCTTGGACCACCCCGCAAGGGCGGAGCGGCCAATGGGAGATCGTGAAACGAACCATGAGTCGACTCCTGAAATAAAACGCTAAGAAACGAATGGCCCTGCATTTTGTCCTAGACAAAACAGATTGTGCAGCCTACATTGGTGTATCGGGTCAAAACTGCCCTGTTTCACCAAGTCGCCACCATGAATCTGCTCAACATCTGGCCCGGCTTTCAGCAAACCCCCGCAGGCCTGGAGCGCGTGGTGCTGCGCAAACTGCCCAAGGCTTTGTGGCTGGGCAGTGCGCTGCCCGCGCTGGTGGCACTGCTGGCGCGCTGCTTCCCCTGGAGCGGCAGCGAAATGGACGTGGCCACCCGCATCCATACCATCGACATCCTGGCCATTGGCATGGTGATTTTCTTCTGGTCGATGGTGCTCACCGTGGCCATTGGCGCGTTCATTGTGATGGTGATGAAGGGACCGGCCTATGTGGCCGACGCGTACCCGCTGGAGGATGCGGACCGCCCGGCACCCGACGCGCACTGAGCCGGGGCGTGAGACAATTTGGGTTGCCGCCCGGGCCTGCCCGGCGGCCGACCGATTGCCTTTCACAGCCTCTGGATGGACACCATGAACCGCTGCTTTTCCCCTCAAGCCACCGGCCGCCGCGGCGCCGCGCTGGCGCTGTGCCTGCTGGCCCTGGGCTTCTGGCCGGCCGCGCAGGCCCAAACACAATCGCGCCAGTTTCCTGCCGCAGCCCTGCGCGGCACCTTGGTGGTGGTGCAACCCCCCGTCATCAGCCTGGACGGCAAGCCTGCGCGGCTCTCGCCGGGCTCGCGCATTCGCAACACCACCAACATGCTGGTGATGTCGGGCGCGCTGGTGGGCCAGGAACTGACCGTGAACTACCTGCTGGAGCCCAACGGCATGGTGCACGAGGCCTGGATCCTCACGCCCGCTGAGGCCGCTGAAAAGCGCCCGCTCGCCAAACCCTGATCTCTCCCACCCACACAGGCCCCATTCAGCACACGCCATGGAACCGGCTTCGCCGGGCCACAGGCGTGGTCCCCCTTCTGGGGGGAAGCCGCGCAGCGGCGCAGGGGGTAACCCATATGCACAAAAAAGTCTTTATCAAAACCTTTGGTTGCCAGATGAACGAGTACGACTCGGACAAGATGGCCGACGTGCTGGGCGCGGCCCAGGGCTACACCCAGACGCAGGACGTGGAAGAGGCCGACCTGATTCTGTTCAACACCTGCTCGGTGCGGGAGAAAGCGCAGGAAAAGGTGTTTTCCGACCTGGGCCGCGTGAAGCACCTGAAGGAAAAAGGCGTGCTCATTGGCGTGGGCGGCTGCGTGGCCAGCCAGGAAGGCGCCGAAATCATCAAGCGCGCGCCCTATGTGGACGTGGTGTTTGGCCCGCAAACCCTGCATCGCCTGCCAGAAATGCTGAACCAGCGCGCGCGCCAGGCGCTGCCGCAGGTGGACATCAGCTTTCCCGAAATCGAAAAATTTGACCACCTGCCCCCGGCGCGGGTGGAAGGGTCGTCGGCCTTTGTGAGCATCATGGAAGGCTGCTCCAAATACTGCAGTTACTGCGTGGTGCCCTACACCCGGGGCGAAGAAGTGAGCCGGCCGTTTGACGACGTCCTGGTGGAAGTGGCCGGGCTGGCCGACCAGGGCGTGCGCGAGGTGACGCTGCTGGGCCAGAACGTGAACGCTTACCGCGGCAAGATGGGCGACACCAGCGAGATCGCCGACTTTGCGCTCTTGCTGGAATACGTGGCCGACATTCCCGGCATTGAGCGCATCCGCTACACCACCAGCCACCCCAACGAATTCACGCCGCGTCTGATCGAGGCCTACGCCAAAATCCCCAAGCTGGTGAGCCACCTGCACCTGCCGGTGCAACACGGTTCGGACCGCATCCTCATGGCCATGAAACGCGGCTACACCGCCATGGAATACAAGAGCACGGTGCGCAAGCTGCGCGCCATTCGGCCCGACCTGGCCATGAGCAGCGACTTCATTGTGGGTTTCCCCGGCGAGACCGAGGAAGACTTCCAGAAAATGATGAAGCTCATTGACGATGTGGGCTACGACATCAGCTTCAGCTTCATCTTCAGCCCCCGCCCCGGCACGCCCGCAGCCAACCTGCCCGACGACACGCCGCACGCGGTGAAGTTGCAGCGCCTGCAGCAACTGCAGGCCGCCCTGGAGGCGAACGTGGCGCGCATCAGCGCCAGCCGCGTGGGCACGGTGCAGCGCATTTTGGTGGAAGGCCCGTCGCGCAAGTCCAGCGCAGCCGTGCCCGAGCTGATGGGCCGCACCGAATGCAACCGCGTGGTCAACTTCCCGGCCGGCCCGAACGCAGCCCGCCTCGTGGGCCAGATGGTGGACCTGACCATCACCGAGACCAACGGCTACACGCTGCGCGGCGAGGTGCTGGTGCGCGAAACCGCTTGAATTCGGGGGCAGCGAACCCAACGCAGTGGGAAGCGTAGGGGCACTATTTCAAATAGCGGGCGTCCGACCAGGTGGCCAGCCACTGCGGCGCAAAAGCCACGCAGATGGCGGCAAACATGCCGGTTAAAAATGCATCGCCCCAGGCCATGAGCCAGCGTGCCACCAGGGCTTGTTCCAGCGCCGGGGCACCGGCCAGGCGGTGCAGCAGCTCCATCAGCACGCCCGACACAAAAACCGCGACCGCCGTGCCCAGAAAGCCGCGACCCAGGGTGTAAATGAACGGGTTGGGCGGCAGCCAGCGCCGCAACAGCACACCGATACCCAGCGCCAGTGTGGCAGGCACCAGCCCAACCCAGACCCACTGCGACAGCACCGACCAGGCATCGGCAGGGCCGATCCCCCACACAGCCAGCGCCACTAGCGACAACGCCAGCACAGCCAGCGGCCAGCCGAGCATGAGCACCAGCAGGCTGGCGCCCGAAAACTGGATCGCCAAACCCTGGGGCAGGGCTTGCGGCAGCAGCCACAGACCGGGCAGCAACACCACAGCCGCCAGCGCGGGTGTCAGCAACGCACCGGTCAACATGCGCCAGGGGCGCAGCCACAAGGCAGCCGCCAGGCACACCACGGCAAAGAGAATTTCAAGACCGGACAGCATGGGGCGGAGTATGGGCTGCCGATCTGGCAAGCCGCTTGACTTCGGTCAACCCATGCCAGGCAACTTGGGCATGCCTTTCATGCCGCCCATGCGCTTCATCATCTTCATGAGGCCGCCGCCCTTCATCTTTTTCATCATGCCCTGCATCTGCTCAAACTCTTTGAGCAGGCGGTTGACTTCTTGCACGTGCACGCCCGCGCCAGCGGCAATGCGGCGCTTGCGCGTGGCTTTGATGATCTCGGGCTTGGTGCGCTCGCGCTGCGTCATGCTGCAAATGATGCCTTCCTTGCGCTTGATGTCTTTCTCGGCGCGCGTCAGGTCGGCTTCGCTGGCCTTGGCGGCCATGCCGCTGGGCAGCTTGTCCATGAGGCTGGACAAGCCGCCCATTTGCTTCATCTGGCGGATCTGGTCCAGAAAGTCGTTCAGGTCAAAGCCTTCGCCGGTTTTGACTTTGGCCGCGAGCTTCTGAGCCGCCGCCATGTCCACCCCAGCGGTCACCTGCTCCACCAGCGCCAGGATGTCGCCCATGCCCAGGATGCGGCCGGCGTGGCGCTCGGCGTCAAACACCTCCAGGCCGTCGATTTTTTCCGACACACCCGCGAACTTGATGGGCGCGCCGGTGATCTGCCGCACCGACAAGGCCGCGCCACCACGCGAATCGCCGTCGAGCTTGGTCAGGATGATGCCGGTGAGCGGCAGTGCCGCGCTGAACGCCTTGGCGGTGTTGATCGCGTCCTGACCCTGCATGGCGTCCACCACAAACAGCGTCTCCACCGGGTTCAACACCGCGTGCAGTTCCTGAATCTCGCGCATCAGCGCTTCGTCAATCGCCAGGCGGCCGGCGGTGTCCACCAGCAGCACGTCAAAGTAATGGCGCTTGGCGTAGTCGATGGCGGCGCGTGCAATGTCCACCGGCTTTTGGTCGGGCGTGCTGGGGAACCACTCGGCGCCGGCCTGGGCGGTCACGGTCTTGAGCTGTTCAATGGCCGCGGGGCGGTACACGTCGCCCGACACGGTCAGCACCTTCTTCTTGCGCTTTTCGATCAGGTGTTTGGCCAGCTTGGCGGTGGTGGTGGTTTTACCGGCACCTTGCAGACCGGCCATCAAGATCACCGCCGGCGGCTGGGCCGCAAGGTTGATGTCGGCCACGCCAGCGCCCATGGTGGCGACCAGCTCGCGGTTGACGATGCCCACCAGCGCCTGGCCCGGCGACAGCGAACCCACCACCTCCTGGCCCAGCGCCTTTTCTTTCACCCGGGCAATGAAGTCGCGCACCACCGGCAAGGCCACGTCGGCCTCCAGCAGGGCCATGCGCACCTCGCGCAGCATGTCGGTGACGTTGCTTTCGGTGATGCGGGCCTGGCCACGCATTTCCTTGACGATGCGTGAGAGGCGGTCGGAGAGGGCTGAGGCCATGGGGTGCTCGGGACGGTGAAGGGGCCGCGGCAGCGGCGTCTGCGGTGCGGGCCTGAAGGCCCGCGTGCATCGGTGGGACTGGCCGGGCCCCAACGGGGTCTGTCCGGGCAAGACCGTTAAACTGTGCGAATGATTTTAGCTGTGCATCACGCCGCCTGACTGCGGCGTACAACGCGGATCCCATGAACCTGCTGCCCGCCCTCTGGTCGAACCCACCCGCTGCCCTGCTGTCCGCCGTGGCGGCGCTGTCGTATGCCGTGCTGGCCTGGGCGCACCCCCGCATGACGCCGAAGCAAACCCGCGCCGTGCTGGCCACGGCCTGGCTGCTGCACCTACTGGTGCTCGTCACGGGCTTGTTCGAACAACCCGCGCGCTTTGGCTTTGCGCCGGCCCTGTCGGTCACGGCGTGGCTGGTGCTCACGGTCTACCTGGTGGAAAGCCGCCTGTACCCGCAGTTTCGGGCCCGCTGGACGCTGGCTGCGCTGGGCACCGTCACGGTGTTGCTGGCGTTGCTGTTCCCGGGTTCGCCCTACCCGGCGCTGCGTTCTTCGTGGCTGCCGCTGCACTGGGCGCTGGGCATCTCTTCTTATGGCCTCATTGGCGCCGCCGTGGTGCATGCCTGGCTGATGCAGCGCGCCGAAAAAGCCATGCGCCAGGGCACCACGACCGACTCCGCCATGCCCTTGCTGATGCTGGAGCGGCTGACCTTTCGCTTTCTCGCGGCCGGGTTTGCCCTGCTCAGCGCTACGCTGCTGGCCGGCTGGTGGTTTTCCGAAGCTCTGAACCACCGCTGGGTGTGGGACCACAAAACCGCCTTTTCCGTGCTCTCCTGGCTCACCATCGGCGTGCTGTTGTGGGGCCGCTGGCGCCTGGGCTGGCGCGGTCGCATGGCGGCGCGCACCCTCTATCTGGGCGCTGGTTTTCTGCTGCTGGGTTACGCCGGCTCCCGCTTTGTGCTTGAAGTGGTGCTGCAACGCGCCTGACCGATCGATTTCATGAAATACCTGCTCGTTCTGGCCGTGGTTTTGGTGGCCTTCTGGGTCTGGCGCAACAACCGCCTGACCGATGACGCCAGCACACAGCGCCCGGCGGCCCGAAAAAAGCCAACCCCACGCAAGCCCACCATCATGGTGGCCTGCCTGCACTGCGGCACGCACCTGCCCGAAAGCGAAGCCGTGCAAGGCCGCCAAGGCGCCTATTGCAGCGCAGAACACCGGCAGCTGAGCGAAGGCGCGGGGTCGTGAGCGCGGTGGGCGCCGAGGCCGTGCGTCAGCGCCTTCGGGGCCCGGGCGTCACTGAGATGAAACAACCCCCACGCTCACTTCGTTCGCTGCCCCCCGGGGGGGTGCGTCAGTGCCTTCGGGCGGCCGGGCGTCACTGACATGGCGCAGGAACGGCCGTCCCAATTCGCCCCGTCGTGGTTTTCGGGGCTGGAAAGCCACAGCACGCATGGGCGGGAGCAGCGCGTGCGGTCGTTTGTGCGGCTGTGGCGGGCGTTCATGCGGGCACGGGTGTTCATTGCCGCCGTGCTGCTGGCGCTGCAGGTGTTTGTGGTGGTCACGGGCACCGGTGGGCCGCACTGGCTGGTGGTGGTGTGTGCCCTGCACCTGAGCGCGGCGCTGGCGGTGCTGATCTGGTCGCGCCCCATCCAGCAAGGCCAACCGTTTCACCTGCAATGGCTGCTGACCATTGGCGTCGATGTGCTGGTGTTTGCGGTGCTGCAATATGTGCAGCAAGGCGGCATCAACTACACGCCCCTGTTTGCCTTGCCGGTGCTGCTGGCCTCTATTCTCGGGCCGCTGGTCCTGGCGCTGGCCACCGCGGCCAGCGTCACCTTGTTTTTGCTTGGTGAGGCCTGGCTCAGCGCCCAGCTGCTGAGCGATGTGTCCACCGCGCGCTTGCTGCAAACCGGCCTCACCGGCACCGGTTTCTTTCTGGTCGCGGTGCTGGCCAACCAGCTCGCGCTGCGGCTGGCCCGTGAAGAAGCGGTGGCCCAAAGCAGCCAGGCGGCTGCCCGCACACAAGCCCAGGTGAACGAACTCGTGATCGCCGGACTGAGCGAAGGCGTGCTGGTGGTGGACACCCACGGCGTTGTGCGCAATGCCAACCCGGCTGCACAAACCATGCTCATGGGCGAGGCCTACCCCCACGCGGCCAAACTGCTGCTGTCGGCCCGCCCCAACTGGGAAGGGCTGTCCAACCTGGTGCACGAGACGTTTTTGCTGGGGCACCCGCTGGAGGCTGAAATCACCATTGCGCAAGACGAACAAACCACCCACCGGCTGTTTGCCCGCACACGGCTGACCACGCAAGGCAGCCACGGCGCGGGCCTGTGCGTGCTGTTCTTGGAAGACCTGCGCGAAGTCGAAGCGCGTGTGCGCACCGAAAAACTCGCCTCCATGGGCCGCCTGTCAGCGGCGGTGGCGCATGAGATCCGCAACCCGCTGTCGGCCATCACCCAGGCCAATGCCTTGCTGGACGAAGAGGTGCAAGACGCGGGGCAAAAGCGGCTCACCCGCATGATCGACCAAAACGCCCAGCGCCTGGCCCGCATCGTCGACGACATCCTCAATGTGGCCCGCGCCCAGCCCAGCCCGAACGAAGCCGCCGCCTTGGTGCTGCCGCTGGACCAGACGGTTCGCCAGATCACCCACGAATGGACACGCCAAAACCAGGCACAGGGTGTGCTGGGCGTGCACCCGCACGCGCCTGCAGCGCATGTGGCGTTTGACCCCGAACACATCCGCCGCCTGCTGGTAAATTTGCTTGACAACGCCAAGCGCCACGCCAGCGGCACGCCCTCCTCCATCCGTGTCATTACCCAGCCGGCCGGCAACGACCGCATTCGACTGTCGGTCTGGAGCGACGGCAGCCCCCTTGAAGCCAGCGTGCTGCGCCACCTGTTTGAGCCGTTTTTCTCGTCTGAAAGCCGCTCCAGCGGCCTAGGCCTCTACATCTGCCGCGAGCTGTGCGAGCGCTATGGCGCCCAAATTGCCTACCAACGCACCCGGCTGGACCAGCGCGACGGCAACGAGTTTTACGTGGTCATGCCGGCCGCCCATGGCAGCCGCACCCCGGTCCAGCAAAGCCTGTCGTACCCGCCTGGCGACTCGGTGCCCAGCCGCACCCAGCCCAGCCAGCTGCGGCCGGGCGATGCCCCGCTCACCATTCGCTGACCGCCTGCCCGGCCCCTTGAACATGTCCGCTCCACCCCGCGCTTCCATCCTCGTTGTTGACGACGAGCCCGACCTGCGCACGCTGTACGAACTGACGCTGCTGCGCGAAGGCTACGAGGTGGTGTCGGCACCCGACCTCACCCAGGCCCGCGAGTGGCTTGCGCAGCAGCGCTTTGACGTGCTGATCACCGACATGCGCCTGCCCGACGGCCTGGGCCTGGAACTGCTGCGCGAGCTCAACACCCAGCAGCGCAGCGAAAAAAGCATCGTCATCACCGCCTACGGCTCGGCCGAAAACGCGGTGGAGGCGCTCAAAACGGGCGCCTTTGACTACCTGACCAAACCGGTCGACCTCAAACAGCTGCGCGCAGCTGTGCAGTCGGCCTTGCAGAGCCAGCGCTTGCCGCTGGCAGGGCGCCCAGACAGCGCTGGCAACGGCACAGTTCGCCCGGTGGCGCCACCGCCGCCGAGCGGCGTGGCCTCGCTGGCGCGCATCGTCGGCGCATCACCCTGCGTGGTGCAAATCAAAAGCCGCATTGAAAAGGTGGCCACCAGCATGGCGCCGGTGCTGATCCTGGGCGAATCGGGCACCGGCAAAGAGCTGGTGGCGCGCGCGGTGCACGAGTGCAGCCACCGCGCCAAAGGCCCGTTTGTGGCCGTCAACTGCGGTGCCATTCCTGAAAACCTCATCGAGTCCGAGTTCTTCGGCTCCCGCAAAGGCGCCTTCACTGGCGCCACCCAAGACCGCGAAGGCTACTTCCAGGCGGCCAAGGGCGGCACCCTGTTTCTGGACGAAATTGGCGACTTGCCCCTGGCCATGCAAGCCAAGCTGCTGCGCGTCATTCAGGAACGGCGGGTGCGCTCGCTCGGTGGCGTGCAAGAAGAAGCCGTCGACGTGCGGCTGGTCAGTGCCACCCACCGCGATCTGGCCGCCCTGGTGCACAGCGGCGATTTCCGGCAAGACCTGTTTTACCGCCTCAACGTGATCGAGCTGCGCACACCCGCCCTGCGCGAGCGGCGCGAAGACCTGCCCGAGCTCGCCCACGCGCTCTTGCAACGCATATGCACCGAGTCGGGGTTGCCGGTGCCAGCACTCTCCCCAGAGGCGCTGGCGTGGCTGCAGTCGCGCGAACTGCCCGGCAACGTGCGCGAGCTTGAAAACCTGCTGCAGCGGGCCATGGCACTCAGCACCGGCGAGACCCTGGAGCCCAGCGATTTCGGCGATGCCGAACAGCGCGCAGCACACGCCGAGCCCGCGCCTGCCGCCTTGGCCACGCCCACGGCGGCGCTAGACAACCCTGCCGAGATCCCGCGCGACCTGCAAACCTACCTGGACGATCAAGAGCGCCAAGTATTGCTCAAGGCCCTCAAAGAAGCCGACTTCAACCGCACCGCCGCCGCCGCCCGGCTGGGGCTCAACTTGCGGCAGATGCGCTACCGCATCCAGCGCCTGGGCATCGCCATGCCTTCAGACGCCGAACCCGACGACAGCGATGCCAGCTGACCGCACCGACCCGCCAGCGCCCTCGCAGTGGCAGGCCGGCTGGCTCCAGGCGGCCCGGGCCTGCCCTTCCCCCAACTTCGGGCCGCGCCCGCCGGGCGCCAGCATCGACCTGGTGGTGATCCATTCCATCAGCCTGCCTCCGGGGCAATATGGGGGACCCGAGGTGGAACAGCTGTTCACCAACCGGCTCGACTGGACGGCGCATCCTTACTTTGAACAGATTCGAGGCATGGAAGTGTCCGCGCATTTTTTCATTCGGCGCGACGGCGAGCTGGTGCAGTTTGTCGACGCCGATGCGCGGGCGTGGCACGCTGGCATCTCTTGCTGGCGGGGTCGCAACCAGTGCAACGACGACTCGATTGGCATTGAACTCGAAGGTCTGGAAGGCAAACGCTTCGAAGCCCCTCAATACGCCACCCTGGTGCAGTTGTGCGCGCGATTGGGCGAACGCTACCCCATCGCGCACATTGCGGGCCACGAACACATCGCGCCGGGCCGCAAACAAGACCCGGGCCCGGGGTTCGACTGGGCTGAACTGCAAACCCGGCTCGGCTGGTCGGCCGATTGTTTCCCCGAAGACACAATTTTTTCACGCCCGCGCAACGCTTGAAACCAGCCAGTTTTCGGGGCCATGGCCACGCCGCTTCGCTTGATTTGACGGGGGTTTCAGCCGCAAACCGGCCGGAAACCACCGCCGATGTTGACCAAAATAGAGCCGAGGCAGAGAACGCCAGCGTGTGTGCGGCGTGGCGCGGGGCCGGCCCATGGGCACACAGGGATGTCTTTTTTTACCAGACGAAAAGCGCAGCGTGCTTCGCCACGAAAATTCCCACAAACACTACCGGTAGTGGCTTGAACAGCCCCGACACACCAGATATAGTGTGCGCTGCGCTTTCGCAGTGACCGCGCATTTCTCACCGGCAAGACCCGCTGCGACGCGCCAACACCGCTGTTCGTGCGCCACGCGGCACCGTCTCAACCGATTTTGACCCCGGTCACTGCCCACCGAAGTCCGGCCGCCCACCTGCGCACCAGGTTGGACAAGCCCAACACAACAATCGAAAGAGGAACCATGCAGACTGCCCCATCCACCGCCCCCATGTTCACCGCAACCGCCCCGTCTGGCGCCGGTGCCGCCAGCGCTGTGTCCCTGGCCTCATCCAGCGCGGTTTTCGCCAACTACCAGATCATCCGACGCAACGGCGCGGTGGTGCCGTTTGAGCCCAGCAAAATCGCGGTGGCGTTGATGAAAGCCTTTCTGGCTGTGCACGGCACCCAGGGCGCTGCGTCTGCCAGCGTGCGCGAAACGGTGGACGGTCTGACGCAAAACGTGGTGCGTGCGCTGATGCGCTCGCGTCCGGGGGGCGGCACCTTCCACATTGAAGACGTGCAGGACCATGTGGAACTGGGCCTCATGCGCAGCGGCCACCACGAAGTCGCCCGCGCTTACGTGCTGTACCGCGAGCGCCGCACCCAGGAACGCGCCCACCAGGCAGAAGCGAGCCAGCCAGCCGAGGCCCTGCTGCACGTCACGGACGGCGGTCAACGCGTGCCGCTCGACCTGAACCGCCTGCAGCACCTGATCGAAGACGCCTGCAAGGGTCTGGGCAAAGACGTCAAGGCCGACCCCATCGTCGCCGAGACCAAACGCAACCTGTACGACGGCGTGCCCATCGAAGAGGTCTACAAAGCGTCCATCCTGGCGGCGCGCACCCTGATCGAGAAAGACCCGGACTACACCTACGCCACCGCGCGCCTGCTGCTGCACACCATTGTCAAGGAAGTGATTGGCGAAGAAGTGCCGTCCAGCGAAATGGGTGCGCGCTACGCCGACTACTTCCCCCAGTTCATCAAAAAGGGCGTTCAGAACGACCTGCTGGACGAACGCCTGCAACAGTTCGACCTGGCCCGCCTGGGCGCCGCGCTCAAGCCCGAGCGCGACCTGCAGTTTGATTACCTCGGCCTGCAGACGCTGTACGACCGCTACTTCCTGCACGTGCGCAAGAGCCGCATCGAGCTGCCGCAGGCTTTCTTCATGCGCGTGGCCATGGGCCTGTCGCTCAATGAGATTGACCGCGAAGCCCGCGCGATCGAGTTCTACGAAGTGCTGTCGTCGTTCGACTTCATGTCGTCCACGCCCACGCTGTTCAACAGCGGCACGCTGCGTTCGCAGCTCTCCAGCTGCTACCTGACCACCGTGCCCGACGACCTCGACGGCATCTACGAATCGATCAAGGAAAACGCGCTGCTGTCCAAGTTTGCCGGCGGCCTGGGCAACGACTGGACCCGTGTGCGTGCGCTGGGCAGCCACATCAAGGGCACCAACGGCGAATCGCAAGGCGTGGTGCCGTTCCTGAAAGTGGTGAACGACACCGCCGTGGCAGTGAACCAGGGCGGCAAGCGCAAGGGCGCGGTCTGCACCTACCTGGAAACCTGGCACCTGGACATTGAAGAGTTCCTGGAGCTGCGCAAGAACACCGGCGACGACCGCCGCCGCACGCACGACATGAACACGGCCAACTGGATCCCCGACCTGTTTATGAAGCGCGTGATGGAAAAGGGCGACTGGACCCTGTTTTCACCCAACAACGTGCCCGACCTGCACGACCTGTTTGGTGCCGACTTTGAGCGCGCCTATGTCGCCTACGAAGCCAAGGCCGAGCGCGGCGAGATCAAGCCCAGCCGCAAGGTGCCTGCATCGGACCTGTGGCGCAAGATGCTCACCATGCTGTTTGAAACCGGCCACCCCTGGATCACGTTCAAGGACGCCTGCAACGTGCGCAGCCCGCAGCAGCACGCTGGCGTGGTGCACTCCAGCAACCTGTGCACCGAGATCACGCTCAACACCAGCGACACCGAAACCGCAGTGTGCAACCTGGGTTCGATCAACCTGCTGCAGCACCTGAAAGACGGCGGCATCGACCACGACAAGCTGCAACGCACGATCAAGACCGCCATGCGCATGCTCGACAACGTGATCGACATCAACTACTACGCGGTGAAAAAGGCGCGTGACTCCAACATGCGCCACCGCCCAGTGGGCCTGGGCATCATGGGCTTCCAGGACGCGCTGTACGAGTTGCGCGTGCCCTATGCCTCGGGCGACGCGGTGAACTTTGCCGACCGCTCGATGGAAGCCGTCTGCTACTACGCCTACTGGGCCTCCACCGAACTGGCCCGCGAGCGCGGCCGCTACGCCAGCTACAAAGGCTCGCTGTGGGACCAGGGCGTCTTGCCGCTCGACACGCTGGACATGCTGGCCAACGCACGCGGCGGCTATGTGGACGTGGACCGCTCGGCCACCCTCGACTGGGACGCTCTGCGCCAGAAGATCGCCACCGACGGCATGCGCAACTCCAACTGCGTGGCCATCGCGCCCACCGCGACCATCTCCAACATCATCGGCGTGGACGCGTCCATTGAGCCTTGCTTCGGCAACCTGTCGGTCAAGTCCAACCTGTCGGGTGAATTCACCGTCATCAACAGCTACCTGGTGAAAGACCTCAAGCGCCTGGGCCTGTGGGACGACGTGATGGTGATGGACCTCAAGCACTTCGACGGCTCACTGCGCCCCATCGACCGCGTGCCGCAAGAAGTGAAGGCGCTCTACGCCACCGCGTTTGAAGTGGAACCGCTGTGGCTGGTGGAAGCCGCAGCGCGCCGCCAGAAGTGGATCGACCAGGCGCAAAGCCTGAACATTTACATGGCTGGCGCCTCGGGCAAGAAGCTCGACGACACCTACAAACTCGCCTGGCTGCGTGGCCTCAAGACCACTTACTACTTGCGCACCACCTCGGCCACACAGGTTGAAAAGTCCACTGGCCGCACCGGTCAGTTGAACGCTGTGGCCATGTCGTCGGGCGACGCTGGCATGTCGGTGACACAGGCTGCGCCGACCGCTGTTGAACCCGCCACTGACATCAAGTTTTGCGCCATCGACGACCCCGGCTGTGAAGCCTGCCAGTGACCGCTGACGCGGCCATTCGCGTGTGTTGTGGTGTCGAACATCGGACTTTCGATGCGACACCGCAACACAAACAAGCACCGTCACACATGAGCCCTTTGCTTTTGATGCAGACACTTTGATAATTCGCAGAATTGGAACCATCTATGTTGACCTGGGACGATCAAATCACGCCCTCATCGAAGCCAGCGACCAGCCCCGTGGCACCGCCCATGACCGGCTTTCAAGCGCCCCCCTTGGGAGCGCCGCATCCAGCATCTTCGTTCGCAACATCCACCTCCCCAGCGCCTGCAGCACGCCGCGTCAACGCGGCCGACAAGCGCATCATCAACGGCCAGACCGACGTCAACCAGCTGGTGCCGTTCAAATACAAGTGGGCTTGGGAGAAATACCTGGCCACCTGCGCCAACCACTGGATGCCGCAGGAAGTGAACATGAGCCGCGACATCGCGCTCTGGAAAGACCCCAACGGTCTGACCGAAGATGAGCGCCGCATCGTCAAGCGCAACCTCGGCTTCTTTGTGACCGCCGACTCGCTGGCCGCCAACAACATCGTGCTGGGCACCTACCGCCACATCACAGCGCCCGAGTGCCGCCAGTTCCTGCTGCGCCAGGCCTTTGAAGAAGCGATTCACACGCACGCCTACCAGTACATCGTGGAGTCGCTGGGGCTGGACGAGTCCGAAATTTTCAACGCCTACAACGAAGTCCAGTCGATCCGCGACAAGGACCAGTTCCTGATCCCTTTCATCGAGGCGATCATGGACCCGAACTTCCACACCGGCACACCCGAAGACGACCAGACGCTGCTCAAGAGCCTGATCGTGTTTGCCTGCCTAATGGAAGGTCTGTTCTTTTATGTCGGCTTCACGCAGATTCTGGCGCTGGGTCGTCAGAACAAAATGACGGGTGCCGCCGAGCAGTACCAGTACATCCTGCGTGACGAGTCCATGCACTGCAACTTTGGCATCGATCTGATCAACGCGCTCAAGCTTGAAAACCCGATGCTCTGGACGCCCGAGTTCAAGGCTGAAATCAAGGCCTTGTTCATGCAGGCGGTGGAGCTGGAATATCGTTATGCCGAAGACACCATGCCGCGCGGCGTGCTGGGCATGAATGCATCCATGTTCAAAGGCTACCTGCGCTACATCGCCAACCGCCGCGCGACCCAGATTGGTCTGGAGCCCATGTTTCCGAACGAAGAGAACCCGTTCCCCTGGATGAGCGAAATGATCGACCTCAAAAAGGAACGCAATTTCTTTGAAACCCGCGTGATCGAATACCAAACCGGTGGGGCGCTTTCCTGGGACTGACGTCCCCCGGCCAGCCAAGGGCCGCGTTGCCTCATTCAACCTTCACATGCACAACAAACATTCAAAACCCCGCCCCTGTCGCACCCGCGCCAGCGGCGGGGTTTTGTCACCCGATTCAACGCTCTGGGGTCCACTGTGGATGCATCCGCGAGACCCCATGGCGCTGAATCACTTCACCAGCACAAAGACTGGATGAAGTGCTCTTTGCAACTTGATCAAGGAGAACACAATGGCAACTGCGAAAAAAGCCCCGGCTAAAAAAGCCGCCCCGGCAAAGAAAGTCACCGCACCCGTGAAAGCGGCTGCACCTGCAAAGAAAGCTGCTCCGGCCAAGAAAGCCGCTGCACCTGCGAAGAAAGCTGCTCCAGCCAAGAAGGCCGCTGCACCTGCGAAGAAGGCTGCTCCAGCCAAGAAGGCCGCTGCACCTGCGAAGAAGGCTGCTCCGGCCAAGAAGGCCGCTGCACCTGCGAAGAAGGCTGCTCCGGCCAAGAAGGCCGCTGCACCTGCGAAGAAGGCTGCTCCGGCCAAGAAGGCCGCTGCACCTGCGAAGAAGGCTGCTCCGGCCAAGAAGGCCGCTGCACCTGCGAAGAAGGCTGCTCCGGCCAAGAAGGCCGCTGCACCTGCGAAGAAGGCTGCTCCGGCCAAGAAGGCCGCTGCACCTGCGAAGAAGGCTGCTCCGGCCAAGAAAGCCGCTGCTCCGGCCAAGAAGGCCGCTGCACCTGCTAAGAAGGCTGCTCCGGCCAAGAAGGCCGCTGCTCCAGCCAAGAAGGCTGCTGCGCCTGCGAAGAATGCCGCTCCGGCCAAGAAGGCTGCTGCCCCCGTGAAGAAGGCGGCTCCTGCAAAAAAAGCCGCGCCGGCTAAAAAGCCGGCAGCACCTGCGGCGCCTGCAGCACAGACGAAACTGAACCCTCAGGCTGCCTGGCCGTTTCCGACCTCCAGCAAGCCTTGAAGTCGTCCTTGAGATGAAAAAAAGCCCGGCGCTTTTGCACCGGGCTTTTTTTATGACTGTTCGCGTCCAGACTCATCAGAAACAAGCAAAACCACTGGCATCAGGAACGCGCGACGCAGCTCCGAGAGACTGCAAAGGCCCAGTGCAAACTCAGGCCGTGAATTGGTAGTTTTGACCGCCTCGGCTGGCGATCTTGGCTGCACCCATTTTGTTGCCGAGCTCGGCACAACGCGGCAACGACCACCCTTGCGCCAGCCCATGCAGCAAGGCCGCACGAAACGCGTCGCCGCACCCGGTGGGATCCAACACCTCGACGGCCTTGACACCGGGCACCAAGGTTTTTTGACCACCCTCCCAGACTTCACAACCCTGCTCGCCAAGGGTCACGATCAGTCCGTTGACCCGCGCCGCGATCTCCTCGAAGCCCAGCCCTGTGCGGTCGCTGAGCATCTTGCCCTCGTAGTCATTGACCGTGACCCAGGTCGCGAGATCGATGAAATGCGTCAGCTCTTCGCCATTGAACATGGGCAGGCCCTGACCCGGGTCGAAAACGAACGGGATACCGGCGGTGTGCAGTTGTTGCGCGTGCTGCAGCATGGCTTCGCGCCCATCGGGCGAGACGATGGCCAGCGTCACACCCGCAGCGGTCGGCACCGCGTTGGCATGGGCGTCTGACATGGCACCGGGGTGAAAGGCCGTGATCTGGTTGTTGTCCCGGTCGGTCATGATCATGGCCTGGGCGGTGTAGTTGCCCGCCGTGGTACCGATGAATTGCGTGTCCACCCCAAGAGCCTGCAAGCGGCCCAGGTAGTCCTGTGCATCGTTGCCCACCATGGCCAGCGGCACCGCTGGCGAACCGAGTTGGCGCAGGCCGTAGGCAATGTTGCCGGCACACCCACCGTACTCACGGCGCAAACCGGGCACAAGAAAAGACACGTTCAGGATGTGCAGCTGGCTGGGCAGAATCTGCTCGGCGAAGCGGCCCTCAAACGTCATGATGGTGTCAAAGGCCAGCGAACCGCAAACGAGGATGGACATAAAAATGGATTTCCAGAATCAAGGGTAAAAAACCAGGGCACGGTAACCCGCCATGGGCATGGCCTCGCCCACGGCGAGCGACAAGCGCAGACTGATGGTCACCGAGTCTTGTGCCGGCAACAACGCCGGTGCACCGGGCAACTCGGCGGGCAGAAATACCCGCCGCGCAATCACCGCGTCGCGGGTGTCGGTCAGGCTCAGTTCAAGCGCCGGCACCGCCAGCGCCACCGGCGCGGTGTTTTTGAGCACCAGGTCAAACGAATAAAAATTGCCGAGACGGCGCACCAGTGCCGAGCTGTCGATCACGATCGCGTCGATACGGCGCACCGGTGTGACTTCGCAGCCCAGCGGCGCGCACAGCTGGTTGAGCACAGGGGCCAAACGGGGCTGCCAGGCTGCCAACGCGTCCCGCTCATGCAAAGCCCACTGCACCATCAAGACCAGGGCAAGCAACAGCGCAAAAACCGAGAGCAGCGCGCGCATGCCAGGCGAGTGCCAGAACGCGCGGCGGCGCGCCTGCCGGACAAAGCCAGGCTCGGGATCGGATGGGTCCAACGCCTCAGAGGGGGATGGTGGTGCGGTTGACGCTATCTGGCTTGCCGCCTTCGCACCGCTGTTTGGTGTTTGCGCACCCAGTGGCACAGAAGCCGCCGCCGCACCCGAAGCACCGGCGGCAAACTGCTGCAATTCGGTTTGAAAATCCGAGTCAGGCTCCTGGAACGCCTCGTTCACGGGGGTTTCTGGCCTGGCGTCGCGGGTTTCCCCATCCATCACGTCTGGCGCTTGACGCTCCTCGTGCGCAAGCAGCGGCGCGGGCTCGGCGAGCCATCTGTCCGCCTCGGCCACGCTGCGGGTATCCACAGGCATGCTGCGTGCGTCGTGAAGGGTCTCGGGCGGTGTTTCGGCAGCGGGGGTCTGCGCGGGTTCAGGCTCGGGATCAGGCTCCCAAAACGAGACGGGCAAATCCAACACCACAGCCGCATCGACCACACCGACCGGCTCGGCTGGGCGCGGCGTTTCCGCCCCCTGGACGGCGGGCGCCTCGGCAACAGACTGCAAACGGGTTTCAGACGGGGCGATCGAAAAAGCCGCAGAGCCTGGCGTGTCGGCGTCGGCGTCGGCGTCGGCGTCGGCGTCGGCGTCGGCGTCGGCGTCCAGATCGTACCGACGCTGCACGGGTCCCGTGGTTTCAGCAGTGGGCGCGGCAGCGGCGACCTCATCGCCCTCAGCGGTCGGAACCGCTGGCGCCCACGTTTCGAGGTACAACGTGGCGTCAAACACGTCGGTACAGTGCCCGCAACGCACCCATCCGTCGGAGATTTTCAGCTGGTCGGGAACGACCCTGAACATCGTGCCGCAAGCGGGACAGCGGGTGGTGAAACTCATGCGCAGATTATTGCAGGCGACCCGCACGCCAAGCTGCGTTGTCTACACAGCGTGGACTGGGATCGCGAAGCGATGGAGCCCCGCATGACCGGCCAGAACAGCACGCGGGAAGCCATGGGGAGGACGCTCAGTCCTTGACCGCGGTCATGAGAATCCAGCCATCGGCCTCGTCGCTGACGCTCAATGCCACCCATGGGGCATAGGCTTCACGCAATTCATCGGCCTGGCGCGCCAATATGCCGGCCAGCACCAAGTGGCCGCCCGAGCGCACGTGGGCACAGAGCAAGGGCGCCAGCACCTTGAGCGGCGTGGCCAGAATGTTGGCGAGCACCAGATCAAACGTGCCATGGGCCAGGTCGGGCAAACCCGCGGCCAGCGTCACATGGTTGGCCGCAGCGTTGAGGCCGGTCGACTCGACGGCGGCGGGGTCGATGTCCACCGCCACAATGTCTCGCGCACCAAACTTGGCGGCGCCAATGGCCAAAATACCCGAGCCGCAGCCGTAGTCCAGCACGCGCTGGCCAGACCAGTCGCGCTGCGCGGTCCAGCGCAGGCACATGCGGGTGGTGGGGTGCGTACCGGTCCCAAATGCCAGGCCGGGGTCGAGCCGGATCACCTGCTCTGCGGCGGCAGGCGGCTCGTGCCAAGTGGGCACGATCCAGAAACTGGGGGTGATGTCCACCGGGGCAAACTGAGACTGCGTCAAGCGCACCCAGTCCTGCTCGGGAACCGCCTGCACGCCCTGCACGGCGCAGCCTTCAAAGAAGTCTTGCAGGGCCAACAAGGTGGCCGCTTCGCGGGCCGCAGCTTCTTGCGGAAACAGCGCCACCACACGGGACCGTTGCCAGCCCTCTTTGGGCGGCGGCATGCCCGGCTCACCAAACAAGGCCGACTCGGCCTCCGTCAGGGCGTCGGCATCTTCCACCGACACGCTCAGGGCGTCAAGCGCCACGAGCGCGTCGCCGACCTGCTCAACGGCAGCCTCTGGCGCCAGCAGGACCAGTTCGAACAGCGTCCCGGCGACCGGGGGGTGGGGATCGGGTTCAACGTTCACGCTGCGACAGCCATTCTTCCAAGTAATGGATATTGGTACCACCGGCAATGAAGCTGGCGTCCACCATGAGCTCACGGTGCAGCGGGATGTTGGTTTTGATACCTTCGATCACCGTCTCGGCCAACGCCGTGCGCATGCGGGCCAGCGCCTGCTCGCGGGTGTCACCGTGCACGATGATCTTGCCGATCATGGAGTCGTAGTTGGGTGGCACAAAATAGTTGGTGTAGGCGTGCGAATCCACGCGCACCCCAGGACCACCGGGCGCATGCCACGTGGTGATGCGACCCGGCGAGGGGGTGAACTTGTAGGCGTCTTCGGCGTTGATACGGCACTCGATCGAGTGGCCACGCAACTGCACCTGGCGCTGGGTGAACGGCAGCTTTTCACCAGCCGCCACCGCAATCTGGGTACGCACAATATCCACACCCGAAATCCATTCGGTCACCGGGTGCTCCACCTGCACACGGGTGTTCATTTCGATGAAATAGAACTCCCCGTTTTCGTACAGAAACTCAAAGGTGCCCGCACCGCGGTAGCTGATCTTTTTGCAGGCGGCAGCACAACGCTCACCAATTTTCTCGATCAGGCGGCGTGGAATCCCAGGCGCAGGCGCCTCTTCAATCACCTTCTGGTGGCGGCGCTGCATGGAGCAGTCGCGCTCGCCCAAATACACGGCGTTGCGGTGCGTGTCCGCCAGAATCTGAATTTCAATGTGGCGCGGGTTCTGGAGAAACTTCTCCATGTACACCTCGGGGTTGCCAAACGCAGCGCCGGCTTCGGCTTTGGTGGTTTGCACCGCGTGCAACAAAGCCGCCTCGGTGTGCACCACACGCATGCCACGCCCACCGCCGCCACCCGCGGCCTTGATGATCACCGGGTAACCCACCGCCTTGGCGGTACGCTTGATGATGATCGGGTCGTCCGGCAGAGCACCTTCGGAGCCGGGCACGCAGGGCACACCGGCGCGGATCATGGCCTGCTTGGCCGACACCTTGTCGCCCATCAAGCGGATGGACTCGGGCGTTGGGCCAATGAACGTGAAGCCGCTTTTTTCCACACGTTCGGCGAAATCGGCGTTTTCTGACAGAAAACCGTAGCCAGGGTGGATGGCCTCAGCGTCGGTCACCTCGGCGGCCGAAATGATGGCCGGCATGTTGAGGTAACTGTGGGTGCTGGACGCTGGACCGATGCAGACGGCCTCGTCGGCCAGGCGCACATATTTGGCGTCGCGGTCGGCTTCGGAATACACCATCACCGCTTTGATGCCCATTTCCCGGCAAGCCCGTTGCACCCGCAGTGCAATCTCCCCCCGGTTGGCGATCAGAATTTTCTTGAACATGCGCGCCAAGCCCTTTATTCGATCACGTACAGAGGCTGGCCGTATTCCACCGCCTGGCCGTTGTCCACCAAAATCTTGGTCACGGTGCCCGACTTGTCGGCCTCGATCTCGTTGAGGATCTTCATCGCTTCGACGATGCAGATGGTTTCGCCTTCTTTGATCGTGTCACCCAGCTCCACAAAGGGCTTGGCGCCCGGGCTGGAGGCACGGTAGAACGTGCCGACCATGGGCGACTTGACAATGTGACCCGTGGGCTCTGCGGCGGCCGCCGGCACCGCTGGGGCCAGCGACTCGGCAGCAACAGCAGTTGCAGGCGCGGCCTGGGGCGCCGGAGCAACGGTGTAAGACACGGGTGCTGCAAAACCAGCGGGGGCGCTCTTGACGATGCGCACCTTGCCTTCGGCCTCGGTGATTTCCAGCTCAGACACGTTCGACTCGGAAACGAGGTCGATCAGGGTCTTCAGTTTTCTCAAATCCATGGTTTCTCCAACGAAAATCGCTTAAGTTGACTCAAATGCCATCAAATTCAGACAAATCGAGGCGCGCCAACCCATCGGGTGCCGCAGTGTACACGATGAAAACGCCGCTGGCGTCGCCGGCCATCAACTCAAAAAGGCACGCCTGCCGCACCCAACCGTCAGAGGTCTGACGCCGATATTGGCGGTCTTTACCCGTTTTTCAATGAATGTTGTCGCATGTAACGGAAAGAGCGCACTTGAGGGTGCCCCTGTGCGACGAGCTACCCGAACGACCGACCGCAGTCAGACCAGCTGGGCCCATTGGGCCAGATCGGCCTCCGAGACTTTGCCAATTTTCCGGTGCAGCACCGTCCCGGCAGCCCCCATGACCACGGTGTAGGGCAGCCCCCCGGTGGGGTTGCCCAGATCCCGACTGAGCTGGGTACCGGCCAGGCCTGCCATGCCCACCGGGAAGTCCAGCGGTATTTTTTGCAAGAAGCTGCGCACGGCGCTGGGCTGGTCCACCGCCAGCCCGAGCACCTGCCAGCCCCGGGGCGCGTGGGTGCGGTAAAAAGCATTGAGCAAAGGCAGCTCTTCCACACAGGGCGGGCACCAGGTGGCCCAGAAATTCACCAGCAGCGGCTTGCCGCGCCAGCTGGCTAGGTCCACCGCCTCGCCTTGCGGACCCTCAAACTGGCTGGCCCAGAAGGCGGCCTCGGCATCCGTGGCGACAGGATTGGGCTGGTAACGCCACCAGGCAACCCCTACGCCGGCGGCGCCCGCCGCCGCGGCCACGCCCGTCATCAAAAGTGTGCGTCGGTTCGGTGTCATGGCAAGTGCTCTTGTGTTTCGGTGGGGGTTTGCGCCATCAGCGTGCGCAGGGCGAGCGCATCACCGCGGGGTTTGCGGCCTTGTGCGTCGGGCTTGAGGGCGCCGCGCAAATCGTCGAGGTCGTGCACCATCAGGTGCACCAGCACCCATTGGCCCAGCGCATCGCAGCGGGTGCGCAGCGTGAGCGCCTGCACCGGCTCGCCGCGCCAGCCGTTGACCGTGCCCGGGTGGTATTCCACGCGGTGGTCCAACAGCGCCAGCTCGGCCGACTTGGGGTCGTCGCAAAACAGCTGTATGTAAATATCGCTGTGGCGGGTGGCGGTGCCATGCCAGACCGCGCCGCCCAGATGCGGACGAAAGGCGGACAGTCGACCCATCCACAGCAGGGCCACGTCACGCAGCGCCTGGAGTTCGACGGCCTGGGTTTCAGGGCAAAAAACCGCAATGTATTCGCGAACCGCGGCGTCCAGGGTGGCATTGTCGGGCAAGGCGGTGCGCGCATTCAGGCCCAGTTGCTTCACGGCGCGGCGCTTGGCAGCGGCGTATTCCAGCCCTTCTTCCACCACCAGGCGCGCAGCCACGGCAGCTATTTCGTTGTTGATGCTGTCCCGGTAGGCGTCCATGCGGAGATTGTGCCCGCTGCCAAGCAGGCTTGCGGGCCTCCCCGGCCATTCCCGCACGGGCGCCTAAAATCGCTGGATGCATATTCATATTCTGGGCATTTGTGGCACGTTCATGGGCGGCCTGGCCGCGCTGGCCCGCGAGGCGGGGCACCGGGTCACCGGCTGTGACGCTGGTGTCTACCCCCCCATGAGCGACCAGCTGCGCGCGCTGGGCATCGATCTGATTGAAGGCTTTGAAGCCGACCAGATGGCCCTGGCACCCGATGTGTATGTGGTCGGCAATGTGATCAGCCGTGCCAGACGCCCCGACGGAACACCGAAGTTTCCGCTCATGGAAGCCATCCTCGAAGCCGGTGCACCCTACACCAGCGGCCCGCAGTGGCTGGCCGAGCAGGTGTTGCAAGGGCGCCACGTGATGGCGGTTGCCGGCACCCACGGCAAGACGACCACCACCGCCATGCTGACCTGGATTCTGGAATCGGCAGGCCTGCAGCCGGGCTTTTTGATTGGCGGCGTCCCGATGAATTTCGGTGTGTCGGCCAGACTGGGCGCGGCGCAACGTCCGCCAGGGGCGGCATCGCGGGACCGAAGCGCCGAAGCAACAGCGCCGGTGTTCGTGATCGAGGCCGACGAGTACGACACCGCGTTTTTTGACAAACGCAGCAAGTTTGTGCACTACCGGCCCCGAACTGCCATTTTGAACAACCTGGAATTCGACCACGCCGACATCTTTGACGACCTGAGCGCCATCGAACGCCAGTTTCACCACCTGGTGCGCACCGTGCCTGGCTCGGGCCGGGTGGTGGCCAACGGGCTTGAGGAGTCGCTGGACCGGGTCCTGCACATGGGGCTGTGGAGCGAACTGCGCAGCTTTGGCGCAGCGGTGAGCGACTTCACGGCGCAAGGGGAGCCCCATGCCTTTGACGTGCTGCAACGCGGCCAGGTGGTAGCGCGTGTGGAATGGACGCTGACCGGCACCCACAACCAGCTCAACGCGCTGGCCGCCATCGCGGCGGCTGAACACGTGGGCGTGGCGCCAGCGCAAGCGGCGCTGGCCCTGGCCAGCTTCGAAAATGTGCGCCGCCGCATGGAGGTGCGCGGTACTGTGGCGCGCGGAGGCCATTCCATCACGGTGTATGACGACTTCGCCCACCACCCCACGGCCATCCGAACAACGCTGGACGGGCTCAAGCGCCGGTTGAGCCTGGCGCAAGCCGGTGGTGGCCGCATCCTGGCGGTGTTTGAGCCTCGCAGCAACACCATGAAACTGGGCACCATGAAGTCGCAACTGCCTTGGAGCCTGGAGGCCGCTGACCTCGCGTTTTGCCATGCAGGCGGGTTGGACTGGGACGCCGCAGCGGCCTTGCAACCCATGGGCGCACGGGCCCAGGTGGCCCACACCATCGACCAACTGGTGGAACAGGTGAGCGCCGCCGCACGGCCGGGCGATCACATCGTCTGCATGAGCAACGGCGGGTTTGGGGGCGTACACGCCCGCCTGCTGGCCGCCCTGGCGCGCAGTACCGCATAGCCCTGAGGGCTGGAGCCTGCGGCTAAACGCGGGTCAGTAAGACAGCGCCTGTGCCCGCACGTCCACCGTGACCACGGGCTTGGCCAGCGCTGCACTGGCCGCTTTGGCAAAGGCCATGGCCCAAGGCCGGTGCGCTTCATCGCGAAAGCGCTCTTCACCAGCCGCCTGCGCCACACACAAAATCTTGTCGGCCGTCAGCACCTTGCCGGTGGACCGGATAGGGTCGCAGCCCAAAAAAGTGAATTGCTCGTCCAGCCATGTTCGGGCCAGATCGTGAGGCATGGGCTGCACTTCTTCCAGATCGAAACGGTAGGTGGACGGCTCACCCCAGGTCACGGTCACTTGACTGCGCATGCGGACAACTCCTTGAATACGGTACAGGGTACTTAAAACACCACCACATTGTGCCCTGACCGCTGCAAGCGGCCACGCTCAATGGCTACCGGGCAAAGGCATGGGTACGGTCAGGTCGTTGGACACCCGCAGCGGCGAATGGTGTGCTTCGCGCATGATGCTGGAGGTCGCAAACACCTCGGAATGGCCCGATCGGGTCATGGCCAGGGTGTCGGGTACGGCTTGGTCAAGCTGCATGGCCACCATCGCACGGCGTACCGTGGGCTCAGCGCGCCGCGCACTGTCGGGGTCGCTGGTGATACCGCCCGCGTAATACAACGATGCCAGGTGGTGCGCCAGCTCGGCAGCAGGCGCACCGGTGCGCTCGCGCAACTCATTTAGCGTGGCGGGTTTCACCATCAGTTCGCGCATGATGAGCAGGTGCAGATCATCGAACCAGCGCGCCGGCATGGAAGGTACCCGGCGCAGGAAAATCGTTTGCTCGCGGTAGCGCTCCGGCAGCACATCGCGCAGGGTGCGTACCGCATAGGTCCACATCACGCGGTGCAACGGGAGCCGGATGAAGGACGAAGGAATGTCGTTGGCCAGGGCCGGGCGGCGCACCCATTCGGCCATCGACAGGTCAACCGGGCGCGCCGGAATCA
This sequence comes from Hydrogenophaga sp. LT287, assembly GCF_055702805.1. Classification (NCBI taxonomy): domain Bacteria; kingdom Pseudomonadati; phylum Pseudomonadota; class Betaproteobacteria; order Burkholderiales; family Comamonadaceae; genus Hydrogenophaga; species Hydrogenophaga sp. LT287. Next base: position 74,871 of record NZ_JBVPZC010000011.1, on the reverse strand, counting down.
GCAGCCCCACCTGCCAGCGGTCCAGATCGATCACCGCCAGCAGCTTGTTGTCGTGGGTGACGTGCACCACGCCCCCTTTGTAATGGGCCACACGGTCAACCAGCTGCGCGCCCAGCGCGAACTGGGTGCGCAATGGACGCAACCAGGCCTCAAAGCGCTGCAAGCGCTGGCGCACACTTTTTTCGCTGTCGGCCTCAAAAAATTCGGCCGAGGCAAAGCCTTCGGGCAAGGGGCTGGCAAAAGCGAGCGGGCGGTCTACCTCGGCCCGGTTGAGCGTGAGGCGCTCGCCCGTGCCGTGGGAATGGCGAATCACCACCGCGTCGCGCCCCAGCACGTCCACCGACTCCCCGTAAATCATCCAGGCATCGGCCATGTGCGGATCGCAAGTGCGCCATTCGGGCCAGCCCGGCTGCGCCTGCGACGCCCAGGCCATCAGGCGCTGGCTCAGCAACTCGGGAAACCCCAGCAAACCCAGCCGCAGCACCGGTTGTTCCACACACACTCCCTAGATTTTTTGAATACCCAAACCGCACAGACACCGTTTGCACACCCGTTGATAGACCACTTGCTTTGGAGAATATCAAGTATCCGTGCAACCGGCAATGGCGCAGTACCCCGGCAGAGTCGCCAGAGCGCGCGCCGAGCACTCAAATGGGGGAAGTTGCATCACATCAGCCCGCTTTTTGGCGGGCGCTTTGAACCGCCTGCGACAGCACTTCCAGCGCTTGCAGAGAGTCTCCCCAGCCGAGACAGGCGTCCGTGATGCTCTGGCCATACGTCAACTTGCCCATGTCGTCTTTGCCCGGTGTGAATTTCTGCGCACCCGCCTCAATGTGGCTTTCAATCATCACGCCGAACACACTGCGCGAGCCTGCCGTGATCTGGCTGGCGATTTCACGCGCCACATCCAGCTGCTTTTCATGTTGCTTGCTGCTGTTGGCGTGGCTGCAGTCCACCATCAGGCGGGCAGGCAGCTTCGCGGCTTCCAGCTCTTTCACGGCAGCAGCCACACTGGCCGCGTCGTAATTGGGCGCCTTGCCGCCTCGCAGAATCACGTGGCAGTCCGGGTTGCCGTTGGTCTGCACAATGGCGACCTGGCCGTTTTTGTGGACCGACAAAAAGTGGTGACCGCGCGCCGCCGCCTGGATGGCATCGGTCGCGATTTTGATGTTGCCGTCGGTGCCGTTCTTGAACCCGATGGGTGCGGACAGGCCGGATGCCAGCTCACGGTGCACCTGGCTTTCGGTGGTGCGCGCGCCGATGGCGCCCCAGCTGATCAAATCACCAATGTATTGCGGCGAAATCACATCCAAAAATTCGCTGCCGGCGGGCAAGCCCAGGCGGTTGATTTCAATCAGCAACTGGCGCGCGATACGCAGGCCTTCATCGATGCGAAAGCTCTCGTCCAGGTAGGGGTCGTTGATCAGCCCTTTCCAGCCCACGGTGGTGCGAGGCTTCTCGAAGTACACGCGCATCACGATTTCCAGCGTGTCGGCGTATTTTTCACGCAGCGGCTTCAGGCGGCGCGCATAGTCGATCGCTGCGGCTGGGTCATGAATGGAGCATGGGCCAATCACGACCAGCAAGCGCTGATCTTTGCCGTGCAGGATGTTGTGAATGCGCTGTCGGGTCTGGCTGATCAGGGCCTCCACCGGCGTGCCGCCGATGGGGAAAAAGCGGATCAAATGCTCTGGGGGTGGCAACACCGTGATGTCCTTGATGCGTTCGTCGTCGGTCTGGCTGGTTTTGTCGACAGGACGGGCGTGCCAGGCATCGGCGCTGACAGGATTGGCTTTGGCATTCATCAAGGGACTCCTCGGGTTGATACAAAACGAAAGTGGCGAAAAAAAACCGCCGGGCTGAGGGCTCCGGCGGTTTGATCGAGATTCGGTGATGCGCTTACAGCTTCGCCTCTCGTCCGCCGGGGACTGAGAACCAAAAATAAAAGGCAAAAACAAAGCGCGTTTTCATAAGAGACCAATGTAGCACAGCCGGCATGACGCCTGTCTTACAGCGCCCGTCAGGCGGTACCGCCCACGGTGAGACCGTCGATGCGCAAGGTGGGCTGGCCCACGCCCACAGGCACGCTCTGGCCTTCTTTGCCGCAGGTGCCCACACCGCTGTCGAGCTTCATGTCGTTGCCGATCATGCTCACGCGGGTGAGCGAATCGGGGCCATTGCCCACCAGCGTGGCGCCCTTCACGGGGTACTGGATCTTTCCGTTTTCCACCCAGTAAGCCTGGCTGGCGGAAAACACGAACTTGCCACTGGTGATGTCGACCTGACCGCCACCGAAATTGACGGCGTACAAGCCTTTTTTGATGCTGGCCACGATCTCTTCAGGGCTTTTGTCACCACCCAGCATGTAGGTGTTGGTCATGCGCGGCATGGGCACGTGGGCGTAGCTTTCGCGCCGGCCATTGCCCGTGGGCTTCACACCCATCAGGCGTGCATTCATCGAATCCTGGATGTAACCACGCAAAATACCGTCTTCGATCAACACGTTTTTCTGTGACGGATGGCCTTCGTCGTCCACGTTGAGCGAGCCACGGCGGTCTGGAATGGTGCCGTCGTCCAGCACCGTCACACCCTTGGCCGCCACGCGCTGGCCAACGCGCCCGGCAAAGGCGCTGGAGCCCTTGCGGTTGAAGTCACCCTCCAGGCCATGGCCCACCGCTTCGTGCAACAAAATACCTGGCCAGCCCGAACCCAGCACCACCACCATTTCGCCCGCCGGTGCGGGGCGCGCATCCAGGTTGGTCAGCGCCGACGCCACCGCTTCGTCCACATACTGCTGAACCATGGCTTCGTCAAAATAGGCCAGACCAAAGCGGCCACCGCCACCCGACGAGCCCACTTCGCGGCGACCTTTTTGCTCGGCAATCACCGTCACCGACAGGCGAATCAGCGGACGCACGTCGGCTGCCATGGTGCCGTCGGCTCGGGCCACCAGCACCACGTCGTATTCACTGGCCAAGCCGGCCATCACCTGCACCACACGCGGATCTTTGGCCTTGGCCATGCGCTCCACGGTTTCCAGGAGCGCCACTTTGGCGGTGCTGTCCAGCGTGCTGATCGGGTCCAGCCCCGGGTACAGTGAGCGCGACTTGGCCACTTTGGTGGACGGTGTGCGCACCTTGCGCCCCTGGCCCTGGGCGGAAATGGAGCGCACCGTGTGCGCGGCATCGATCAACGAGTCCCACGAGAGGTCGTCCGAATAGGCAAAAGCGGTCTTTTCCCCGCTAACAGCCCGCACGCCCACACCCTGGTCGATGCTGAAGCTGCCGGTTTTGACGATGCCCTCTTCCAGGCTCCAGCCCTCGCTGCGGGTGTATTGGAAGTACAGGTCGGCGTCGTCCACACCGTGCGACATGATTTCACCCAACGCCCTTTGCAGGTGCGAGGTGTTCAGGCCGTAGGGATCGAGCAAAAGGCTCTGGGCGCTGGCCAGACGGGCCAAGGTGGGTTCACGTGCAATCATGGCCCCATTGTAAGAAGGACCGGCCGGGCGCGCCGGGGCATGGTCTTGAAGCTGCATGCCCTCCCGCGCGGACTACCTCAAGACTGCATGAGCCGCTTGGACTTGGCGATCGACATCAGCATGCCCAGCCCCACCCCCAGCGTGATCATGGCGGTGCCGCCGTAGCTCACAAAAGGCAGGGGAACGCCCACCACCGGCAAAATGCCGCTCACCATGCCCATGTTGACAAAGGCGTAAACAAAAATGTTGAGCGTGAGTGCACCCGCCAGCAACCGGGCGAACAGCGTAGGCGCTTCCAGCGCAATGATGAGGCCGCGCACCACCAGGAAGATGAACGCCACCATGAGCCCCAAGGTGCCCATCAGCCCGAATTCTTCCGAAAACGCGGCATAAATGAAGTCGGTGGTGCGCTCGGGGATGAATTCAAGGTGGGTCTGGGTGCCCTGCATGAAACCCTTGCCCCACAGACCGCCCGAGCCGATGGCGATCATGCCCTGGATGATGTGGAAGCCCTTGCCCAACGGGTCTTTGGACGGGTCCAGCAGCGTGCAAACACGCTGGCGCTGGTATTCGCGCAAGACCTTCCAGTCCACATCGGGCGCACACCATTGCGGCTCCATGGCAATCAGCACGATGATGCCAATGGCACCGAGCAGCACCGGCGGCACGATGAGCTTCCAGCTCAAACCGGCGAAAAAGATCACAAACAGGCCTGAGGCCACCACCAGCAGGGTGGTGCCCAGGTCGGGCTGCTTCAATATCAGCGCAGCGGGCACCGCCAGCAACAAGCCCGCCACCACGAAGTCCAGCGGCTTGAGCTGGCCTTCCCGGCGCTGAAACCACCAGGCCAGCATCAGCGGCATGGCAATTTTGAGCAATTCGCTCGGCTGAATGACGATGCCCATGTTCAGCCACCGCTGCGAACCTTTTCGCTCGATCCCAAACAGCTCGACCCCCAGCAGCAGCAGCACACCCAGCACGTACATCGGCACAGCCAGCGCCATCAAGCGCTGCGGCGGCACCTGCGCCACCAGAAACAGCACACCCGCTGCCAGCAGCATGTTGCGCCCGTGGGTGGCAAACCGTGTCCCGTGGTCAAAACCCACCGAATACATGGTCATGAGGCCCAGACCCGCCAGCAGCAGCACCGCCAGCACCAACGGGCCATCAAACCCCTGAAAGATCGGGGCGATGCGTTGCAGCAGGTTAGGTTTGTCAAAAGCGGCGGCCATGCAGCAATTATCCTTTGCATCATGACCGCCTGTTCTTCTGCCATCCGCAGCCCCCTGCCCACCACCCACCTGCTCTACTTGCACGGCTTTCGCTCGTCGCCACAGTCCATGAAGGCGCAGAAGGTGGCAGCCCGGGTGGCTGCTCAGCACCCAGGTGTGGTTTGGTGGTGCCCACAGTTGCCACCTTCGCCCAAGGAGGCCATGGCGCTGGTGATGGAAGGCGTGCGCGACTGGCCCCGCGAATCGATGGCGGTGGCTGGATCGTCGCTGGGTGGCTTCTATGCGCGCTGGCTGTCCATGCAAACCGGCTGCGCCAAAACGGTGTTGCTCAACCCGGCCGTGTTTCCCGCGCGCGACCTGCTCAAGTACGTGGGCGAACAGACCAGCTGGCACGATCCGAGCGAGCACTTCGTTTTCCAGCCCGCTTATGTGGACGAACTGCTCACCCTGGAGCGCGACACCGCGCGCCTGGCGGCGCTGCAACCCGCCCAGCCAGAGCGGCAATGGGCGATCGTGGCGCAAGGCGACGAGGTGCTGGACTGGCGCGAGATGCTGGCGTTTTGCGCGGGCGGTGCGGTGCGCCTGCTGCCGGGCAGCGACCACGCCATCAGCGACTTTGACGAGCACATCGACGCGATGTTCGAATTTTTGAACCTCACAAACTGATTCCGCCGGGCCAAAACCGCCCGCATGGGACAATCTCGCGCATGCACATTTTGTTTGATGAAGCCGGCAAACTGCTGACCGGCCGCCTCCTGTCAGAGGCCGAAAGCTCGCTCCAGGTTGAGCTCGATTCCGGTAAGCGCGTGAAGGTGAAGGCAGCCAACGCCTTGCTGCGCTTTGAAAAGCCCGCACCGAGCCAGCTCATGCCGGCCGCCACCGCGCTGGCCGACAGCATGGAGCTGGAACTGGCCTACGAATTTGCCCCCGAAGAAGAGTTCGGATTTGCCGACCTGGCGCGCGAGTATTTCAGCGCCAGTGCGGGTACCGAGCAGCAGGTCGCGGCGCTGCTGTGCCTGCATGGCGCGCCGCACTATTTCCGCCGCGCCGGCAAGGGCCGCTACAAAAAGGCCCCCGCTGACATCTTGGCCCAAGCGCTGGCCGCGATTGAAAAGAAAAAGCAGGTGCAGGCGCAAATAGAAACCTGGGCCGCCGAACTGGCCAACGGGCAATGCCCGGACCCCGTGCGGCAGCAGCTTTACAAGATTTTGTTCAAGCCTGACAAAAACGCGCCCGAATACAAGGCGGTGGTGGAAGCAGCCCGCAACAGCCACACCGCGCCGCTGGCGCTGCTGCAAAACGCGGGGGCGATCTCCAGCGCCTACCAGTTCCACTGGCAGCGCTTTTTGTTCGACCAGTTTCCCAAAGGCACCGGGTTTGCGCCGCTGCAGGCACCGGTCATTGCCCACGATCTGCCTCTGGCGCCGGTGCAGGCGTTTTCCATTGACGACTCGCACACCACCGAAATCGACGACGCGCTGTCGATCCAGGGCCTGGGCAGCGGCACCGTCACGCTGGGCATCCACATTGCCGCGCCCGGCCTGGCGGTGCTGCCCGACGGCCCCATCGACCAGGTGGCGCGCAACCGCCTGTCCACCGTGTACATGCCGGGCCACAAGATCACCATGCTGCCCGACGAGGTGGTGCAGGCCTACACGCTGGAAGCTGGACGTGACTGCCCGGCGCTGTCGCTGTACGTCACCCTGGACGAAGCCACGCTGGCCATTCAAGAGCGGCGCACCGTGCTGGAACGGGTGTCGATTGCCCACAACCTGCGCCACGACCAGCTGGACACGGTGATCACCGAAGACTGGCTGAACGGCGCAGCCCCGGCCAGTGAGGCCATTGTTGAGGCGCACATTGAAGTGCTGCAACCCCAGTTGGCCTTTATTTTTCGGCTGGCGCGCCACCTGAAAGCGCAGCGCGAGGTGGTGCGCGGCAAGCCCGAAAACTTCTCTCGGCCCGACTACACCTTCCGACTCGAAGGTGTGGTGGGCGACGAGCCGGCGGGTGACGAAACCGTGGTCATTGGCACCCGCCAGCGCGGCGCGCCGTTGGACCTGATGGTGGCCGAGGCCATGATTTTGGCCAACAGCAGCTGGGGGCAGTGGCTGGCGGAATGCGGCGTCCCCGGCATTTACCGCAGCCAGGCCAGCTTGCAGCCTGGCGTGAAGGTGCGCATGGGCACCAAGGCGCAGCCGCACGCCGGCATTGGCGTGCCCAGCTACGCATGGAGCACATCGCCCCTGCGCCGCTACGTGGACATGGTCAACCAGTGGCAGATCATTGCCTGCGTGCGCCATGGCAAAACCGCGGCACTGGCCGCGCCCTTCAAACCCAAAGACGCCAACCTGTTCGCCGTCATCAGCGCGTTTGACGCGGCCTACTCGGCCTACAACGGCTTCCAGAATGGCATGGAGCGCTACTGGACGCTGCAGCACCTGAAGCAAAACCACATCACCGAAGTGACCGCGACGCTGATCAAGGACAACCTGGTGCGTGCCGACACCCTGCCGCTGGTGTTGCCGGTGATGGGCGCCGACGGCCTGCCCCGTGGCGCCCATGTGCGCGTGCGCCTGGGCGAGGTGGACGACATCACGCTGGACATCCATGGCACGGTGATCGAGCGCCTCGACCTACCGGTTGAGGATTTGTCCGAGGACAACGGGGATTCGGGTGAGGACGACGAGGCGCTGGCGGCCCCGCTGGCGCTGGCGATTGACGTGGACGACGCCGCACCAACCGCCGACGCGCCGCCGACCGACAGCGCCAGCTGAACGCAACCCGCCAGCCCAACCGCAGCCAAGGATAATTTCGGCGTGAAAACGGTCCTGATGTTCTTCAAACACCTGAGCACGCTGCAGCTTGCGCTGACCGTGTCGGTGGTGGTGCATGCGGGCTTGCTGACGGTGCGTTTTGTCGACCCAGAAGGCTTCAACCGCGTGTTTCAGGACACGCCGCTGGAGGTCATTTTGGTGAACGCCAAGAGCGACGAACGCCCTGAGAAGGCGACGGCGATTGCCCAGGCCTCGCTGGCGGGCGGCGGCGATGCCGACAAAGGCCGTGCCACTTCGCCGCTGCCGCCCAACACCCAGGCCCGCCTGGGCGACGCCACCGAAGAGGACGAACAGCAGATTGAAGCGCTCAAGGAGCGGCAAAACCAGATCCTGGCGCAGGTGCGCAAACAGCTGGCCAACATGCCACCGCCCGACCTGGAAGCGGTGAGCCCCAACCCCGCAGCGGTCGAACGCGAACAGAAGCGCCAGGCGCTGGTGAAGATCCTCGCCGAGATTGAAAAACGCATCAACGAAGAAAACCAGCGCCCGAAGAAGCGCTACATCAGCCCAGCCACCCGGGAAGAGGTGTACGCCATTTATTACGACGAATTGCGCCGCAAGATCGAAGACCGGGGCACCAGCAACTTTCCAGAAACCGGCGGTCGCAAACTCTACGGCGAGCTCACCATGATCATCACCGTCAACCACACGGGCAACGTGCTGCACACCGAAGTGGTGCAACCGTCGGGCAACGCCACCCTGGACCGCCGGGCCCAGGCGATCGTGCGCGGGCTGGAATTTGGCCGCTTCAGCGACGCCATGCGCCGCCGGGCCGACCAGATCGTGGTCGTGTCACGCTTTCGTTTCACCCGCGACGAGACGCTGAAAACCCAGCTCTCTAGCCAATAAGACCGCGCCGCCATGAAATCGCTTGGACGCTGGGTGCTGTGGCTGTTGCTGGCTGGCGTGTCGCTGCAAGTCTTCTTTGTGTTGCGGGTGGCGCTCATGGTGGTGGTGGACCCCCACAGCACCGCCTTCATGCGCTCGGAGGCCTGGCGCATCGCCGGCGCCAGCCTGGGCAGCGACAAAGCGGGGCGCTGGTCTCACCAATGGGTGGACTACGACCAGATCAGCCCATACCTGAAGCGCGCGGTCATGGCGTCTGAGGACGCCGGCTTTGCCCACCACGGCGGCGTGGACTGGACGGCGATCGAAGCGGCCTGGGAAAAAAACGAGCGGCGGCAGGCGCTGGCCGAGAAACGCGCCGAACAGATTGAGCGCCGACTGGCCAAAAAACCCGAAGCCGCCGAGGCGGCCGTGAAAGCCATCAAACCCGCCAAGATCATTGGCGGCTCCACCATCACCCAGCAACTGGCCAAAAACCTGCTGCTCTCAGGCGAGCGCAACCTGCTGCGCAAAGGGCAGGAACTGCTGCTGACCCTCACACTGGAAGCGCTGCTGAGCAAGCGCCGCATTCTGGAGATTTACCTCAACAGCGTGGAATGGGGCGAAGGCGTTTTTGGTGCCGAAGCTGCGGCACAACGCTACTTCAAGAAGCCGGCCGCCAAGCTCAGCCCGCAAGAGGCTGCCCGCCTCGCCGTGATGCTGCCCAGCCCCAAGTTTTTTGAGAGCCGCCAAAACTCGGCCTACCTGGCTCGCCGCACCAGCACCATCGTGGCCCGCATGGGCGACGTGCGCGCGCCATGAGACTGCCCCACCTCGCTTCGCACCTTCCGCTCGGCGGGGGGCGACGCCTGCGGTCGGTCGGGGGCCGTTCTGCGGTGCCGCCGGGCAGGGCACGCTCACCGTTGGCTTTTGGCGTTTTTGCAGGCTCTGCATGAACTGGCGTGCCCAGGCCATGGGCTTGTTTTTGCTGGGTTTTGTGCGCGTGCTCACGGGTGCGCAAGCGCGTTGGCACGGCTGCCCGCCCAAGGCCGAGCAGCGCATTTACTTTGCCAACCACCAGAGCCACGCCGACCTGGTGTTGATCTGGGCCGCACTGCCCAGCTCGCTGCGCAGCATCACCCGCCCGATCGCCGCCCGCGACTACTGGACAGCGTCCAACTTCAAGCGCTGGATCACCACCGAAGTGTTCAACGCGGTGTATGTGGAGCGCGAGCGCAAGGGCGACGAGGACCCCCTGCAACCCCTGGTCAGCGCGCTGGAAAGCGGCGACTCGTTGATCTTGTTCCCAGAAGGCACGCGGGGGTTTGACGAAGACCCGCAACCCTTTAAATCGGGCCTGTACAACCTGGCTCAGCGTTTCCCCGACGTGGTGCTGGTACCCACCTGGATACACAACGTGCAGCGCGTCATGCCCAAGGGCGAGGTGGTGCCGGTGCCGGTGCTGTGTTCGGTCACGTTTGGCGAGCCGGTGAAACTGGGGGCTGACGAACCGCGCGCCGATTTTTTAAACCGTGCCAGAGCGGCCGTGATGGCCTTGCGAGACGTCTGAATGGGCTCCTTTTTGCGCAGTCTGACGCCCGAGCAACAGGTGAGCCTGTTGTTTGTGGGCGTGTTTGGCTTGCTGTTGCTGGCCAGCGTGGCGGGCGTGTTGATGTCGCTGCGCGAGCGGCGCTCTGACAGCGCCGAAGAAACCGGCCGCGAACTGCGCCGCCACGACAACCAGGCGCTGCTGCGCACCTCGTGGATGGTGGCGCTGGTGTTCTGGATCGGCTGGGCGCTGGGCGACGGCGCGGGCATTGTGCTGTTTGGCCTTATCTCGTTTTTTGTGCTCCGTGAATTCATCAGCCTCTCGCCCACCCGACGCAGCGACCACCGCAGCCTGGTGCTCGCGTTCTTCCTGGTGCTGCCGCTGCAATACGCCCTCGTCTGGACCCAGCATTTCGACCTCTTCACGGTCTTCATTCCGGTCTATGTGTTTCTCGCTGTCCCGGCAGTCAGCGCGTTGGGCAACGACCCCCAGCGCTTTCTGGAGCGCAACGCCAAGCTGCAGTGGGGCATCATGGTGTGCGTCTACGGCCTGAGCCATGTGCCTGCCTTGCTGCTGCTCGACTTTCCGCGTTTCGCTGGCCGAGAAGCCTTTTTGGTGTTCTTTCTGGTGCTGGTGGTGCAAACCTGCATGCTGGTGCAGCACCTGATGGCCAGGGGACTGCGGCGCCCGGTGGCACCCGCCATCAGCGAGAGCTTTCACTGGCGCAGCTGGGCCTGGGGACTGCTGGCTGGTGGCCTGCTGGGCGCCTTGCTCTCGGGCTTCACGCCCTTCAAGCCGCTGCCAGCGCTGGGCATGGCCCTGGTGGCTTGCGTGGCCGGCACGCTGGGGCACCTGGTCATGAAAGCCATCAAGCGCGACCGCGGCGTGACCCACTGGGGCTCGGCAGGTCGCTCGGTCACCGGGGCCAGCGGTTTGCTGGACCGCGTGGACGCGCTGTGTTTTGCGGCGCCTGTGTTCTTCCACTCGGTTCGCTGGACCTTCCTATGAGAATTCTCGGCATTGACCCCGGCTTGCAGTGCACCGGGTTTGGCGTGATCGACACCGAAGGCCAAGCTCTGCACTACGTCGCCAGCGGCACCATACAGACCAGCCCCAAAGACGGCGCCCTGTTGCCAGAACGGCTGAAAATTTTGTTTGACGGCATCAGTGAAGTGGTCAAGCGTTACGAGCCCGACGTATCGGCCTGCGAAATCGTGTTTGTGAACGTGAACCCGCAGGCCACGCTGCTGCTGGGCCAGGCCCGGGGCTGTTGCCTCACAGCGTTGGTGGCCAACGGCCTGAGCGTGGCCGAATACACCGCGCTACAGCTGAAAAAGGCGGTGGTGGGTTACGGCCGCGCCGACAAGGCGCAGATGCAGGAGATGGTGAAACGCCTGCTGCAGCTGCCCGGCCTGCCCGGCAAAGACGCCGCCGACGCCCTGGGCCTGTGCATCACCCACGCCCAGGTGGCGCGTTCGGTGGCGGCGATCAACAAGGTCAGCGCGCTGCAGGCCCGCACACACGCGGCCTACAAGGGCGGCCGAAGTTATTGACCCCCTGCGCCGGCCTTGCAGGCCGCCACCCCCTGGGGGTAACACCTGCGGCCCGGCAGAGCCGGTTCCACGGTGTCCTGGGCTGGGCGCAGTGCGCCTACAGCAGCCGCTCCAGCACGAGCACGCCGAAGAACCCGAGCGCCGCGATCACGGTCCACTTCAAAATGATCATCCCCCACTGGCGAAAGTAGGGTTTGCCGGTGCCGATGTAAAACGCGAAGCACACGCCGGCGGCGATGAGCAAAAAGAAGAGGGTGAAGCGAAACAGCAGCATGGCAATGCGCCTTACCAGGCCGGTGCCAGTTGGGCGAAACCCGTCGGGGCGTCGCGGTCGCGCTCAAAACTCACGATCTCGTAGGCATCGGGCTGCGCCAGCAGAGCGCGCAACAGTTGGTTGTTCATGGCGTGACCGCTGCGAAACGCGCTGTAAGCCGCCAGCAGCGGTTTGCCCACGATGTAAAGGTCGCCAATCGCGTCCAGGATCTTGTGCTTCACGAACTCGTCCTGGTAGCGCAGGCCGTCGGCGTTGAGCACCTTCACGTCGTCCATGACGATCGCGTTGTCCAGCCCACCGCCCATGGCCAAGCCGTGTGAGCGCATCATTTCCACATCGCGCGTGAAACCAAAGGTGCGGGCACGCGCGATTTCACGGGCGTAGGTCCCGCTGCCAAAGTCGAACTCGACCCGCTGCCCCGTGGAGCTCACCGCTGGGTGGTCAAACTCGATTTCGAAGCTCAGTTTGTAGCCGTGGTAAGGGTCCAGCCGCGCCCACTTCAGGTTGCTGCCCTCGCCCTCGCGCACCTCCACCGGCCGTATGACCCGGATGAAGCGCTTAGGAGCCTTTTGCATCACGATGCCCGCACTTTGCAGCAGGTAAACGAACGAGGCCGACGAGCCATCCAGAATGGGCACCTCTTCAGCCGTGATGTCCACATACAGGTTGTCCAGGCCCAGCCCGGCTGCCGCACTCATGAGGTGTTCGATGGTGTGCACCTTCACACCCCCGTTGGAAATGGTGGACGCCAGCCGGGTGTCTGTGACCGACGTGGCTGTGACCGCAATCTCCACCGGCTCGGGCAAATCGACACGGCGAAACACGATGCCCGTGTCCGGCGGCGCAGGGCGCAACGTCAACTCCACCCGCTGACCGCTGTGCAGGCCCACGCCGACGGCTTTGGTCAGGGATTTGAGGGTACGTTGAGCAAGCATCCAGTAATTTTAATTTTTTGAGCGGTTTCGCGCTGGGCAGGAAAACTATCCCGGTGATTGAACCAAACACACCCAGGCAGAGATTGATCGAACGGAAAGCGTAGCGAGCGCTCCGAGGTGGCGCTGAAGCGCGGAGCCGTACTTGCGTACGGCGAGCACTGCAGGCGCCAGATCGGAGGGCGCAGTAGCTTTACGTCGATCAATCAGCTTGTTTGCGCAGGAAGGCGGGAATCTCAAAGTCGTCCATCCCGCCCGAAGCCAGCGCGTCCACCTTGGCCGCGGCCTGGGTGCGGTTGGTGCGCCACACGCTGGGCACGGCCATGGAGTTGTAGTCGGGCTGGGCGTGGCTGGCACCTGGGCCAGCCACCGCGGCGTTCATGGTGGGCACGTTGAATGGCACGTTGTCGGTGCCGGTACGCAGCACCTGCAGCGGGGGCGCGGTGCGGCGCATGCCCTGGCGGCTCAGGCCAGTGGCGACCACGGTCACGCGCATTTCTTCACCCAGGCTGTCGTCGTAGGCGGCGCCATAAATGACGTGCGCATCGGGCGAAGCGTAGGCCTTGATGGCGGTCATGGCTTCCTTGGACTCCTTGAGTTTCAGGGAACCCTTGGACGCGGTCACCAGCACCAGCACGCCTTTGGCGCCGGACAGGTCCACGCCCTCGAGCAGCGGGCAGGCCACGGCTTGCTCGGCGGCAATGCGGGCGCGGTCAGGGCCAGCGGCCACGGCGGTGCCCATCATGGCCTTGCCGGGTTCGCCCATCACGGTGCGCACGTCTTCAAAGTCAACGTTCACGTTGCCGTATTCATTGATGATCTCGGCGATACCGCCCACGGCGTTTTTCAGCACGTCGTTGGCGTGGGCAAAGGCTTCGTCCTGGGTCACGTCGTCACCCAGCACGTCCAGCAACTTCTCGTTCAGCACCACGATCAGCGAGTCCACGTTGGCTTCGAGCTCGGTCAGGCCGGTGTCGGCGTTGGTCATGCGGCGGCCGCCTTCCCAGTCGAACGGTTTGGTGACCACGCCCACGGTGAGGATGCCCATTTCCTTGGCCACACGGGCGATCACGGGGGCCGCACCGGTACCGGTGCCGCCACCCATGCCGGCGGTGATGAACAGCATGTGAGCGCCTTCAATGGCCGAACGGATTTCGTCAACCGCCAACTCTGCCGCATCGCGGCCCTTTTCGGGCTTGCTGCCAGCGCCCAGGCCCGTGGCACCGAGCTGAATGGTCTTGTGGGCGGCGCTGCGTGACAGGGATTGCGCGTCGGTGTTGGCGCAGATGAATTCCACGCCCTGCACGCTGCGCGAAATCATGTGCTCCACGGCGTTGCCGCCGCCACCGCCCACACCAATCACCTTGATCTGGGTGCCCAGGTTGAACTCTTCCACTTCAATCATTTCGATGCTCATTTTTCTCTCCTGTTGTGCCCTTGAACCTGTGTTTCAGGGCGTTGTTTCAATGTCAAACCGTTGTTGTCTTGCGTGGGGTGGCCGCTGCGCGGCCCCGGCATCATCCGGGCGGCCCGGTGCAGGCCGTACATCGGTGCACCGGGTAGTGGCCCGCAGCGCCTCGGCGCGCGGGGCAAACAAGGACGCTGGACAAGTCGCTCATCGTGTGTGTGTGCTGCATGGTCAGAACGTCCCCACAAACCAGTTTTTCATGCGCTCGAAGGCGCCCTGCATGGAACCCGCCTTCTGCGCCACCTTGTGCCCGCGCACCCGGGCCAGACGCGCTTCTTCGAGCAGGCCCATCACCGTGGCGGCGCGGGTCTGCGCCACCATGTCGGACAAAGCGCTGGCGTAATTCGGTACGCCCCGGCGCACCGGCTTCAAAAAGATGTCTTCGCCCAGCTCGACCATGCCCGGCATGACGGCGCTGCCGCCCGTGAGCACAATGCCGGACGACAAGATTTCTTCGTGCCCCGAGTCGCGCACCACCTGCTGCACCAGGGCAAAGATTTCTTCCACCCTGGGCTCGATGACGCCGGCCAGCGCCTGGCGGCTCAGCATGCGCGGCGCGCGGTCGCCCAGGCCGGGCACTTCCACCTGGGTGTCGGGGTCGGCCAGCAACTGCTTGGCGCAACCGTGTTCCACCTTGATGTCTTCGGCGTCTTTGGTGGGGGTGCGCAGCGCCATGGCGATGTCGCTGGTGATGAGGTCGCCCGCAATGGGAATGACGGCGGTGTGGCGGATCGCGCCACCCGAAAAAATGGCCACGTCGGTGGTGCCGGCGCCAATGTCCACGAGCGCCACGCCCAGTTCTTTTTCGTCGTCGGTCAGCACCGACTGGCTGGAGGCCAGGGGGTTGAGCATCAGCTGGTCCACTTCAAGCCCGCAGCGCCGCACGCACTTGATGATGTTTTCGGCCGCGCTCTGCGCGCCGGTGACGATGTGCACCTTGGCTTCCAGCCGGATGCCGCTCATGCCAATCGGTTCTTTCACTTCCTGGCCGTCGATGACAAACTCTTGCGGCTCCACCAGCAACAGGCGCTGGTCGGTCGAAATGTTGATGGCCTTGGCGGTTTCGATCACGCGGGCCACGTCGGCCGGGGTGACTTCGCGGTCCTTGATGGCCACCATGCCGCTGCTGTTGATGCCGCGGATGTGGCTGCCGGTGATGCCGGTGTAGACCCGCGCAATGCGGCAGTCGGCCATCAGCTCGGCCTCTTTCAGCGCGGCCTGGATGCTCTGCACGGTGGCATCGATGTTGACCACCACGCCGCGCTTCAAGCCGTGGCTGGCCGACACACCCAGCCCCGCCAGCTTGAGCTGACCGTTGGCCTGCACCTCTGCCACCACCACCATGATCTTGGCGGTGCCAATGTCGAGTCCGACCACCAAATCCTTGTATTCCTTGGCCATGATTGTTTCTTGATTACCTGGTTGTCTTTGTGGGGTCTGTGCTGTCTTCGATCACGGTGGTGACACCGCGCATGCGCAACGCGTAGCCGTTGGGGTAACGCAAATCCACCGACTGCACCGCGCCGGCGTAGCGCTCGGTCAGCTGGCTCAAGGTGGCGGTGAAGCGCTGGGTGCGGGCCAGCAGCTCGTCGGGACTGCCCCGGCCCAGCTCCATGCGGGCGCCGTTGTCGAGTTCGGCGCGCCAGCTGCCACGCTCGGTGAGCTCCAGCCGCGCCAGGCCCAGCTCAAGCCGCGCCAACTCGGCGCTGAGCAGCTGGTACAGCGCCCACACCTGGGCCGACTGATCAGGCGGGCCCACCAGTTCGGGCAGGCCATCGCTGTCGTCGGGGCTGGCTTCAAACACCTCGCCCAGGCGGCTCACCAGCTGGCCCGAGCCCGAAGCGCCCCACCAGGCCACGGCCTCGTGCTCTTGCAGGGTCACGCGCAGGCGGTTGGGAAACTCCCGCTGCACCACCGCGTTGCGCACCCAGGGCACCGACTCAAACATGCGCTTGACCTGTTGCAGGTCGACCGTGAGGAAGCTGGCCGACAGGCTGTTTTTCATTTGTGTGGCGAGCTGCGCACGGAACGTGACCACGTTCTGGTGGGCCACATCACCGTGCACCGAAATGGCTTTGACCGACCACACCGGATGGCGCACCGCCCAAGTACCCAGCGTGCCCAGGCACAGCACGGCAAACACCACGGCCAGGGCGTGGGTCGCCGCGGTCATGAGCTTGACATCGATGGGCAGGTCGGACTGGGTCATGGCAGGGGTTTAGGCCGTTGCAGGCACCGCGTTGTCCAGCGCAGCGCCGGCCAGCACGCTCAGGCACAGGTCTTCATAAGACAAGCCGGTGGCGCGGGCCGACATGGGCACCAGCGAATGGCTGGTCATGCCCGGCGAGGTGTTGATTTCCAGCAGGTAGGGCTTGCGGGTCTTGCCGTCGATCATCACGTCGGCACGCGCCCAGCCGCGGCAGTCCAGCGTGAGGAAGGCCTTGAGCACCAGCGCCTGAATGGCGGCCTCCTCGCCTTCCGGCAAGCCGCAGGGCACCAGGTACTTCGTGTCGTCGGTGAAGTACTTGTGCTGGTAGTCGTAGTTGCCGTCGGGCGCCACGATGCGGATGACGGGCAGCGCGCGAGCGCCCGCGCCGGTGCCCAGCACCGGGCAGGTCACTTCGTCACCGGCAATGAACTGTTCGCACATCACCATCGGGTCTTGGCCTGCCGCCAGGGTGTAGGCGGCGTCGCATTCGGCCAGCGTCAGCACCTTGGTGAGGCCAATGGTGGAGCCCTCGCGCACGGGCTTCACGATCATGGGCGAGCCCAGCGCAGCAAAGGCCGCGCGGGTTTCTTCGGCGCTGTGCACCTGGCGCCAGGCCGGTGTGGACAGGCCTTCGGCCAGCCAGATGCGCTTGGTCATGAGTTTGTCCATCGCCACCGCCGAGGCCATCACGCCAGGGCCGGTGTAGGGAATGCCCAGCAATTCCAGCGCGCCCTGCACCGTGCCGTCTTCACCGAAGCGGCCATGCAGCGCAATGAAGCAGCGGGCAAAGCCCTCGCGTTTGAGCTCGCCCAGGTCGCGCTCGGCGGGGTCAAAGGCGTGGGCATCCACGCCCTTGGACTGCAGCGCGGCCAGCACGCCCGCACCCGACATCAGCGAAACCTCGCGTTCGGCCGAGCGCCCGCCCATCAGCACCGCCACCTTGCCCAGTTGTTTCGGGTCCATGTTCACCGTTGCCTTCATTGTTTTGACTCCTGCGCCAACTCGACCACCCGATCGGCCACCGCGCCGATGGAGCCAGCACCCATGCACAAGACCACATCGCCGTCGCGCGCGTTGTCCAGAATGGACTGCGGCATGGCGCCAATGTCATCGACAAACACCGGCTCCAGCTTGCCGGCCACCCGCAGTGCCCGGGCCAGCGAGCGGCCATCGGCCGCCACAATCGGCGCCTCGCCGGCGGCATACACCTCCGCCAGCAACACCGCGTCGGCCTGGCCAATCACTTTCACAAAATCCTCAAAGCAGTCGCGCGTGCGGCTGTAGCGGTGCGGCTGAAAGGCCAGCACCAGGCGCCGCCCGGGAAAGGCGCCGCGAGCGGCCGACAGCGTGGCCGCCATTTCCACCGGGTGGTGGCCGTAGTCGTCCACCAGCGTGCAGCTGCCGCCCGTGGGCAGGGCCGCTTCGCCATAGCGCTGAAAGCGCCGGCCCACGCCCTTGAACTCGGCCAGCGCCTGCACCACGGCCGCGTCGTCCACGCCGAGTTCCACCGCAATGCCAATGGCGGCCAGCGCATTGAGCACGTTGTGGTTGCCGGGCAGGTTGAGCACCACGTCCAGGTCGGGCAACTGAATGCCGTT
Organism: Hydrogenophaga sp. LT287; assembly: GCF_055702805.1. NCBI lineage: Bacteria > Pseudomonadati > Pseudomonadota > Betaproteobacteria > Burkholderiales > Comamonadaceae > Hydrogenophaga > Hydrogenophaga sp. LT287. The sequence continues at coordinate 56,913 of NZ_JBVPZC010000011.1, read as the reverse complement.
TTTGCGCTGCACGGTGAAGTGCATTTGGGCGCCCACCGCCCGCACATTTACAGCCCGCACCTGCGCGTCTTCAGAGAAGCCGTAGCTGGTGATGGGGCGCGCGATCTGCGGCAAGATTTCTCGAATGGACGGGTCGTCCACGCACACCACCGCAGCGCCATAAAACGGCATGCGGTGCAAAAACTCGATGAACGCGCCCTTGAGGCGGCCAAAGTCATGGCCGTAGGTGTCCATGTGGTCGGCGTCGATGTTGGTCACCACCGACAACACCGGCAACAGGTTCAGGAACGAGGCATCCGACTCGTCGGCTTCGACCACGATGTATTCGCCCGAGCCCAGCTGCGCGTTGGCGCCAGCGCTGTTCAGGCGCCCGCCAATCACAAAGGTGGGGTCCATGTGGGCCGCCGCCAGCACACTGGCCACCAGGCTGGTGGTGGTGGTTTTGCCGTGCGTGCCGGCAATCGCCACGCCTTTTTTCATGCGCATCAGCTCGGCCAGCATCACCGCACGCGGCACCACAGGCACCAGCTTGGCGTGGGCGGCCACCACCTCGGGGTTGTCTTCTTTCACGGCGGTGGAAGTGACGATGGCGTCAGCGCCTTCGATGTACCGGGCATCGTGCCCGGTAAACACTTTGGCCCCCATGGACACGAGGCGCCGCGTGGCCGCGTTTTCTCCCAGGTCGCTGCCCGAGATGACATAGCCCTGGTTGAGCAGCACCTCGGCGATGCCGCTCATGCCGGAGCCGCCGATGCCGACGAAATGAATGTGGCGAATGGCATGTTTCATACTGTTTTCACTTTCGCGAGTTGCTCGCAGGCGGACACCACGGCCGCCACGGCATGTGTTTTTTCCATCTGTTTGGCTTTTTCGGCCATGGCCAGAAGCTGGTTGCGCTGCAAGCTTTGCAGCTGGCTCGCCAGCGTTTGCGGGGTCAGTTCGTTCTGTTGCACCACCCAGGCGCCGCCAGCATCGGTCAAAAACCGGGCGTTGGTGGTCTGGTGGTCGTCCACCGCGTGCGGAAACGGCACCAACAGGGCGGCCGCGCCCACCGCGGCAATTTCGGTCACGGTGCTGGCGCCGGCTCGGCACACGATCAGATCGGCGTCGGCAAAGGCCTGGGCCGTGTCGTCAATGAACGGCGTGAGCTCGGCCAGCACGCCGGCGGCGGTGTAGTTGGCGCGCAGCGCGTCAATCTGCTTTTCACCGCTCTGGTGAACCACCTGCGGGCGCTGGCCCGAGGGGATGAGTGCCAGCGCCTGCGGCACGGTGTCGTTCAGGGCTTTGGCGCCCAGGCTGCCGCCCACCACCAGCAGGCGCAGCGGGCCGCTGCGGCCAGCAAAGCGCTGCGCGGGTGCGGGCTGGCGAAGGAACTCCGCGCGCAATGGGTTGCCCACCCACTCGGCCTTCTTGAAGACATTGGGGAAGGCGGTGAACACCCGGTCGGCAATGCCTGCAAGCACTTTGTTGGCCATGCCTGCCACCGAATTTTGTTCGTGCAGCACCAGCGGTTTACCCAGCAGGGTGCCCATCATGCCGCCCGGAAACGTGATGTAGCCACCCAGGCCCACCAACACGTCGGGCTGCACCCGGCGCACCACCTGCAACGCCTGCCAGAAGGCCCGGAGCAGGCGCAGTGGCAGCAGCACCAGCGTCTTCACGCCTTTGCCGCGCACACCGCCAAAGTCAATGGTTTCCAGCGCGAAACCGCGCGGTGGCACCAGGCGGCTTTCCATGCTGCCGGGCGCACCCAGCCAGTGCACACGCCAGCCGCGCTCGCGCAGGGCTTCGGCCACGGCCAGCCCCGGGAAGATATGGCCACCGGTACCGCCGGCCATGATGAGGGCGCAAGGCTGGCGTTTCGTCATGCGCGGCCCCCTTTCATCAACGATGCATTCCGCATCTGCAGCCGCTGCGCGCCTGCCTGCCAGTTTTGAATAAACCGCCAGCTGATCATGACCGCCCACCCTTCATGAGCTGGCGGTTTTCATAGTCAACCCTGAGCACGATGGCGATGGCGATCAGGTTCAGCAAAATCGCCGAGCCGCCGTAGCTCATGAGCGGCAGCGTCAGGCCCTTGGTCGGCAGTGCACCCAGGTTCACGCCGATGTTGATGAAGGCCTGGAAGCCCATCCACAGGCCCACGCCCTGCGCCACCAGCCCGGCAAACACCTGATCGAGCGCGATGGCCTGGCGGCCGATGTGCATGATGCGGCGGGTGAGCCAGAGAAACAGGCCGATCAGCAACAGCACGCCGACCAGACCAAACTCTTCTCCAATGACGGCGAGCAAGAAATCGGTGTGGGCTTCGGGCAGCCAGTGCAGTTTTTCCACGCTGCCGCCCAAGCCCACGCCAAAGATTTCGCCCCGGCCAATGGCAATGAGCGAGTGCGACAGCTGGTAGCCCTTGCCCAGCGCGTGCTCCACGCTCCAGGGGTCGAGGTAGGCAAAAATGCGCTCACGGCGCCATTCGCTGGTGAGCACGATCATGGCAAACGCCGCCACCACCAGCACCGCCATCAGGAAAAACATGCGGGCGTTGACCCCACCCAGAAACAGAATGCCCATGGCGATCACCACGATGACCATAAAAGCGCCCATGTCGGGCTCGGCCAGCAGCAGCATGCCCACCACCAGCACCGCCAAGGCCATGGGCAATACAGCGCGGAAGAAGCGTTCTTTCACCTCCATCTTGCGCACCATGTAGTCCGCGGCGTACAGCAGCACCGCCAGCTTGGCCAGCTCAGAGGGCTGGAAGTTCATGATGCCCAGCGAGATCCAGCGCCGCGCGCCGTTGACGCCTTTGCCGATGAAAGGCACCAGCACCAGCACCAGCAACACCAGGGCCACGGCAAACAGCCAGGGCGCCATCTTTTCCCAGGCGCGCAGCGGAAACTGGAACGCCACCATGGCCGCGATGACGCCAATGGTCATGGAAATGCCATGGCGCAATACAAAGTGGGTGTGGGCGTAGTTGGCAAAGCGCGGGTTGTCCGGCAAGGCGATGGAAGCCGAATACACCATCACCAGGCCCCAGGCCAGCAGCGCCACCACCACCCAGAGCAAGGGTTGGTCAAAGCCAAGCTCGCGCACGGCCACGTTGCGGGTGCCGGCGTAGGTGCGGTTGGACAGGCGCACCGGCAAGCCGTCGCGCGAGGTGCCGCCTGCCAGCGCGCCAGCCAGGTCGCGCCCAATGAGCTTGGGCAAAGCGGACGCGAAAGCGCCGCGCCATTGCGCCAGCCGGTGAGTCAGGGCCGCCATCATGCGTAGCTCTCCAGATCCATACCCCGGTCAGCCGCCAGCTCGGCGACCGCCGCCACAAACACGCGGGCGCGGTGCACGTAGTTGTCAAACATGTCCAGGCTGGCGCAGGCGGGCGACATCAGCACCGCGTCACCTGGGCGGGCCTGCTGGGCGGCCAGCGCCACCGCTTCGGGCAGGTTGGCGGCATCCAGCAGCGGCAGCTGCGCGTGCGCGACAGCGTCGCCGATGGTGGCGCGAATCAGCGGCGCATCGCGGCCGATCAACACCACCGCGCGGGCGTGGCGCACCAGCGCGTCGGTCAATGGGTTGAAGTCCTGGCCCTTGCCGTCACCACCCAGAATGACCACCAGGCGCCGGTCGGCGCCCAAACCGTTGATGGCGGCCAGCGTGGCGCCCACGTTGGTGCCTTTGCTGTCGTCGAAATACTCCACGTCGTCCAGAATGCCGACCGGTTCCACCCGATGCGGCTCGCCGCGGTATTCGCGTAAACCATGCAACATGGCGCCCAGCGCAGCGCCGGTGGAGGTGGCCAAGGCCAACGCGGCCAGCGCGTTGGCAGCGTTGTGCCGGCCACGGATGCGCAGGGCATCCACCGGCATCATGCGCTGGAAATACACCTCGTCTTCGGTGTCTGCGGCCCGCCCGCGTTTGCGGGTTTCGTCCAGCGCCAACGCACGCACCAGCCATTCCATGCCGTTCACCGCCTCAATGCCCCAGTCGCCCGGGCGGGTGGGTGCGCCCAGGCCAAACGTGGCGTAAGGCCGGGCCGGCTGCTGGCGGTTGCGCCCGCTCACCTTCACCGTGACCAGCGACGGCTTCATGGCCATGACCTGCGGGTCGTCGCGGTTGAGCAGCATGAGCGCCTGGGTGCCAAAGATGGCCGCCTTGGCCTGCGCGTAGGCAGCCAGCGAACCGTGCCAGTCCAGGTGGTCTTCGGTGATGTTGAGCACGGTGGCTGCCGTGGGCACACGGTCCCAGGCGCCACCGGCCACGCCGTCCAGCTGGAAGCTGGACAGCTCCAGCACCCACACGGCGGGCAGGTGGGGCGGCTGCGGCAGCTGTAGTGGTGGCGGCACCAACTGGACCGGGCCTTCGTCTTCTGCGGCTTCTTCTGTTTCAGCGTCGGTGGTGGCTGCTTCTGCCGTTGCGGGCGGGCGCTCGTCTGGATCGGCAGGCAACCAGGCTTCGGGCAGGGGCGTGCCGGCGGCGGCCTCCGCTTCCGCTTCCGCTGCGGCCTTTTGGGCGTCTGCGGCCTCGGCCACGGCTTCGGCGTCCAGCGCCTGGCTGAGTACGTCGAGCAAGGCCGGACCAATGTTGCCGGCCACGGCCACGTTCACCCCGGCGCGCTGCAGCAGCAAGCCGGTGAGCGAGGTCACGGTGGTTTTGCCATTGGTGCCCGTGATGGCCAGCACCTTGGGCGTGTAGGGGGTGTGTTCGCGCTTCGCCAGATCGCCCAGCGCCTGAGCAAACAAGTCGAGCTCGCCCACCACCGCCACCCCGTGGGTCTGCGCCCAGGCGTTCACGGCGGCCAGTTGCGTCGGGGCCAGGCCAGGGCTGCGGGCCACCAGCGTCCAGCCGCCCTGCGCCAGCAGCGCGTCATCGAAAGCGCACGATACGAAGTGCGCCGTCGGGCACTCGGCCTGCAAGGTGACCAGCTGCGGCGGCGCTGCACGGGTGTCGGCCACCGTGACCCGGGCGCCGTGGCGCGCGCACCAACGCGCCATCGCCAGGCCGGAGTGGCCCAGGCCCAGGACGAGAACGTGGTGGTCGCGCAAAGTGTTCATCGCAGCTTCAAGGTGGACAGGCCCACCAAACACAGCAGCATGGTGATGATCCAGAAGCGGACCACCACCTGGGTTTCTTTCCAGCCCTTTTTCTCAAAGTGGTGGTGCAAAGGCGCCATCTGGAACAGGCGGCGACCCTGGCCATAGCGGCGCTTGGTGTATTTGAAATACGCCACCTGCAACATCACCGACAGGGCTTCCACCACAAAGATGCCGCCCATGATGGCCAGCACGATTTCCTGGCGCACGATGACGGCAATGGTGCCCAAGGCGCCACCGAGCGCGAGCGCACCCACGTCGCCCATGAACACCTGCGCAGGGTGCGCGTTGAACCACAAAAACGCCAGCCCGGCGCCCGCCATGGCGGCGCAGAAAATGAGCAGCTCACCCGCGCCCGGAATGTGCGGCAGCAGCAGGTAGCGCGAAAACACCGCGCTGCCCGTGACGTAGGCGAACACGCCCAAAGCAGAGCCCACCATCACCACCGGCATGATGGCCAGGCCGTCGAGTCCGTCGGTGAGGTTCACCGCGTTGCTCGAACCGACGATGACCAGGTAGGTCATGACCACGAAACCGAACACGCCCAGCGGATAGCTGATTTCCTTGAAGAACGGCACCATCAACCCGGCTTGAGGCGGCAGGTCCACGGTGAAGCCCGAAGCGACCCACTGGATGAACAGCTCCATCACCCGCAGGTTGCTGGTTTCGGACACGCTGAACACCAGGTACAGCGCGGCCACCATGCCGATGACGGACTGCCAGAAGTATTTTTCCCGCGAGCGCATGCCTTCCGGGTCTTTGTGCACCACCTTGCGCCAGTCGTCCACCCAGCCAATGGCGCCAAAGCCCAAGGTCACCAGCAGCACAATCCACACGAAGCGGTTGGACAGGTCAAACCACAGCAGCGTGGACAAAGCAATCGCAAACAAAATCAGCACACCGCCCATGGTGGGCGTGCCGCCTTTGCTCAGGTGCGTTTGCATCGCGTATTCGCGGATGGGCTGTCCGATCTTGAGCGCAGCCAGGCGGCGGATGAAGAACGGCCCCGCGACCAACCCGACGATGAGCGCGGTCATGGCGGCCATGACGGCGCGAAAGGTCAGGTACTGAAAAACGCGCAGAAACCCGAACTCGGGTCCGAGGGTTTGCAGCCACAGGGCCAGGCTAAGCAGCATGCGGGGCTTCCTTGTGTTCTTGTTGTTGGGGGTGGGCTGCAGGCGCCGCAAGGGCTTGCAGTGCCTGCACGGCGCGTTCCATGCGCATGAAACGCGAGCCCTTCACGAGCACGCTGCGCACGCCGGCATCGGCCGCGGCCACGGTGGCACACACATGGGCCACCAGCGCGGACACGTCGGCCCAGTGCGTGGGCGCTGGCTCGCCCGCGGCCTGCAAGGCTTCGGTGGCCTGGCGCATCCAGTCGCCCGCGCAATGCACGGTTTCAATGCCGCAGGCCTGCGCATGGCGCAACACTTCCAGGTGAAAGGCCAGCCCTTGCTCGCCCACCTCGCCCATGTCGCCCACCACCAGCAAACGCGGGCCAGGCAGCTCGGCCAGCACGTGGATGGCGGCCACCACCGAGTCGGGGTTGGCGTTGTAGGTGTCGTCAATCAGGGTCACGCTGCGGCCCGCGAGCGCGAGCGACAAGGCCCGCGAGCGCCCGCCCACAGGCTCAAAGGCGTCCAGCCCACGGCCGATGGCGGCGAGCGGCACCCCGGCGGCCAGCGCGCAGGCGGCTGCGGCCAGCGCGTTGCGCACGTTGTGGCGTCCGGCAATGCGCAGGTGGCAGTTCAATGCGCCAGCGGGTGTGGCCATGCTCAAGGCCCAGGCACCGTCGGCCCAGGCGGTTTGCAGCGCGTGCACATCGGCGCTGGCGTCGGTGTCGCTGAAGGTCACTACGCGGTGGCTGGCCGCCAGCGCACGCCACACCGGCGTGTAGTCGTCGTCGCTGGGGAACACGGCCACACCGGCCGGGGCCAAGGCGCTGATGACGGCGCCGTTTTCGCGCGCCACGGCTTCTACCGTGGCCATGAACTCCTGGTGTTCGCGCTGCGCGTTGTTGACCAGCGCCACGGTGGGCTGCGCGAGGGCAGCCAGGTACGCGATCTCGCCGGGGTGGTTCATGCCCAGCTCCACCACGGCCAGGCGGTGCGCTTCGCGCAAACGCAGCAGCGTGAGCGGCACACCAATGTCGTTGTTCAGGTTGCCTTGCGTGGCCAGCGCCTGATCACCCGCCTGGGCGCGCAGGATGGACGCGATCATTTGCGTGACCGTGGTTTTGCCGTTGCTGCCGGTCACGGCAATCAGCGGCAAGCTGAACTGCTCGCGCCACAGGCGGGCCAGCTCGCCCAGCGCCAGACGGGTGTCGGGCACTTCCACACCGGGCATACCGGCAGCGGCCAGGCCAGCGTGTGCAATGGCGGCCACCGCGCCTTGTGCCGCGGCCTGGGGCAGAAAGTCGTGCGCGTCAAAACGCTCGCCCTTGAGCGCCACAAACAGGTCACCCGCTTGCAGGCTGCGGGTGTCGGTGTGCACGCGTGCAATCGGTGCTTGGACCGTCCCCACCGCGTTCGCACCGGTCAGGCGGTTCAATAACTGGGCCAAGTTGTTCATACGTTGGCCCCCTTTGCGGTGCTGCGCTGTTGCAGCGCTGTCTGGGCTTGCGCCAGATCAGAAAATGGTGTCTTCACGCCCTTGATTTCCTGGTAATCCTCGTGGCCTTTGCCGGCAATCAACACCACGTCGTGCGGCATTGCGGCTTGCACGGCGCAGGCAATGGCCGCAGCGCGGTCGGGCTCTGTGTGCGCGGCGCCCGGTTGGGCCAGCCCCGCCTGCATCTGCGACAGGATGGTCAAGGGGTCTTCGCTGCGGGGGTTGTCGCTGGTGAGCACGGTGTGTTGCGCGCCGCGCTCAGCCACGGCGGCCATGAGCGGGCGCTTGCTGGCGTCGCGGTCGCCGCCACACCCCACCACCGCCCACAGTGCGCCGCCGCGCTGCTGCGCCAGGGGCTGCAGCGCTTGCAGCGCTTTTTCCAGTGCGTCGGGCGTGTGGGCGTAGTCCACCAGCACCAGCGGCTGCTCGGGGTTGGCGCCGGGCACCTGTTCCATGCGCCCAGGCACGGGCGTCAGCGCGCCACAGGCTTGCACCGCATCGGCCAGCGCCAGGCCTTGCGCGCGGGCTACCGCCAGCACACACAACAGGTTGGACACGTTGTAGCGGCCCACCAGCGGCAGGCTCAGGGGGTGCGATTCGATCAAGGCGCCGTCAGCGCCGCGCTCGCCCACCACCAGGCGCATGCCATGGTCGGTGAAGCCGATGTCTTGGGCAAACAGCCGCGCTGGCATGGCTTGCCCAGCTTCTTGAATGCCAACGGACCACACGTCCAGCCCGCGCGCGCCCAGCGCTGCGGCCAGAGGCGTACCCCGCGGGTCGTCCAGGTTGACCACCGCATGCATCAAACCCGGCCACTCAAACAAGGCGGCTTTGGCCGACCAGTAGCTGTCCATGCTGCCGTGGAAGTCGAGGTGGTCCTGGGTGAAATTGGTGAACACCGCCACGCGGATACGGCTGGCGTTCAAGCGGCCTTCCACCAGGCCGATGGACGACGCCTCCACCGCGCACGCCTTCACACCCGCGTCCACCATGCCGCGCAGGCGCGCCTGCAGCAGCACCGGGTCGGGCGTGGTCAAACCGGTGGGCACCAGCGCATGGCCCGTGTCGCCGGCCAGCGGCGGCTGGCCAATGCCCAGCGTGCCGACCACCGCACACGGCTGACCAGCGGCCGACAACAGCTGTCCTGCCCACCACGCGGTCGAGGTTTTGCCGTTCGTCCCGGTGATGGCGATCAGGTCGAGCTGGCTGCTGGGGTCGCCGTAATACGCGCTAGCGATGGGGCCGGCCAGCGCCTTCAGACCCGGCACGGCCAGCACCCGCTCGTCGTTGAACCCAAAAGCCTCCACACCTTGTTGCTCCACCAGCACCGCTGCCGCGCCGGCCTGCAAGGCGCCAGCAACAAATCGGCGCCCATCGGTGGCAGCCCCTGGCCAGGCCACAAAACCGTCACCGGCGCAGATGCGGCGGCTGTCGCAATGCAGGTCGCCCTGCACGCGGCTGCGCAACCAGTTGGCCACCGCCTGGGGATCTTGCAGGGCCTGCATCAAAACGACTCCTCGACCACTTCGGTCACGATCTGGGGTTTGACGCTCATGTCGGGCTGCACGCCCATGATGCGCAGCGTCTGCTGCACGGTCTCGCTGAACACGGGTCCGGCCACTGCGCCACCGTAGTAGACGCCGTTGCTCGGCTCGTCCACCATCACCGCCACCACGATGCGCGGCGACTCCACCGGCGCCAGGCCAACGAAGAAACTGCGGTACTTTTTGTCCGCATAGCCCTTGCCTTCTTGTTTGCGTGCGGTGCCCGACTTGCCACCCACCGAATAGCCCATGGTCTGCGCACGCTGGCCGGTACCGCCGGGGCCTGCAGCCATTTCCAGCATCTTGCGCACAGCGCTGGCGTTCTTTTCGCTGAACACCTGCACGCCGCTGGCGGTGGTGTCGGTCTTGACCATGCTGACCGGAATCAGCGCACCGTCGCGCGCAAAGATGGTGTAAGCCTGAGCCAACTGAAACAAGGAAGCGGACAGGCCATAGCCGTAGCTCATGGTGGCCTGCTCAATCGGACGCCAGGTTTTGTAAGGCCGCAGACGACCGCTCACCGCACCGGGGAAGGGCACTTGCGGCTTCTGGCCGAAGCCGGCCTGGGCATAGGTTTCCCACATTTCCCGGGGCGACATCTGCATCGCCATCTTGACGGTGCCCACGTTGCTCGACTTTTGAATGACCTCGTTCACCGTCAGGATGCCGTGCGGGTGCGCATCGTTGATGGTGGAGCCCCCAATGCTGATGCGGCCCGGTGCGGTCTGGATCGGGGTGGTGGGTTTGACCAAACCCTTGTCCAGCGCGAGTGCGGCGATGAAAGGCTTCATCGTGGAGCCGGGCTCAAAGCTGTCGGTGAGCGCGCGGTTGCGCAGCTGCTCACCACTCAGGTTTTGGCGGCGGTTGGGGTTGTAGCTCGGGTAGTTGGCCAACGCCAGCACTTCGCCGGTCTGCGCGTCAAGCACCACCACGCTGCCAGCGCGGGCCTTGTGCTCCTGAATGGCATCGCGCAGTTTTTGGTAGGCGAAGTACTGCACCTTGCTGTCGATCGACAACTGCAGGTCGGGGCCGTCCACCGGCGGAACCACGTCGCGCACGTCTTCCACCACACGGCCGAGCCGGTCTTTGATGACGCGCCGAGAGCCCGCCTTGCCCGACAGCTGCTGGTTGAACGCCAGCTCGACGCCCTCTTGCCCGCGGTCTTCCACATTGGTGAAGCCCACCACGTGCGCGGCGGCTTCGCCCTCGGGGTACTGGCGCTTGTATTCGCGGCGCTGGTAAATGCCCTTGATGCCCAGGGCCGCAATCTCTTTGGCCACCGGCTCGTCCACCTGGCGCTTCACCCAGACAAAGGTCTTGTCCTCCTGGCCCAGGCGCTTGCGCAAATCGGCCAGCGGCATCTCCAGCAGCTTGGCCAGCTGGCGCAGCTTGGGGTCGGTCCGGTCCACGTCTTCCGGGATGGCCCAGATGCTTTGCGCTACCACGCTGGAAGCGAGGATCAGCCCATTGCGGTCCAGCACCCGGCCCCGGTTGGCCGGCAGCTCCAGCGTGCGGGCAAACCGCACCTCGCCCTGGCGCTGAAAAAACTCGTTACCAAACACCTGCACATAGGCGGCTCGCGCGCCCAGGCCGGCAAAGGCCACGGCCAAGCCGGCCACGATGAACTTGCTGCGCCAGACCGGCGTCTTGCTGGCCAGCAGCGGGCTGGCGCTGTAGTTGATGCTACGGCTCACGGGACCGACTCCCCGGCGCGCGCAGCGGGCGACTCAAATACCGTCACGTATTGGGTGATGGCCGGGTTCACCGGGCGCATCTGCAGCTGCCGACTGGCCAGCTGCTGCACACGGGCCGGCGTAGCCTCGCCGCGTTTTTGCACCTGCAATTGCTCGTGTTCCGAGCTGAGCTTGCGCGTCTGCGCCTGGGCACGGTCCAGCGCGGTGTACAGGCGGCGCGATTCGTACTGGGTATGCACCAGATAAAACGCGCTGGCCAGCACCGCCACCAGCAGCACCAGGTTCAAACGGATCATGCGCACACCCCCCCGCAGGTGCCCGCGCGCAGAGCGCCAGGCACTGCGTAATCGGGAACGCCGTGGGCTTCATTCATGCTGCCACCTCTGAGCGCTCGGCCACCCGCATGACCGCGCTGCGCGAACGCGGATTGGCCTTGACTTCAGCCTCCGAGGGCTTGATGCGGTGCACGCCGCGCAGGCGCATCGGCGCCGGCTCGGCAAACGGGACGCGGCGGTCCACCACCGTGCGCGAATGGCCGGCCATGAACTTCTTGACGATGCGGTCTTCCAGCGAATGGAAGCTGATCACCACCAGCTGACCGTGCGGACGCAGCACCTGCAAGCTGGCCTCTAGCGCTTGTTGCAGCTCTTCAAGCTCGGCGTTGATGAAAATCCGAAAAGCCTGAAATGTGCGCGTTGCAGGGTCCTTGCCCGGCTCGCGGGTTTTGACCGCGCCAGCCACGACTTCGGCCAACTCGCGGGTGGTTCGAAAAGGGCCCCGTTCCTGTCGGCGACGATCAATCGCCTTTGCAATCTGTTGAGCAAACCGTTCTTCGCCATAGTCACGGATGACCTCCGACAGGGTGGAAATATCGGCTGTTTCCAGCCACTGCGCCACGCTCTGGCCGCGCGTGGTGTCCATGCGCATGTCCAGAGGACCATCGTGACGAAAAGAAAAACCCCGCTCGGGGTCATCAATCTGCGGGGAGCTCACGCCCAGGTCCATCAGCACCCCATCAGCACTGGCAAGCCCCAGCTCACCCAGGTGGCAAAACCCCTGGTGCCGGATGGAAAAACGGCCATCGCTGGCCGCCAGTTCTTGCGCAGCCGCCACGGCCTGCGGGTCCTTGTCGAACGCCGTCAGGCGCCCGAGGGGCGATAAGTGCTGCAGGATGAGGCGCGAGTGCCCTCCCCGCCCAAACGTCGCATCCACATAGTGACCGTCCGGATTGATCGCCAAAGCCTCGACAGCTTCGTTCAGCAGGACCGTGTGATGAATCAGAGCGCCTTGCACCACAGTCCTTCAGAAAGAGAAATCTTTGAAGACATCGGGCATGTCGGCCTTCATCGCTTCGGCCTCCTGTGCGGCGTAAGCCTGCGCATCCCAAAGCTCGAAATAAGCACCCATGCCGAGCAAAATGGCGTCTTTGCTGATGCCCGCCGCGGCGCGCAGCTCGGGCGACACGAGCACACGACCCGAGCCGTCCATCTCGACGTCCATTGCGTTGCCCAGAAAGATGCGCTTCCACCATTGCGCCTGCATCGGCAGCGCCGCAATGCGGTCACGAAACTTCTCCCACTCGTTGCGGGGAAAAATCATGAGGCATCCGTGCGGGTGTTTGGTGATGGTCAGCTGGCTGGCGGCGGTGGCGCTCAAGACGTCACGGTGCCTGGTCGGCACCGAGAGCCGTCCTTTGACATCGAGACTGAGAGATGAAGCACCCTGAAACACCGCGGCAGATCCTAAAAAAACACTTTTCACCACTTAATTGCACTTTTTTCCACTTTATCAGGAAAAGCAAGCAGCGCAACCCGCCAGCAACATATTTTTTCAATGAAATCAACCACTTAGCGAACATTCTGAAGCAACTTAAAGCTTAAAAATGCAGCAAAAGCAAGCACTTACAACATGCACTGCATGTGATGCTTGAAAACCCTGTTACACGCGGGGTTGGAGCCGCGCGGGTCGGCGGCGCGGAGGTGGTGAGGCGAATCGGTCGGCGGGTCGGTAACCCGTGCCGCGTAGCGCAACCCCGCATGCCTCCGCAGCACGCCAAGCGCCAGGGGCCGCAAGGGCCTGCAACCCCTATTCGAGCAGATTTGACCGGATGCGCGCCGCACCCGGGCCCCGCATTCACATCACAAGATGTAGCGCGACAGGTCTTCGTTGCGGCTGAGTGCAGCCAGGCGACCGTCCACGTAAGGCGCGTCGATGGTGATGGTCTGGCCCTGCAGGCGTGTGGCCTCAAAGCTGACCTCGTCCAGCAAATGCTCCATCACCGTGGCCAGGCGGCGTGCACCAATGTTTTCAGTGCGCTCGTTCACGTCGCAGGCAATCTGGGCCAGTTGCCGAATGCCCTCGGGTGTGAAATGCAGCGTGACACCCTCAGTGGCCAGCAGCGCCTGGTACTGGCGTACCAAGGAGGCGTGGGTCTGCGTCAGAATCGCCTCAAAGTCGTCCACCGACAGCGACTGCAGCTCCACGCGAATCGGGAAACGACCCTGCAATTCGGGAATCAGGTCGCTCGGTTTGGCCAAGTGAAACGCGCCGCTGGCGATGAACAGAATGTGATCGGTTTTGATTATGCCGTACTTGGTGGTCACCGTGGTGCCCTCCACCAGCGGCAACAGGTCGCGCTGCACGCCTTGGCGCGACACCTCAGCGCTGCCCGAATCGCTGCGCGAGGTGACCTTGTCGATCTCGTCAATGAAGACAATGCCGTTTTGCTCTGCGTTGTGCAGCGCGCGGGTCTTGATCTCCTCTTCGTTGACCAACTTGCCGGCTTCTTCGTCAATCAGCAACTGCAACGCCTCACCAATTTTGAGTTTGCGCTTGCGGCGCTTGTCCTGGCCCATCTGGCTGAACATGCCGCGCAACTGCTCGGCCATGTCTTCCATGCCGGCTGGCCCCATGATTTCCATGGCGGGGCGCGCTTCAATCAAATCAATCTCGATCTCACGGTCGTTGAGCTCGCCTTCGCGCAGCTTCTTGCGAAACGCCTGGCGGGCGGTGCTGTCGGGCGTGGGCGCCAAGGTCGGCTCGGAGCCCACGGCACGCGGTGGCGGAATCAAAATGTCCAGGATCCGCTCTTCCGCGGCGTCTTCCGCGCGCACCCGCTGCTTGCGCATCTCGATCTCGCGGGTCTGCTTGATCGCAATGTCCGCCAGATCGCGGATGATGGAATCCACGTCCTTGCCCACGTAACCGACCTCGGTGAACTTGGTGGCCTCGACCTTGATGAAGGGCGCGTCGGCCAGTTTGGCCAGGCGGCGTGCAATCTCGGTCTTGCCCACGCCGGTGGGGCCAATCATCAAAATATTTTTGGGGGTGATTTCAGGCCGCAGCTTGTCGTCCACCTGCTGACGGCGCCAGCGGCTGCGCAGCGCAATGGCCACGGCACGCTTGGCACCGGTTTGGCCAATGATGAAACGGTCGAGTTCGGAGACGATTTCCTGGGGGGTCATGGAAGACATGCGCGTCAATCGTTAAACAGGGAAGGATCAGGCAACGGGGCACCGAGCTGCACACACAGCAACAGCCAACCCGAACCGTCAAAGCACTTCAATGGTGTGGTTCATGTTGGTGTAGATGCAGATCTCGCCCGCAATCTGGAGCGATTGGCGCACCACGTCTTCGGCACTCAAGTTCGTGTGCTGCGTCAGCGCCCGGGCTGCCGCCTGGGCATAGGCGCCGCCCGATCCAATGGCCACCACACCGTGCTCGGGCTCCAATACATCGCCGTTGCCGGTGATGATCAAGGCCGCGCTGTGGTCGGCCACCGCCAGCATCGCCTCCAGACGCCGCAGCACGCGGTCGGTGCGCCAGTCGCGGGTGAGCTCAATGGCCGCCCGTACCAGGTGCCCCTGGTGCTTTTCCAGCTTGGCCTCGAAGCGCTCAAACAGCGTGAAAGCGTCGGCCGTGGCGCCGGCAAAACCGGCCAGTACCTTGTCGTGGTGCAGCTTGCGCACCTTGCGCGCGGTGCCCTTGACCACGATGTGGCCCAAGGTCACCTGACCGTCACCGCCGATGGCGACCTGAACACCGTCGGGCGTCTCGCGGCGCACGCAGACGATGGTAGTTCCGTGAAATGATTCCATAAGAGCAAAGAAGTGGGGGTGATCGGATGAATCTCAAGCGCGGCACAGACCAAGCCTGCGCTACGCGGTGCGAACCTCAGGCACCGCACAGGCGGTTTCTCTGGGCTGGCGGGGCTGCCCCCCGAATGGGGTGACACCGAGGGCTGGGGCGTTACGGATCAGTCGTTGCGCAGCACCACTTTGGCGTATTCGGTGATGCCGATCACATGGAAAAACGCCGATACCAGCCGATGCGCATCCACAAACTGAACCATGCGCCCTTCGGCGTGGTGACCCGACACCCAGTTCAGCAAGGTACCGGCAGCCGAAAAGTCCACTCGAATCAGGTTGCGGCAGGAAATGATCAACACGTCCGCGCCCTTCAGCCGGTGCTCCAGCGCGGTCAACGTGTCCTGCGGATCGCCCCGGATTTCGCCCGACAGCTCGACCAGACCGAGGTTGTTGAACTCGGACGCTTGCCCGTCCATGACGGAGTCGCTGGGGTAGGTGGAAGGAACCTGCTCCAGCACGACCTCACCCAGCACCGATTGACCGGTTTCCGCCGTGTCGTCGTTCGACACCGACTGGAAATGGCACCGGGGCCGTTCCCAGCCGGGGGGAGACACTTCGTAGGTGACGCAAAAATCGAGCGCGGTGAGTTCAAACTCGTCTGGCCGATTCATGACGCGCAAAGCGGCCATACGCAGCTCCCACCAGAGCTGCTCCATATCGCGCCGCCCCGAGGGCGTGAGCTTCTTGAGCAGATCGCGCAGCTCGCTGGTGCCGCAGAAGCGCAGCTCCACATCTTGGTCGCCCCACAGGGTAAAAATACCCAGCAAGGCACGGGCAGCCTTGACGTCGATGGACTCGACCGGCGACCAGTCCAGAACCCAAGGCTGGCTGGCGCGCAGCAACACGTTTTGCAGCGTACCGACCGCGTGCGCGTCAATCACTGGCTCGCACACCCAGACCGCGCGATTGGGCGCAGCCGAGGGCTTGAAGCTCTTGCTTCCCATGCTGGAAACCAGCTCGGGCATGTCAAACCACTGCGGCGCCGATCGGTTGAAGCGGTTGACGAAGTCCACCGCATGGCTCTCGAAGGGCGCAAGCTGCCCCGTGGCTCGGTACAGGTCGAACAAGGCCAACCAGTCTTCTTGCTGATGGGCTCGGTTCCCGCCCTCGCCCAGCGCCTCGAGCAAACCTTGCTCAGCGCCCGTATCGTCACCGTTGGCAAACCGAATGGCCGCTTCCTCCACTTCGGGGTCTTGCGCCACCTCCTGCACGTCAAGCGCGAAGAAATGGGAGGCCGAGAAAACCGAGTTGGCGCTGTTGAGCTCACCCTGGGCGGTGGGCGCCATCAAACCGGTGCGGGCGGCAGATGGCGTTGGCGCAGCAGGCGCCTGGGCCACCAATTCGCTTTCCTTGGACGGTGACCAGGCTTTTCGAACGGCAGGAGCCGCCGCTGCGGGCACGGTTGGCACGGTTGGCTCGGTCGGTGCCGACTCATCGAAGGCCAACGGGCTGGCTTCGGTCTCGTTGTATTGCTGGATGCGCCGTTTTTCCTGTGGATCAGGCGCTGTTTTGCGGTCGGCGGCGTCGCTCTTGCGGCTCAAGGGCGTGCCGCCCGTGGAGTGCGTGCCGCTGCTCAGGCTGGAGCCCGTCACCAACGAGTCCGGCCCCTTGGTCTTCCACCACTGCATCGACATCTGGGCTTCGATCTCGTCGATTTTCTTGAGCGTCATGGCGCGGTCGTCCGGTTTGGACGGCAGGCTGCTCTGGAAAAACGAGGGTCTGACGCCCTGACCTTCTTCGCCCGAGGCTTCCCGACTGCGCACTTTGCGCAACAAATCGAATTCGCGCTTGCGCACAAAGTCATTGCGCCGCTTGCGCTCAATCATTTCCTTGAGCGCCGCCTTGCTGTACTCGCTCTCACGGTCGGCCGCGCGCGTGTCCAGATCCGACCAACTGGTGGTCGGATGGCGCACGAACTTCACCACCTTGGACAGGAAGCCGCCGTTGGATTCGTCCTTGGACATGGAGCGTCAGGTCTGGGTAGAAGAGTGGAAGGACCGTTAAAACTCAATCCCCAAACATTTTTTGCTTGAGCTCGCGGCGTTGCTGGGCTTCCAGCGACAGGCTGGCGGTGGGGCGCGCCATGAGACGGCCCACACCAATGGCTTCGCCGGTTTCTTCGCAGTAACCGTAGTCGCCCGAATCAATGCGTGCAATGGCCTGCTCGATTTTCTTGAGCAACTTGCGTTCGCGGTCGCGCGTGCGCAGCTCCAGGGCGTGCTCTTCTTCAATGGTCGCGCGGTCTGCCGGATCGGGCACCACCACGGTGTCTTCGCGCAGATGCTCGGTGGTCTCGCCCGCGTTGGCCAGCATGTCGGCCTTGAGCTGCGAAAGCTTGCGGCGGAAGTAAGCCAGCTGCAGATCGCTCATGTACTCGCTGTCGGGCATGGCCTGGACGTCTTGGTCGGTCAGCTGCTCGATCGACAGGGTCTTCCAGTTGTTCGCCCGCGTGGGATCTTTCTGGACGGAGGATGGCACGGGAGGGGTCATTACGGCACGTTCGTTCATGGTGGAAAAAGTCGCCTTGGCGGCATCGGGTGCGTGGGTGGGAACCACCGCTGCCTGCGTCATTTGCTCCATCATCACCTTTTTGGCGGCACGCTTGCCAAGTGGCCTTGGTGTGGGCTCAACAATGACCGGCGCAGGCGCAGAGCGAGCAGCTTTGGCAGGGGGCTTGGGTGTGGTTTTCGCCGCTGGTTTTTCAACCACCTCAACCGCCGCTTTCGCCGGTTTGGCGACAGCAGGCTTGGCCGCGGCGGGCTTCACAGGCAGTTGCGCTGCCACTTTGGCCGCGGGCTTGGCCGCGGGTTTCACGGCAGATTTGGCCACGGTTTGTTTGTCAGGTTTGACCGGCGAAACCACGGGTGTGGCGGTGCGGCTGGGGGGTTGGGTTGAACTGGACTTGGCAGATGCCGCCGCTTTTTTGGCTGCGACAGCCGGTTGCTTGGGTTTCACCGCCGCAGGGGTCGGGGCTTTGGTCGGGGTTTTCGCGGCAAGCTTGCTGCCGGCAGAGACCTTGGCTGGCGCGGCGGCAGAGCGCTCTTTGGCCCCCACTGCAGCTGATTTGCCTGGTTTTGCGGTCTTGGTGGCCGGGGCTTTCACAACGGGTCTCCTCTCAGTACCTGACGATGCGGGATCTTGGGGCCGGTCGATGCCGCGAACCGGGGTTCGCTGCGCCTCACGTTGAGCCGGTGAACTCGGCTTATTGGTTGTTATACCCCCGTTGCGGTCAGGCTCCAGATGGCCAGCCGCTGGTGGGCGGGTGGCGGGTCTGGCGGAGCCTTGGGCGACCGACTTGGGCCGCGATTGTAACGAGGGTGTGGCCGAAGGCTGCGAAATGCCTCCAGCAAGAAAGCCAAGGCGTTGGAGAAGAGAGACAAAGAGCACGAGCAGACCTTGTTTATGGAGCCGTCATGCCACGCGGTTTTCAGACCAGCGACTGGTCCAGCCCCTGAACCAGGATGTCCCGCGGCAGGTCGAGACCGATGAACACCATTTTGCTCACACGGGTCTCGCCTTCGGCCCACGGTGGCCCAAGGTCACTGCCCATGAGCTGGTGCACGCCCTGGAAAATCACCTTGCGGTCGGTGCCTTCCATGTCGAGCACCCCCTTGTAGCGCAGCATGCGCGGGCCATAGACCTGCACGATGGCGCCCAGAAAGTCTTCCAGTTTGGCCGGGTTGAACGGCCGGGTGGCGCGGTACACGAAGCTTTTTACGTCATCGTCGTGGTGATGGTGGTGGTGGTGGCCATGCCCCTCGTGCCCGTGCTGGTGCGACGGGTGGTTGCAGTGCTCGCCGTGCTCGTGGCCATGCCCGTGGTGGTCGTGACCATGGTCGTGGTCGTCTTCGACCTTGAGGAAATCGGGGTCGATGTCGAGCTTGGCGTTCAGATTGAAGCCGCGCAGGTCAAACACTTCCTTCAGCGACACCTCCCCAAAATGCACCGGGCGCATGGGCGCACGCGGGTTCATGTGCTTGAGGCGGTGGGTCAGGGCTTCCAGCTCGCCCGCGTCCACCAGGTCGGCTTTGCTGATGAAAATCTGGTCGGCAAAACCCACCTGGCGGCGTGCTTCCTGGCGCTCGTTGAGCTGGTTCGCCGCGTGCTTGGCATCCACCAGGGTCAAGATCGAGTCCAGCAGGTACTGCTCGGCCACCTCGTCGTCCATAAAAAAGGTTTGCGCCACCGGGCCGGGGTCGGCCAAGCCGGTGGTTTCAATCACCACGCGGTCAAAGTCGAGCTCACCTTTGCGCTTTTTCTCGGCCAGGTCTTGCAGCGTGGCACGCAGGTCGTCGCGAATGGTGCAGCAAATGCAGCCATTGCTCATCTGGATGATGTTTTCGGTGGTGTCGGCCACCAGGATCTCGTTGTCGATGTTTTCTTCACCGAACTCGTTTTCAATCACCGCGATTTTTTGGCCGTGGGCCTCGCTCAGCACGCGCTTGAGCAGCGTGGTTTTCCCCGAACCCAGGAAGCCGGTGAGGATGGTGGCGGGAATCAGGGACATGGTGATCGGTGCTCGTACGACGGAGTGACGGGAAGGCGACAGCGGGGGAGTGTATTCGACCAGCCCGCGGTCTGCCTGCGGTGGATCAAATCAGCTGCTTTTCATGATCACGAGGCCTTTGAGGTACTCACCCTCGGGGAAGTTCACCGTCATCGGGTGGTCGCAGGCGCCACCCAGGCGCTGCAAAATCGCGCCGTCCACGCCAGCGTCCAGCCCGGCCGAGGCGACGATCTTGTGAAACAGCTCCACGCCGATGCCGCCCGAGCACGAAAAGGTGAACAGCACGCCGCCCGGGTTGAGCAGTTTGAACGCCAGGCGGTTGATGTCTTTGTAGGCACGGGCCGCGCGTTCGGCGTGCGCAGCGGTCGGGGCGAGCTTGGGAGGGTCGAGCACGATGGCGTCGAACTGGCGGCCTTCGCCGATGAACTGACGCAACGAGGCGTTCACGTCGGCATCCATGAAGGTGGCGCGTGCAGCGTCAAAACCATTGAGTGCGAGGTTGGCTGCGGCCTGCTCCAGCGCAGGGGCTGACGAGTCGATGGACGTGACATGCCCGGCCCCGCCGGCCAGCGCGGCCACGGTAAAGCCGCCGGTGTAGCTGAAGCAGTTGAGCACCTGGGCAAAACCCAGGCGCTGGGTGTAGTCGTGGCAGACCTGGCGGCTGTCGCGCTGGTCCAGGTAGTAGCCGGTTTTGTGGCCATGGGCAATGTCCAGCCCCAGGCTCCAGCCGTGCTCTTTCAGCACCAGTGCGGTGTCGCCACTGCCGCGCAGCCAGCCGGTGGCCTCTGCCAAGCCTTCCAGCTTGCGCGAACTGGTGTCTGAGCGCTCGTACAAGCGCGGGCAGCCGGTGAGTTCGATCAGCGCATCGGCCAGTTCGGGTTTCCAGCGCTCCACACCGCAGGCGGTGAACTGGGCCACCAGGGTGTCGCCATAGCGGTCGACGATCAGGCCAGGCAGGCCGTCTGACTCGCCATGCACCAGCCGCAGGCCGTTGCTGTCAATGCCCATGCGCTCGCGCAGGGCGATGGCGCGGGCCAACCGGCCGCGCAAAAACGCAACGTCGATGCGCTGCGCTTCGTCAAAGCTCCAGGCCCGCACGCGAATACGCGATGTGGGCGAAAACGCGCCCCAAGCCAGAAACTGCCCTTCGTGGCTTTCCACACGCACGGTCTCGCCCGCATCGGCCCCGCCTTTGGCGATGGCGCCGTCAAACACCCAGGGGTGGCGGCGCTGCAGGGATCGGTCTTTGCCGGGCTTGAGTCGTATGGTTTTCATCTGGGTATTGTCTCCCCCCGCGCCGGCCTGCGGCCGTCACCCCCCCCAGGGGGCGGCACTGGCCGTCCGACGAAGCCGGCCCGGCGGTGCCCTGGATGGGCTTCCCTGCTTTTCTGCGACTTTGCCCCTCTCCGGATCTGGGTGCACAAACCCGGAACGCAGCGGAACCGGCTTGGCCAGGCGGCACCGCGTTGCCCCCTGGAGGGGGTT
The DNA here is from genome assembly GCF_055702805.1 of Hydrogenophaga sp. LT287. NCBI lineage: Bacteria > Pseudomonadati > Pseudomonadota > Betaproteobacteria > Burkholderiales > Comamonadaceae > Hydrogenophaga > Hydrogenophaga sp. LT287. Next base: position 35,838 of record NZ_JBVPZC010000011.1, on the reverse strand, counting down.
GAGCGAAGCGCGGCGGGGGCGTCCCTGTTCAGGGGCGCAGGTAGACGAAACCTTCGCGGGCCTGCAGCTTGGCCACTTCGTGCACGCCAGCAGGCACCACCGAAGCTTCCATCACCAACTTGCTGGCGTCGATCTTGCGCGACACCAGGGTGTTGTTGCAGACCCGGAATTCCACGCCTTTGTTGGCCAGGTCGGCGATGGCGCCGGCAAAAGGCTGTTCCATCTGGTTGGTGGCGCCCTGCAGCAGGAAGTCAATGCCCAGGCCGTGGGTGACGACCACGATCTTGGCCTTGGGATCGGCCGCCAGGTGGTTGCGGATGTTGTTGAGCCCACGCGAGGCCTGGGGAATGCCTTCGCTCAGGTGGTACACGACCTTGATGACGTCGTCAGCCGCCTGGGCCTGCAACGAGGTGGCCATGACAGCGGCGAACACAAGGGCCTTGAGGGTGGCAAAAATTTTGAACATGGGACGTCTCCGGGGTAAATGGGTAAGGCCTGATAGCCATTGCTTATAGACCAATGAATTGTCAGACAAGCACCCCGAAATGCTACAGGGATTACCCGAAACGGCACGGCCACCAGAACCACAGCCCAGCGCCGACAGGGGTTGCTCCGTCCCTCAGCGACTTGTGTCTGGCGAGCCGCTGGGTGTTGGGTCATCTCGCGCCGCTTCGACGGACGCGGCAGGCAGCGCGCCACGGGCCTGCGCGCGCGGATGGGCCGCGTCGTACACCTGGGCCAGATGCTGAAAGTCCAGCCGCGTGTACACCTGCGTGGTGCTGATGCTGGCATGCCCCAGCAGCTCCTGCACGGCACGCAGGTCGCCGCTGGACTGCAGCACGTGGCTGGCAAACGAGTGGCGCAGCATGTGGGGGTGCACCGGCGTGGCCAGCCCGGCCAGCAGCGAGCGGCGCTTGAGCCGCACCCGGATGTGCTGCGGCGTGAGGCGCTGGCCGCGGGCGCTGATGAAGAGCGCGGGGTCGTTTTGCGGCCAGGCGCTCCTGGCCGCCAGCCAGGCGGCCAGCGCGGCCAACGCGGCGCGACCCACCGGCACGCTGCGGCGTTTGGCGCCTTTGCCCAGCACGTGGGCCTCGCCGGCATCGGCGTCGATCCAGCCGCGCGCCTGGCCGCTGGCGGCCACGTCCAGCCCCACCAGCTCGCCAATGCGCAGACCGCAGCCATACAACAGCTCGGTGATGCAGCGGTCTCGGGCTTCCAGCATAGGGTCGTCGGCTTCGTGTTCGTAAGAAGCCAGCTGCACCGACTCGTCCACACCCAGCGCTTTGGGCAAAGGCTTGCCGGCTTTGGGCGCCCGCACGTCTTGCACCGGGTTGTGGTCCATCAGGCCCTGGCGGCCCAGCCAGATATAAAAACCGCGCCAGCCCGACAAAATGAGCGCAATGCCACGGGCGCTGCGCCCGCCGCTGTGCATCTGCGCCACCCAGCGGCGGATGTGCGGGTTGTGCACCGAGCGCAAAGGCAAGCCTGCCTCAGCGGCGTGGGCCACGAGCTTTTCCAGATCCAGGGTGTAAAGCGCCACGGTGCGCTCGGCCAGCCGTTTTTCTACCCGCACATGGGCCAGGTAGGCCTGCACCAGCACAGCGTCGCCCGCCGCTTGCAACGAAGTCGTCACGTCGGTCATGGGCGAAAGACGCTCAACGTCAGACCACCGCGGCCGGCACCACCGGCCTCAGGCGCGACAAGGCGGCGCTGGTGAGCTCACCGATGCGTTCGAGGAAATCGGTGCCCATGTCGGCCGAAAACCGCTGTGCATCCCCAGAAGCCAGCACCAGCAGGCCAAAGGCTTGTGGCGCCGCGCCAGCGCGCAGCGGGATCAGAGCCAGCGAGGCGGCGGCGGTGGGGTCGTCCAGCCAGCGGGCGGCTTCGAGGCCGGGGTTGGTGCCGCAGTAGGGGCGCGTGAGGGATGAGGCAAACGCCATCACGTCGTCGCTGGCGCCTTGGGCAAACGGCTCGTTGGCAAAATCGGGCGCCACCCCCCAGACCTTGATGGCCACCTGGGGCACCAGAAACTGCGCGGCAATTTCGCGCGCCGCCACGCCAGGCAGCTCGCGCGCTTCGCGGGCGCGCAGCAGCTCGCGGGTCCAGCGTTGCAGCTTGTCGGCAATGGCGGTGTTTTCCTGTCCGTGGCGAATCATCTCTGCAGCCTTGAGCTCGAGCCCGCGGATTTTTTCGCGCAACATGCCCGCCTGGCGTTCCTGCAAACTCACCGCGCGCTGGCCGTGGGGGCTGGTCAGCTGAACGGCGGCCAGCAGGCTGGCGTGGCGCTCGAAAAAATCGGGCGTATTGGCCAGGTAGTTGGCAATGTCGTCTTCGGTGATCGGGGAAATGGGTTCGTGGTTCATGTGGGGTGTGTCGGGGTTAAGGCCACTCAGGGCAGGTCGGGCACGTCAATCTCGCCCTCAAAAACGGTGGTGGCCGGGCCGGTCATCAACACCGAGCCATCGTGCGCCGGGCTGTCGTGCCATTCGATGGTGAGCACGCCGCCGTGGGTGTGCACGTCAACCCTGGCGTCCAGCAAGCCCAGCCGAATGCCTGCCACCACGGCCGCACAGGCGCCGGTGCCGCAGGCCAGGGTTTCGCCAGCGCCGCGCTCGTACACGCGCAGGCGCACCTGGGTACGGTTCACGACCTGCAAAAAGCCGGCGTTCACACGCCGTGGGAAGCGCTCGTGCTGCTCCACCAGTGGCCCCTGCACCAACACCGGGGCGGTGTCCACATCGTCCACCAGCAACACGGCGTGCGGGTTGCCCATGGACAGCACCGAAACCCACGCTTGGCTGCCATCGGGCAGGGCCAGTGGCCAACGCTCAAAACCCGCCATGGGCTGGGCCTGCAGGCCGGTGGCGACAAAGGGCACGCGGGCCAGCTCAAACACCGGCGCACCCATGTCCACGGTCACACGGCCATCGGGGTCCATGCGCAGCTCAATCTCACCCTGCTGCACCTTCACCCGCAGCGGGTTGCGGGCGCTCAGCGCTTTTTCGTGCACGTAGCGCACAAAGCAGCGCGCGCCGTTGCCGCAGTGCTCCACCTCGCCGCCATCGGCGTTGTGAATCACATATTCGAAGTCGAGCCCCGGCGCGGGCGAGGGTCGCACGCTCAGGATCTGGTCAGCGCCCACGCCAAAGTGCCGGTCGGCCAGCCAGCGGTACTGGGCCGTGCTCAGACCCAGGCGGCCACGGGTCTCGTCGAGCACGACGAAGTCGTTGCCCGCGCCCTGCATCTTGGTGAATCGAATGTGCATGGGCAGATTATCGCCCTGCGCCAATGGGCCAACGCAGGCCCTGCCACTGGCAGACCGGCGACAGAAGCCGCCCCCGGGCATCCTTCACAATGGAGCGATGGTCAGACCCACCCAGCTCCTACACACCCCCCGCACGCCCGCCGCGCTGCGGCCCGCCGCCACCGTGCTGCTGCTGCGCGACAGCCCCCAAGGCATTGAAGTGCTCATGACGCGCCGCTCCATGACGGCGAGTTTTGCGCCCGGTGCCTACGTGTTCCCCGGCGGCGGCATCGACGCTGCCGACGCGCTGGCGCACAGCCAGTCCACCCGGCGCGCCACACAAAGCGATGTGCACCTGACGCAAGCCATCGCCGCGATCCGCGAAAGCTTTGAAGAACTGGGCGTTTTGCTGGCCCGCCGGCCTGACGGCTCGCACCTGGGCACGGCCGATATTGCCGCGCTCGACCGCCAGGCGCCCTTTGCCGCCGTGTGCGCAGCCAACGGCCTCACCCTGGACGGCGCTGAGGTGTTCGTGCTCTCCCACTGGATCACCGACCGCGACCTGCCGCGCCGCTTCGATGTGCCTTTTTTGGTGGCGCGCATGCCCGAAGGGCAGGAGCCGGTGGCCGACGAGTCCGAGCAGTTCGAGCCGCTGTGGGTGCGCCCGGCCGACGCGCTGGCGCGCCATGCCGCCGGCGGTTTCTTCATCATTTTCCCGACCATTCGCACGCTGGAGCGGCTGCAAACCTACCCCAGCGTGCAGGCCTTGCTGGACGCCTGCGCCGTCAACGATGAGCCGCTGTTCACCAGCTGCCCGCGTGCGGGGCTGCTGGGTGGCAGAGAGTCGCGCCACATGGAGCACGAAGCGCCGTTTGGCGAGCTGGCCCTTGTCAGCCCCGATGGGCAGATCGTGCACAGCCTGGACTGGCAGACCGAGCGCCCCGTGGCGCTGTTGAAAAACGTGCAGCGCCTCACCGCGCCCAACCCCGGGTTCATGACCGGCCCCGGCACCAACAGCTACCTGGTCGGCGACCCGACCACAGGCTACGCGGTGATCGATCCAGGCCCGGACGAGCCCGAGCACCTGGAGCGCCTGTGGCGTGCGGCGGGTGGCGACATCCGCGCCATCGTCTGCACCCATTCGCATCCCGACCACTCACCTGGCGCTCCGCGCCTGCAGGCCCTTTGCAGCACCGCCGCGCGCGAAAAGCCACCCATTCTGGGTCTGCCCAGCGCCACCACAGCCCGCGAGAACAGCCGATTCACCCCCGAGCGCGACCTGGCCGACGGCGAGCGCCTGGTGCTGCAAGGTGAAAACGCCCAAGGCACCGTCACGCACACGCTGCAGGTGGTGCACACCCCAGGCCACGCGGCCAACCACCTGTGCCTGGTGCTTGAAGAAGACGGGCTGCTGTTCAGCGGCGATCACATCTTGAACGGCAGCACCACCGTGATCGACCCGCCCGACGGCAACATGGGCGCGTACCTGGACGCCTTGGACCGGCTGGCCAGCCTGTGTGACACCCACGTCATCAACTTCATCTTGCCCGCGCACGGCTACGTGCTGGGCGACCTGCGCCAGAGCGTCGACAACCCGTCGGCTCCTGCCGAAGGTGGCGCCAAAGTAGCCATCAACCACCTGAAGGCGCACCGCCTGGCCCGTGAAGCCAAGGTGGGCCGCGCCATGACCGCACTGCCCCACGGCACGCCCGACGACTGGGTGAAGCTGGCCTACGACGATGTTCCCGAACGGCTGTGGCCGGTGGCCAAGCGCTCCATGCTGGCGCACGTCGAACGCATCCAGAGCCTGGGAGGTTTCAACGCATGACACCTCGCACCCCCACCCGGGTGTTGCTGCTCGCGCTGATGGGCAGCGCCCTGCCCCTGGCTGCCCAGGCCAGCATGAACCTGGCCCTCGAAAAGGGCTGCCTGGGCTGCCACGGCACGCCCCCGCGCGGCAAGGCACCGACCATGACCGAACTCGCCAACCGCTACGCCGCCGCCCAGGGCGACGAGAACGAGATCGCCCGGCTCACCGCCCATCTGCGCGAACACCACCTGTTCGGCGGCGTGGCGGCCCACGAACGGCTCAGTGCCGAAGAAGCCGGTCGCTTTGTGCGCTGGCTGGTCGACGGCGGCCGCTGAAAGTCCGCACCGTGCGCATCGCCTTCGTCTCCGACATCCACGGCAACCTCACCGCACTGGACGCGGTCATCGCCGACATCGAACGGCGCGGGGTGGACGAGGTCGTGAACCTGGGCGACACAGTGAGCGGTCCGTTGCTGCCGCTGGAGACGGCCCAGCGCCTGAGCAAGCTGCCCTGGCTGCACGTGGCGGGCAACCACGAACGGCAGGTGCTGCAGCTGCCGCTGGCGCGCCAGAACCCATCCGACGCCTACACCAGCGGCCGGCTGGCCGACGCGGACAAGGCCTGGCTGGCCGGTCATGCCGACCCCTGCGAACCGCGCCTGCACAGCGGCCAAGTCTGGCCCGAACGGCTCGGCGGCGACGTGGCCCTGTGCCACGGCAGCCCGCGCAGCGACATCGAATACCTGCTGGAAACGCCGGTGGGTGAAGAGGCCCGACTGGCCAGGCCCGACGAGATCCAGGAACGCCTGGATGGCCGGATTCCGCCGCACATCACCTTGCTGGCCTGCGGGCACTCCCATGTGCCGCGCGCGGTCCACACCGCCAGCGGCTTGCTGATCGTCAACCCCGGCAGCGTGGGCCTGCCCGCCTACGACGACGACCATCCCTACCCGCATTCGAGTTTCCACCGCATCGAAACCGGCAGCCCCGATGCGCGCTACGCGGTGGTGGAACGGCAGAGCGGGCACTGGACCTGCGAGCTGATCAGCGTGCCCTATGACCACGAATCGATGGCCGGGCTGGCCGACCAGCGCCAGCGCCCCGACTGGGCCCACGCCCTGCGCACGGGCTGGATGGCGCGGTGAATAAAGTGTGAAGCGCGCCGTTACGCCGGATTCTGTGCACCCGTGACATTCTTGCGAACGCCCTGGGCGTGACCGTCATTCCTCTGGGCCGCTGGTCACCCAAGCGGCTCGGTGCTACCTACCCGCCAACTCCGCGGAACCACGTCAACGTTGGCCTATTTGGTATTGCTGCGCGTAGAGATTGCCCGTTTCACCCGAACTGAATCGGCTCGTCTCTGTTGCTCTGATCCTCACCTTAGGGCCCGCCAGGTTGCCCTGGCTGGCTTGTCGGTGGAGAGGTGTTACCTCCTACGCTGTCCTGTGCAGTCCGGACGTTCCTCCAGCACTCCCTTTCGGGTTCCCTTGCGGGCTGTGCCAGCGACGGCCTAGCGCGCTTCACCCCGCTATTATCGCTACCTGGCAGCACCAGGCCGCCGACTGCTTGATAACCACAAGCCCCAGACACCATGATTCGCATCTCAGAACTCAAATTGCCGCTGGCCGATGTGCCGGCCGAACACCGCCGCGCCGCCGATGCACCGTCGGAAACCGACGAAGACCGAACACCGCCGCCGCACCCCACGGACGCGCTGACCCGGCTGGCCGCTGCGGCCCTGGGCATTGCGCCGGCCGACATCGCAGCGCTGCAGGTGTTCAAGCGCAGCTTTGACGCCCGCAAGGCCGATTTGCTGGCGGTGTACATCGTGGACCTGACGCTGGCTGACCCGGCCCAGGAAGCCGCCCTGCTGGCCCGGCACGCGGGCCACCCGCACATCCACCCCACGCCCGACATGGCCTGGCACCCCCCTGGCCACGCGCCCGCGCACTGGCCGGCTGACGAAGCCGACCGCCCCGTGGTGGTGGGGCTGGGGCCATGTGGCCTGTTCACCGCGCTGGCGCTGGCGCAAATGGGCCTCCGGCCTATCGTGCTGGAGCGCGGCAAACCGGTGCGCCAGCGCACCAAAGACACCTGGGGCCTGTGGCGCAAAAAGGTGCTCAACCCCGAAAGCAACGTGCAATACGGCGAAGGCGGCGCCGGCCTGTTTTCCGACGGCAAGCTCTACAGCCAGATCAAGGACCCGCGGTTTCTGGGCCGCAAGGTGATGCATGAGTTTGTGGACGCTGGCGCGCCACCCGAAATTCTGTACATGGCGCACCCACACATTGGCACCTTCAAGCTGGTCAAGGTGGTGGAAGCCATGCGCGAAAAAATCATCGCGCTCGGCGGTGAAATCCGCTTTCAGCAGCACATGTGCGGCCTGCAGCTGGCCCCCACCGACGGTGGTGGACACCAGTTGACCGGCCTGCAGGTGCGCCGGCTGGACACGGGCACCGTGGAAACGCTGCCCGCGCGCCGCGTGGTGCTGGCGCTGGGCCACAGCTCGCGCGACACCTTTGCGCTGCTGCATGACGCAGGCGTGTTCCTGGAAGCCAAGCCGTTTTCGGTGGGCTTTCGCATTGAGCACCCGCAAAGCGTGATCGACCGCGCCCGCTGGGGCCGCCACGCCGGCCACCCGCTGCTGGGCGCGGCCGACTACAAGCTGGTGCACCACGCCAAAAACGGGCGCGCGGTGTACAGCTTTTGCATGTGTCCGGGCGGCATGGTGGTGGCTGCCACGTCCGAACCGGGCCGGGTGGTCACCAACGGCATGAGCCAGTATTCGCGCAACGAACGCAACGCCAACGCGGGCATGGTGGTGGGCATTGAGCCAGCCGACTTTCCACAGACGTTTCCGCAAGACACGCCGCTGTGGACCGCCGCCTTTGGCGAAGCAGACGGTGCGCGCTACGCCACCGAAGCCCAGGCGCTGGCCGAGCGGGGCCAGACACACCCGCTGGCGGGCATCGTGCTGCAGCGCGAGCTGGAAGCCCGAGCCTACGCCCTGGGTGGCGGCACCTACGAAGCGCCCGGCCAGCTGGTGGGCGACTTTGTGGCGCAAAAGCCATCCAGCGCACTGGGCGCGGTGGAACCTTCTTACCAGCCGGGTGTGAAGCTGGGCGACCTGGCACCCGCCCTGCCCGCCTATGCCATTGAAGCCATGCGCGAGGCCATTCCGGTGTTTGGCCGCAAGATCAAGGGCTACGACATGGCCGACGCGGTGCTCACCGGGGTTGAAACGCGCACCTCGGCGCCGCTGCGCATCACCCGCGGGGCCGACTTTCAGAGCCTGAACACGCGCGGCCTGTATCCAGCGGGCGAAGGCGCTGGCTATGCGGGCGGCATTTTGTCGGCCGGGGTGGACGGCCTGAAGGTGGCCGAGGCGCTGGCGCGCGATGCGCTGGGGCTGCCGGCCTGAACAGCGGCCCGATACCCAACTTTACAAACCGGCCATCAGCGCTTGACACAGCGCCCGCATGCTGAAGGCTCCTCATCTCAGGAGCTTTTTCGATGACAACCATGAACAAACCCGTGTTGCTTCCCGTGATGGCCGGCTTGCTGGCGTTGGCGGGTGCCGGTGCCGCACAGGCCCAAGACGAACAAGGCCGCGTGATCAGCAGCACCCCCGTGGTGCAACAGATCGCGGTGCCCCGCCAGGTGTGCCAGGAGCAGGTGGTGACGGTGCCCGGCCAGAAGTCGGGCGCTGGCGCCATCGTGGGCGGCATTGCTGGCGGCGCCATGGGCAACGCCATCGGCGATGGCAGCGGCCGGGCCCTGGCGACCGTGATCGGCCTGATTGGTGGCGCCATGGTGGGCGACCGCATTGAAGGCGGTGGCCAGGCGCGCACCCAGACGGTGCAGCAATGCAGCACGCAAAACTTTTATGAAAACCGCACCGTGGCCTACAACGTGGTCTACGAATACGCCGGCCGCCAGTACACCACCCAGATGCCGCAGGACCCTGGCCGCTATGTGCGCCTGAGCGTGACGCCGGTGGACAACCTGCCCCCGCCGCCGCCTGCCCGCTACGCACCGCAACCCCAGGTGCACTACCAGCCGGCCGCACCGGTGGTGGGCCGCGTGGTGGTGGGCACGCAGTTTTACCCCGCCTACACGGTGGCGTCGCCGCAGGTGGTTTACATCAACGGCTACCGGCAGGCATCTGTGCAGCAGATGCACCCGCGCCACGACCGAAAAGACCGGCATGAGCGCAAGGAACACCGCCGCGAACGGCAGGAGGACCGGTGGGAACGCAACTGGCGCTGAAAGCCGTAGAGCCAATTGACAAAAAAGAAGCGACCCTCGGGTCGCTTCTTTTTTGGGAGCGCCGCAAGCAAGCGGCGCAGGGATCAAGACTTTTGCAGTGCAGCAATGCGCTCTTCAATCGGTGGGTGCGTGCTGAACAGTTTGCCCAGCCCACCGGCAATGCCCAGCGCCTGCATGGTTTTGGGCAGTTCACCGGGCGTCAGGCCGCCCAGGCGGGCCAGCGCATTGATCATGGGTTGCTTGCGGCCCATCAAGTTGGCGGCGCCCGAGTCAGCGCGGAATTCGCGCTGGCGGCTGAACCAGGCCACGATGATGGCGGCCACAAAGCCCAGCACGATGTCCATCACGATGGTCGTGACCATGTACCCGATGCCAGGGCCGCTGCTCTGGCTGTCGCCTTTGCGCAAAAAGCTGTCCACGGCGTAGCCGATTACCCGGCTGAGGAACACCACAAAGGTGTTCATCACGCCTTGAATCAGCGTCATGGTGACCATGTCGCCATTGGCAATGTGGGCGACTTCGTGACCGATCACGGCCTCGACTTCTTCCTTGGTCATGTTTTGCAGCAGGCCCGTGGACACGGCCACCAGGGCCGAATTTTTGAAAGCGCCGGTGGCGAACGCATTGGGCGCCCCCTCAAAAATGGCCACTTCGGGCATGCCGATGCCGGCCTTTTCAGCAAACTTTTGCACCGTCTGCACGATCCAGGCTTCGTCAGCGGTCTGGGGCTGGTTGATCAGCCGGGCACCCGTGCTGAACTTGGCCATGGGCTTGCTGATGAGCAGCGAAATGATGGCGCCGCCAAAACCGATCACCAGCGAAAAGCCGGCCAACGCCGTCATGTTCAGCCCGTTGGCCGTGAGAAAACGGTCCACGCCCAGGATGCGGGTGGTGACCAGCAACACCGCCATGACAGCGAAGTTGGTCAAGACAAACAACAGGATGCGTTTCATGAAATCTCCGAAGAAAGAAAAACTGACCGAATCATAGTGGGGATCAGGGCTGCGTTTTCAAGTCAACGCTGGCCGGGTATGAGACCCGAAAACCCCGCGGCAGTTCACACCTGGGGCAACAAAAAACGCCGCTCCCAGGCGCTCACCTCGGCCAGGTAGCTCTGGTGCTCCAGACCTTTGACGGCCAGGTAAGCCTGCACAAACCGCGCGCCCAGCAAGCGGGGTGCATGCACGCTGTGTGCCATCTGTTCGTGGGCGGTCGAAAAAGTATGCGGCAGGCCGCGCGCCTGGTGGTAGCCGTTGCCTTCCACCGGAGCGGTGGGCTGCAGGCGCTCTTGCATGCCAGCCAGCCCGGCGGCCAGCGTGGCGGCCATGGCCAGGTAGGGGTTGGCGTCGGCACCGGCCAGGCGGTTTTCCACGCGGCGGGCCACCGGCGGGCTCACCGGCACACGCAGGCCGGCGGTGCGGTTGTCGTGGCCCCACTGCACGTTGGTGGGCGCCTGGCTGCCCGCCACATAGCGTCGGTAGCTGTTGACGGTGGGTGCATAGAGCAGCATCAGGTCGGGGGTGTAGGCCTGCAAACCGCCGATGTAATGCAAAAACGCCTCGCTGGCCGAGCCGTCCGCTTGGCTGAACACATTGCGTCCCTGCGCGTCCACCACGCTCTGGTGCAAGTGCATGGAGCTGCCCGCCTCGGCCGCCATGGGCTTGGCCATAAAAACAGCGTTCAGCCCATGCTGCAGAGCGATTTCACGCGCGGCGGTCTTGAACAAAAAAGCCTGGTCGGCCACGGCCACCGGGTCGCCGTGCAGCAGGTTGATCTCGTACTGGCCCGGGCCGACTTCGTGCAGCCAGGTGTCGGTGCGGATGCCCAGCGTGTCGATGGCGGCGTGGAACGCATCCCAAAACGGTGCCAGCTCGTTCAGCGCGTTCATGCTGAAGGCAGATTGACCGACCTCGGGCCGACCGCCACGGCCCAGCGGGGCGGTCAGCGGCTGGGTCGGGTCGGTCATGGCCGCGGTCAGGTAAAACTCGATTTCGGGCGCCACCACGGGCTGCAGCCCCAGCGCCTGGTAACGCGCCACCACCTGCTTCAGCACCGAGCGCGGCGCAAAGTCGCACAGACTGCCGTCCATCTCCACGCAGTCGTGCACCGCCACATAACGCGCCACGCTGGCCCAGGGCGCTGGCTTGAGGGTGGCCAGGTCGGGCACCAGGCGCACGTCGGGGTCGCTGTCGGGAAATATCGGGTCGACACTGTATTCACCGGTGACGCATTGCATGGGAATGGCCTGGCAGATGCGCAGCTCGCTGCCCGCCGCGAAGCTGGCCGCCGGCATGAGCTTGCCGCGCGGGTAGCCGGTCACGTCGGCAAACATGCACTCCACATCGCGCACGCCGCTGGCCTTGAAATGCGCGGCCAGTTCGGCGCTGTCGGCACTTTGCGACAGGTTCAGATGCGCCCACGAGGGCGAAACGGGCAAGGTCATGGGTGGTCCTGCAAAACAATCGGTGAGCGCCTGGGCTCGGGGTGCAGCGTGGGTCAGGCCACCACGCGCTTGGGGCGAAACACCCCGGCATCCGCGTAGTAGGCGGGGTCTTCATTGGCCGGGCACCAGCCCGGCACGCCCAGCACCGGCAACGGGGTGAAGGGCTTGGTGGCCAGATCGGCGGCACTCAGGCGAGCGGCCAGCCAGCCGTCCCAAGCGGCCAGGTCGTCGCCCAGCGCCAGCGGCACCGGCTCGCGAACCACGTGGGCGGTGATGGACTTGTAGGGCACCATCAGCTTCTCCAGCAGGGCATGGCCAAACAGCACCAGCCGGGCTTGCGCCCACAGCGGCCGAAGGTCCACAAAAAGACGTGTCCAGTCACGCGCCAGCAGCGCGTCCCAGAGCGCATCGGGGGCTTGCAGCAAGGCGGCGTTTTCGTCAAACAGCGTCAACCCGTCGCGCACCGCACCGCGCACCTGGCCCACGCCGGCGGTGGCAATTTCAGTCGCCTGCAGCTGGTTCAGCCGCCGCTTGGTTTGGGGAAACCGCATCCAGCACAAACCATTGAAAAAATCGTGCAGGCCTTCGCGGGTGGGCACGGCGCCGGTGTTGAAGATGTGGGCTTCATAGGCCACGCCAGCGGGCAATTCGGCTTGTGGGATGAAGCGCGGCACGGACAAGCCCACGGCCCGCGCTGTCAGCGCCTGCGGCAAGCCCACACCGGCGTCGCACGCCTGGCGCACAGCCGCGCCATGGGCGGCGACCGGCTCAAACCAGGGTTGCGACCAGTCGGGCGCTGGCCAGACTGCCACACCTTCGCCAGGTGCGCACATCGCGAAATCAGGCCACGAGTTTCCAGGGCAGCGCTTCGCCCGAGCGCAGCGGCTTGAGCTCGGCTTCGCCAAACGCAAAGCTCTCGGGTGGCGTCCAGCTTTCGCGCTGGAGGGTGATGGTGCCGGTGTTGCGTGGCAGGCCGTAGAAGTCCGCTCCAAAGAAGCTGGCGAAACCTTCGAGTTTGTCGAGCGCGCCAGCGGCATCAAAGACCTCGGCGTACATCTCCATGGCGGCGTGCGCGGTGTAGCAGCCGGCACAACCCGTGGCGTGCTCTTTCAGGTGCGCCGGGTGGGGGGCGCTGTCGGTGCCCAGAAAGAACTTGGGCGAACCGCTGGTGGCGGCAGCCACCAGGGCCAGGCGGTGGGTCTCGCGCTTGAGCACCGGCAGGCAGTAGTAATGCGGGCGAATGCCGCCGGTGAAGAGGGCGTTGCGGTTGTAAAGCAGGTGGTGGGCGGTGAGCGTGGCGGCGGTGTAAGCGCCTGCTTCGGTCACATACTGCGCCGCTTCTTTGGTGGTGATGTGTTCAAACACCACCTTGAGCTCGGGAAAGTCGCGGCGCAGCGGGATCATTTGCTGTTCAATGAACACGGCTTCGCGGTCAAACAGGTCGATGTCGGGGCTGGTGACTTCGCCATGCACCAGCAGCAGCAGGCCGGCGCGCTGCATGGCTTCCAGCGTTTTGTAGGTTTTGCGGATGTCGGTCACGCCGGCATCGCTGTTGGTGGTGGCACCGGCCGGGTACAGCTTGGCGGCGACCACGCCAGCGTCTTTGGCGCGGGCAATTTCGTCGGCCGGCAGGTTGTCCGTCAGGTACAGCGTCATCAGCGGCTCGAAGCTCACGCCGGCGGGCACGGCGGCGCGGATGCGCTCGGCGTAGGCCATGGCCTGGGCGGCGGTGGTCACCGGCGGGCGCAGGTTGGGCATGATGATGGCGCGGCCAAACTGGGCGGCGGTGTGCGGCACCACGGTGCGCAGGGCGTCGCCGTCGCGCACGTGCAGGTGCCAGTCGTCCGGGCGGGTGATGGTGATGTGTTTCAGGGGGGCCGTGGTGCTCATGGTTCTATTTTCGCTCAGCGGGTGGCGGGTGGCGCCGACGCGGCGTCCAGGTGGTTTTGCAGATCGGACCAAAACTTTTCGACCGGGCCTTTGGCTTTGCGGGCCGAGGGGCGTTCGCGGTAAATGCGGATGTCGAGCGTGGTTTCAAACACTCCACCGGCCGGCACCAGTTTTTTGGCACGCACGTCTTTGCGTACCGCGCTGGAGGGCAAAAACGCCACCCCGTGCCCTTCCAGGGCCATGGCCTTGAGGCCTTCGGCCATGTCGGTTTCGTAAATGCGGTCCAGGTGCAGGGGCGTGGCGCTTTGCTTGAGGATCTGGTCCACCGCACGGCCCAGGTAGGCGCCGGGAGCATAGGCCAGGTAAGGCAGCGGCTGGCTGGCGGTACCCGGCAGCGCATACAGCGGCCCACCGTGCTCGTTGGGTTTGACGTAGGGCGACAGCAGTTCACGGCCCAGTGGCAGCATTTCGTAGCGCTCGGCATCGAGCTGAATGGGCTGGGCCATGTGGTGGTAGGCGATGAGCAGGTCGCAGCTGCCCTCCACCAGGCGCATCACGGCGTCGTGCACATTGAGGGCGATCAGCCGGCTTTTGATGGGGCCACAGGCTTCGCGCAGGCCCGAGAGCCACGACGGAAAAAACGTGAAGGCCAACGTGTGCGGTACCGCGAACTCGATCACATCCTGCGCGGCCACCGTGTGCGCACGCAGCATGGCGCGGGTGCTTTGCAGCGCTTGCAGCATTTCCAGCGACTGGTCGTACAGCGTTTGCCCGGCTGGGGTGAGGCGGGTGGGGTACGAAGACCGGTCCACCAGATCGGTGCCGGCCCAGGCTTCCAGTGACTGGATGCGGCGCGAGAACGCGGGCTGGGTCACATGGCGCAGCTGGGCCGAGCGGCTGAAGCTGCGGGTTTCAGCCAGGCTGACGAAGTCTTCAAGCCATTTGGTTTCCATGGCCGCGGATTATGCGCGCGGGCGAAATCCGGTGTTTTTCGCCGCTTTGCGGCCGAGCGCTTCCGGTACCATCGCCTCCAACTAGGGTTAACCCTAATATTTCACACCATGACGAAAAATCCACCCGATATCCGCCCGTCCCGCATCGCCCACACAGGGCTGCGCCAGAAAATCATGTCGGCCGAGGCGGCGGCCGCCCTGATTGAGCACGGCGATCACGTCGGCATGAGCGGCTTCACCGGCGCTGGTTACCCCAAAGCCATTCCGCTCGCGCTGGCCCAGCACATCCAGGCCCACCACGACGCGGGCAAGCCCTTTCGTATCGGCGTCTGGACCGGTGCCTCCACAGCGCCCGAGCTCGACGGCGCACTCGCCAAGGTGGGCGGCATGGACATGCGCCTGCCCTACCAGTCCGACCCGACCTGCCGCGCCCGCATCAACGACGGCGAGATGGCCTACATCGACATCCACCTCTCACACGTGGCGCAGTACGTGTGGTTCGGCTTTCTGGGCAAGCTCAATGTGGCGGTGATCGAGGTCGCGGGCATTCTGGAAGACGGCCGCCTGATCCCGGCCACCTCGGTGGGCAACAACAAGACCTGGCTGGACCAGGCCGACAAGGTCATTCTGGAAGTGAACCACGGCCACAGCCTGGGGCTGGAGGGCATGCACGACATCTACTACGGCACCGAGCGCCCGCCGCACCGCAAGCCGATCCCCATGACGCACGCGGGCGACCGCATCGGTGAACCCTACCTGCGCTGCGACCCGGCCAAGGTGATCGCCATCGTCGAAACCAACCTGCCCGACCGCGACACGCGCTTTTCGGCGCCCGACGAAGCATCCAAACGCATCGCCGGCCACCTGATGGCCTTCCTGCAGGACGAAGTGGCCCAAGGGCGCCTGCCCCCCGAGCTGCTGCCGCTGCAATCGGGCGTGGGGAACATCGCCAACGCGGTGATGGAAAGCCTGAACGACGGCCCGTTCAATGATTTGCAGGGCTACACCGAGGTGCTGCAGGACGGCATGCTCGCCATGCTCAAGTCCGGCAAGATGGCCATGGCCTCGTCCACCGCGCTGTCGTTCTCGGCACCGGTGATGGAAGAGTTTCTGGCGAATCTGGACTTCTACCGCGAACGCATCGTGCTGCGGCCGCAGGAGATCAGCAACCACCCCGAGGTGATCCGCCGCATCGGCATCATCGCCATGAACGGCATGATCGAAGCCGACCTCTACGGCAACGTGAACTCCACCCACGTGATGGGCACGCGCATCATGAACGGCATCGGCGGCTCGGGCGACTTCGCGCGCAACGCCTACCTCTCGGTCTTCATGACGCCGTCCACCGCCAAGGGCGGCAGCATCAGCTGCATCGTGCCCATGGTCAGCCACGTGGACCACACCGAACACGACGTGCAGATCGTCGTGACCGAACAAGGCCTGGCCGACCTGCGTGGACTCTCACCCCGCCAGCGCTCGCGCCACATCATCGAACGCTGCGCGCACCCAGATTTCAAACCAGCGCTGCTGGACTACGTAGAGCGCTCTGAAGCCAATGCGCGTGCGGGGCATGCCGGCATGCACACGCCGCATTTGCTGGACGAAGCGCTGAGCTGGCACAGCCGGTATGAGCGGACGGGGACGATGCGGGCGGCGTAAAGGCACGGCTGCCGAACAGATGTTTGGCTGGCGTGGCCCTCTCCCCTGGCCACTCCCAGAGGGAGAGGGGGAAAGACCGGCTCGCCGGAAGGGAAGCCCGTTCCCGTTCCCGTTCCCGTTCCCGTTCCCGTTCCCGTTCCCGTTCCCGTTCCCGTTCCCGCAACCATGCTTTGCCGTGTGGCCGGGCTGAGCAGCGCAGGGGCGCGGGGATCAGAAATTCGCATGTCCGAAGGCCGCGAAGCGGACAAGTTTGCGAATTTCCCCCGCGAACCGAGCAGCGCAAGGCACCGCGAAGCGGCCCGGACTTCGGCTCGCCTTTCTTTTGCTTACTTTTCTTTGGCGAAGCAAAGAAAAGTGAGGCGCCCGCCGGGGCGAGACCCGCCCCACAAAAGCAACCCCAACACAAAACGGTCAGTCCGTCCCAGACTGCTGCAGCGCCCACATCCCCGAATAAACACCCCCAAGCAACACCAGATCCGCGTGCGTCCCCCGCTCCACAATCTCCCCGTTGACGAGCACCAAAATCTCGTGCGCATCAACCACCGTAGACAACCGGTGCGCAATCACCAGCGAAGTCTTGTTCCGCGCAGCCGTTTTCAATTCCGCCTGGATCGCCCGCTCGTTCGCCGAATCCAGCGCCGAAGTGGCTTCGTCAAAAATCACGACGGGCGGGTTTTTCAGCAGCGTGCGCGCAATCGCCACGCGCTGCTTTTCACCGCCTGAGAGCTTCAAACCCCGCTCGCCCACCATGGTGCGGTAGCCCAGCGGCAGCTTTTCAATGAAGTTGTGAATGTGCGCGGCCTGCGCGGCGGCCACGGCAGCGTCATGGCCGGCGTCGGGGCGGCCGTAAAGGATGTTGTATTCGATGGTGTCGTTGAACAGCACCGTGTCTTGCGGCACGATGCCAATGGCTTGGCGCACGCTGGACTGCGTCACCTGGCGAATGTCTTGCCCGTTGATGAGGATGCGCCCGCCGCCATGCGGCCCCGTGTCGCCGTGGTTGCTCACATCGTAAAACCGGTACAACAGGCGTGCCAGCGTGGACTTGCCCGAGCCCGATGGCCCGACCACCGCCACCGTTTTCCCGGCGGGAATCTCAAAGCTGATGCCGTGCAAAATTTCGCGCGCGGGCTCGTAGGAGAAGCGCACATTTTCAAAGCGCACCGCGGGCGCGCCGCTGAGCGCGAGCGGCTGGGCGCTGGGGTCGTCGGCAATTTCGCGCTCTTTCTCCAGCAGCACAAACATCTTGTCCAGGTCGGTCAGGCTCTGCTTGATTTCGCGGTACAGCACGCCCAGGAAGCCCAACGGTATGTAGAGCTGGATCATGAAGGCGTTGACCATCACCAGGTCGCCCAGCGTCATCTCGCCGCTGGCCACGCCCTGGGTGGCGCGCCAGAGCATGAGCACCAACGCAATCGCAATCACCAGCTGCTGCCCGGCGTTGAGCATGGACAGCGTGGTCTGGCTCTTGATGCGGGCGCGGCGCAGTTTCTCCAGCGCCTCGTCGTAGCGCCGCGCTTCAAACGCTTCGTTGTTGAAATACTTGACGGTCTCGTAGTTCAGCAGCGAATCCACGGCGCGCGACTGGCTGGTGGACTCCAGCTCGTTCATCTCGCGGCGGAACTTGGTGCGCCACTCGGTCACCACCACGGTGAAGCTGATGTAGAGAACCAGGGCCACCAGGGTGATCCACACGTAACCCATGTCGAACTTCGTGCCCAGCACCGTCAGCACCATCGTCACTTCAATCAGCGTGGGGACGATGCTGTAAAGCGAATACGAAATGAGCGACTGCACGCCGCGCGTGCCGCGCTCGATGTCGCGCGTCATGCCGCCGGTCTGGCGCTCCAGGTGAAAGCGCAGGCTCAGCGCGTGCAGGTGGCCAAACACCTGCAGCGCGATGCTGCGGGTGGCGCCCTCGGTGGCCTTGGCGAACACCAGCTCACGCAGTTCGGTAAACAAGGTGGTGGACAAACGCAAGCCCCCGTAAGCCAGCAACAGCCCCAGCGGCACCACCAGCAGCGCCTGCGGGCTGGTGGGTGAAATGGTCATGGAATCCACCAGCTCTTTGAGCAGCAGCGGCACGCTCACGTTGGCCACTTTGGCCGCCACCATGAAGCCCAGCGCGATCAGCACGCGCCATTTGTATTGCCACAGGTAGGGAAACAGGCGAGAGAGCGTGGCCCAGTCGGAGCGCTTGGCGGCGGGCGCGCCGCCCCCGGGGTGGCTGGTGGGCAAGGCAACGGTGGCTGGGCTGGGAGAGTTGGGGCGCATGCAGGAGAATGGTGGTCTGTTGAAACCAGATTGTGCCCATGTCCAACGAATCAAGCCCCCGCCCAGAAACCGCCCTGCCGCAAGACCGCGAGCTGGTGCTCAAGGTCATCCCTATGCCGGCTGACACCAACGGCAACGGCGACATTTTTGGCGGCTGGGTCATGGCCCAGGTCGATCTGGCCGGCTCCGTGCTGCCGGCGCGCTATGTGCGCGGGCGCATGGCTACCGTGGCGGTGAACCAGTTCATCTTCAAGCAGCCGGTGCGGGTGGGCGACATCCTGAGCTTTTTCTCGCACGTCACGCGCGTGGGCAACACGTCCATCACGGTGCAGGTCGAGGTGTTCGCCGAGCGCTTCTCGGCCCAGGGGCAATACGTGAAGGTGACCGAAGCCAGCCTGACCTACGTGGCGATCGACAAGGACGGCAAGCCACGCGCCATTCCCAAGGAAGGCCTGAACATTCCGGGTTTGGCGGGCTGAACCGCGCTCAACTCGGCCAGCGCGAACGCCAGGTGCGGTAAATGTGGCTGGCCAGTGTCTGGCTGCCAGCCAGGTGCTGCTGGGTGGCGGCGTGCATGCGGGCCGGGTCTTGCACGCTGTCCGGGTGCAGCAGCACATGCAGCGGGTAGGCTTGGCCGGGGTGGGCCAGCCACGCGGCGATCTTGGCCGGGGTGATCTCAATGTGGAACTGCATGGCCAGGTGCTGCCGAATGGCGAATGCCTGGTGCACGCAGGCCGGTGAGCTGGCGATCAGCTCGGCGTTGGGCGGCAACTGCACAAAGTTGTCCTGGTGCCACTGAAACACCGTGGCCACCGGAGCGTCGCCCAACCAGTGGCGCGCCGACGCGCTGCGGCCAATGTGCAAGGGCAACCAGCCCACCTCGGGCTGCGGCAGCTGTTGCACTCGGCCACCGAAAGCCCGCGCCATGAGCTGGCCCCCCAGGCAATGACCAATGACGGGAATACCCAGCGCATCGGCCTCTTGAATCAGCGCCTCGGCCTGGCGCAGCGAGGGACGCTCGTCGTTGGCGCTCCAGGCACCGCCCAGCACGGCCAAACCTCGGAAACCCCGCACCGAAGTGGGGTACGCGTCACCAGCTTCGGTGCAGCGCACCTGCCAGCTGGCGCCTTGCTCGTCGAGCCATTGGCCCAGGTAACCCGGGCCGTCTTCCAGCAAGTGCTGCAACACCAGCACGTCGGCAGGGGTGGAGAAATCGGTGGATGTCATGGCCCGATCATAGAAAACGGTCAGGCGGCTGCGGCCAGCGCAGCCAGTGGCGCGGGCATGGCAGACGAATGGTGGTCCACGATGCGCCACAGGCCGGATATGCCTGCGGTGCGGCGGTAAGTGAAGCTGAAGCGGGCCGGCACCTCGCGCAGGTGCGGCGCGGGGGACAGCGTGAGCGTGTAGCGGCCCGAGCTCACCGCCACGTCGCCAAACACCCTGGGCAGCGCCTCCACCAGCGCCATGCGGGGCACGGGTTGCAGGGCAAACACAGCGTCGAAATACGCCGCAATGCCCTGTGGCGTGGTGATGAGCTGCGTGGCGGTTGTGCCCCAGAGCACCGCTTGCGGGTCGTACAGCGCGGCCATGGCCGCCGCATCGGCGCGGTTGAAGGCTGCGATCCAGGCCTCGGTGGCAGAGCGCACCGAAGCTTCATCCATGTCAGCACAGGCCTTGGCCGCCTCAGGCTTGCGGCCGATCAGCGCCGCGTTCATGGCGCGCCCTCGCCCCACCAGCCCACGCGCGGGGCGGCCAGCGCCTCGGCCAGCTCGGCGGGCGTCACCTCAACCTCCATGCGCAGCAGCGCACCCGCCATGGATTTGCCCAGGTTGTCCAGCCGCAGGTTGCGCGCGCCACCGCCTTGCAGTGCACCCCGCAGCACCAGTTTGATCGCCAGCAGGTTGGGTAACAGCCAGGCGTCCACCTCGCCAGTCATGTCGCTCCCCAGCCACGGCATGAAGTGGGTGCGCACCCGCTCGGCCGTCACTTCGCGGGCCAGCAGCGCGTAGCCCGCTGCGTTCCAGGCGAACAGGCCAAAGTCCACCCAGTCGGCCTTGTCGCCGCTGCGGGCGTGGGCCAGGCGCGCCAGCGGCACGCGAACCTTGTCCTTCATGTCAACCGATGTGTTCATGGCGCCGACCCTTCCAGCAGTTGCACGCGCACACCTGGCTCCACCGCCGCGCGGGGCACCAGGGTGGGCCAGATGCCCAGCAGTTCGCTGGTGTTGTGCAGGCCATGAAAGCCGCAGGTGTAGGCCGGCCCGCTCAGCGCGAGCCAGGGAAACAAGCGCCCGAAGCCATCGGCGGCGGCTTTCACCGGGGTGCGCAGCACCATGCGTGTCCACACCTCGTTGAGCTGGTTGAGGGCGTCGGCATCGGGCAGGGGCGCCAGGGCGCCGTGGGCCGAATTCAGGCCGGGGTGCTCGATGTACAGCTCGTCGTGCGGTATGCGTTTTTCAAGCAACTGGGTGAGGATAGCGGACTGCGCGGCCTGAGCCTTGTCCCAGGCATCGGGCCATGAAAAGCCCCAGGTCACCTCGGCTTTGTAGCCGTCGCGGTAGCCAGCCACCACCTTCAGCTGGTCGCTCGGCGCCTGCCCGCGTGCACCCGTGAGGCGCACCCGGTCGTGACCTTCGTCGTGCAGGGTGATATGGCCCATGTCCAGCACCACGTCGGGCGCATGGTAAGCGTGCGGGTTGTGCACCTCATACAGCAACTGCTGGCGCACGGTGTCGAAGTTGACGCGCCCGCCCGTGCCCGGCGCCTTGGTGATGAGCGCGGTGCCGTCTTCCCACACCTCGGCAATGGGGTAGCCAATATGCGTCAGGTCGGGTATGGCCTGCCAGGCACCCTGGCTGCCAAAGTTGCCGCCACTGCCCTGGCCCGAGCATTCCAGCAGGTGCCCCACGGTGAGGCCTTGCGCCAGGCGGTCCAGGTCGGCCTGGGCCGTGGCGCCGGTGAGCGTCCAGCCCAGGCTGTGCACCAGCGGGCCCAAAAACAGCGCTGCGTCGGCCACGCGCCCGGTGATGACGATGTCGGCCCCCGCGTCCAGCGCCTGCACGATGGGCTGCGCGCCCAGGTAGGCGTTGCCAAACACCAGGCGCTCGCGCACACCCGCCACCGGTTCGCCGGTGAACAGGTGCGCCCAACCGTCGGCCGGCTTTGAGGCGTCGAGCAACTGCGGCAACACGTCGTCGCCGGTGACCACCGCCACCCGCGCCGTGAAACCTTTGGCGGCAAATGCCGCCAGCACCGCCTGCGCGGCTCCGTGCGGGTTGAGCCCGCCCGCGTTGCACACAAAGCGCACGCCGCGCTCAGCCATGAGCGGCCATAGCCGCAGCAGCATGGGCACCACATCGCGGGCATAGCCCAGCGCCGGGTCGCGCTGGCGGTCTTTTTGCAAAATGGCCAGGGTGAGTTCGGCCAGGTGGTCGCTGGCGATGAACTGCACGTTGCCGCGTTCGATGCTCGCGACCACCGGTTCCCAGTTGTCGCCGTAAAAGCCGAGACCGGCACCAATGCGTATGGACTTCATGGCAGGCTCTTAACAATGAAGTATTCAGCATAGCGCCCCGGCATGCGTTCACCAAGCGGCCGCTTGGCACAAATGTCCGTTGTGTCGCCTACAGCACTGTCCTGCGGGAAACCCCCATGGGCAAGCCTTTGAGTCCCCGACTAAGCTCCGCAAAAGCACGGGCGTTCGGAAATGCCACCTGCATACGCAGGTGTTCACCCGTCTGGCGCCCCAGAGAACAATTTAGGAGACAAGCGTGCAATTGCTGCAACTGCTCATCAGCGGTGTGGCCCAGGGCTGTATCTACGGACTCATCGCCCTGGGTTTCGTGCTGATCTACAAGGCCACCGAAACGGTGAGCTTTGCCCAGGGCGACCTGATGATGGTGGGCGCCTTTGGCGGCCTGGCCGCCATGACCGTGCTGGGCTTCCCGTTCTGGCTGTCGGTGCCCGCCGCCATTGTGGGCATGGGCGTGTTTGGCGTGCTGCTGGAGCGGGTGGTGATCCGCCCCATCCTGGGCCAGCCGGCGTTTTCCATCGTGATGCTGACGATTGGAGTGGGCTATGTGCTGCGCGGGCTCATCACCATGATCCCCGACATTGGCACCGACACCCACACCCTGCCCGTGCCCTATGCGGGCGAGGTGCTGCGCCTGGGCACGCTGGTGGTGTCGGCCGAGCAGGTGGTGGTGATTGGCGCCACCGCCGTGCTGTGCGCCGGCCTGTTTGCCATGTTCCGCTACACCAAGCTCGGTATTGCCATGCAGGCTTCGTCGCAAAACCAGCTGGCGGCTTATTACATGGGCATTCCCGTGAAGCGGCTCAACGGCCTGGTGTGGGGCCTGGCTGCCGCGGTGGCGGCCATTGCCGGCCTGCTGCTCGCGCCCATCACCTTTGTGCACGCCAACATGGGCTTCATCGGCCTCAAGGCGTTCCCGGCGGCGGTGGTGGGCGGCTTTGGCAGCCTGCCCGGCGCCATTGTGGGCGGGCTGATCATTGGCATCGTGGAGGCGCTGGCGGGCTTCTACATGGCCGAAGGCTTCAAGGACATTGCGCCTTACATCGTGGTGCTGATCATGCTGGTGCTCAAGCCCAACGGGCTGTTCGGCGAAAAACTCCGAAAAAAGGTTTGATGACATGAACCCCCACGTTCATCACTTCGTGTATTCACTGCCCCCCGAGGGGGCCTCAGCCTCCTTGAGGCGGCTCTGCGGAGACTAAATGAGATTTCTCTTCAAGACCGACTACAACCAGGACATCCGGCTGGCCAAGCACGGCGGCCATACCTTCTGGTACAGCCTGCTGGGCGTGCTGCTGGTGGCAGCGCCCTGGCTTATTCAAGAGTACTGGCTGGCGCAACTCACCTTTGTGCTGATCTACGCCATCGTCGGCCTGGGGCTGATGCTGCTCGCCGGCTTCACGGGCCTGTTTTCGCTGGGCCATGCGGCGTTTCTGGGCGTGGGCGCTTACACGCAGGCCATCATGGTCAACGCGGGCGTGCCGTTTCCCATTGCGCTGGCTTGCGCGGGTTTGCTGTCGGCCGCTGTGGGCATGGTGGTGGGCTTGCCGGCGCTGAGGGTGAAAGGCATTTACCTGGGCATGGCCACACTGGCGTTTGGCTTCATTGTGGAAGAGGGCATGGCGCGCTGGGAAAGCATGACCGGCGGCAACTCGGGCCTGATGGTGAACCAACCCAGCCTGTTTGGCTGGGAACTGGACTCGTCCAACGAGTTTTACTTCTTGTGCCTGCTGATCACCGTGGCGTCCACGCTGGCCATCGTCAACCTCATGCGCTCAAGCACCGGCCGGGCGTTTGTCGCTATCCGCGACTCGGAAATTTCTGCGCAGAGCATGGGCATTCACCTGGCGCGCTACAAAACCATGAGCTTTGCGCTGTCGGCTGCGCTGGCCGGTATTGGCGGTGCGCTGTACGCCCACAAGATCCAGTTTTTGTCGCCCGACCAGTTCAGCCTGCTGCAGTCGGTCGACCTGCTGCTGATGGTGGTGATTGGCGGCCTGGGCTCCATCCACGGGGCGTTTCTGGGTGCCATTTTCATCATCGTCATGCCGCAGCTGATCGCCATTGGCAAAGACTTTTTGCCCGCCGTGATTGGTGAAGCCGCCGGCATCAAGGGCGTGGTCTACGGCATGGTGTTGATCGCCATTGTGTTGTTTGAACCCATGGGTCTGTACGGCCGCTGGCTCAAGATCCGCACCTACTTCCAGCTCTTTCCGTTCTACCGCAAGGGTATGTTCAAGCGGCAAAAGAGCTTCCAAAAATCCGACCGGTTGAAATGATGGAACACCACCCCCGCGCCGCTTCGCGTCACCCCCTCAAGGGGGCAACACCTGCCACCCGGCAAAGCCGGTTCGGCGGTGTTCCCGGCTTGGGCTTCTTCGCCTGTGCCGCTTCTGTTTTGGCGAGTCTTTCATGACAGACGACATCCTTCTTTCAGCGAAGAACCTCAGCGTGCGCTTCGGCGGCGTGCTGGCGGTCAACAACGTGAGCTTCGATGTGAAGCGCGGCGAGGTGTTCACCCTGATCGGGCCCAACGGCGCCGGCAAGACCACGGTGTTCAACCTCATCAGCCGCATCTACACGCCCACCACCGGCACCATCGACTACGCCGGGCCGCAAGGCATGCTCAAGCTCACCGACCAGCCGCCGCACAAAATAGCCAGCCTGGGCATTGCGCGCACCTTTCAAAACATCGAGCTGTTTGAACACGCCACGGTGCTGCAAAACCTGCTGATTGGCCGCCACACCCACCGCAAAACCGGGCTCTGGAGCGAGATTTTCTTCACCGCCAAAACCCGCGCAGCCGAAATTGAGGCGCGTGAAAAAGTCGAGCAGGTCATTGAACTGCTGGACCTGCAACACCACCGCGAATCGATGGTGGCCGGGCTGCCTTATGGCGTGCGCAAAGTGGTTGAGCTGGCGCGCGCTTTGTGCACCGAACCCAAGCTGCTGCTGCTGGACGAACCCTCTTCAGGCCTGAACGTGGAAGAAACCGAAGACATGGCGTTCTGGATCACCGACATCAAGGACGAGCTGGGCATCACGGTGCTGATGGTGGAACACGACATGACCCTGGTGTCCAAGGTGTCCGACCGCGTGCTGGCCATGAGCATGGGCGCCGAACTGGCCACCGGCACACCGGCCGAAGTGCAGCGCGACCCCGGCGTGATCGAGGCCTACCTGGGCTCGGTGGACGACGTGTCCAGCCTGCGGCGTGAGAACCACGTGGGAGCATCCGCATGACGGCCCCGGTCACTGACAACGCCGTGCTCAAGCTGCTCAACGTCGAGAGCGCCTACGGCCCCATCAAAGCCATTCGTGGCGTGAGCCTGCAGGTGCGCCGCGGCGAAATTGCCACCGTGCTGGGCAGCAACGGCGCGGGCAAAACCACCATTCTGAAAACCATCAGCGGCATCATCGACCCGCGCAAGGGCAGCATCGAATTCAAGGGCGAAAACATCACCGCCCAGGACCCGGCGCACATCGTGCAGCAGGGCCTGATGCACGTGCCCGAAGGGCGCGAAGTGTTTCCGCTGCTCTCGGTGCGCGACAACCTGCTGATGGGCGCCTACACCCGCAAAGACCGCGACGGCGTGGCGCGCGACATGGAGGTGGTGTTCAACTACTTTCCCATTTTGCGTGAGCGCGCACTGCAAGACGCCGGCCTGCTCTCGGGCGGCCAGCAGCAGATGCTGGCCATCAGCCGCGCCCTCATGGCCAACCCCGACCTGATCTTGCTCGACGAACCGAGCCTGGGCCTGAGCCCGAAGCTCACCAAAGAGATCTTCGAGATCGTGGTGCGCATCAACCGCGAGCGCGGCACCACCATCTTGCTGGTGGAGCAAAACGCCAACATGGCGCTGAACGCTTCGGACTACGGCTACGTGCTGGAAAACGGCCGCATCGTGATGGAAGACACCTGCGCCCACCTGCGCGAGAAGGACGACATCAAGGAGTTTTACCTGGGCATGAAGGAAGAAGGCGTGCGCGCAGACCGGCGCTGGAAGAAGAAGAAAAATTGGCGCTAGATGTGGCTCCCCCCGCAGCGCTTCGCGCTACCCCCCAGGGGGCGGCACTGGCCGTCTGGCAAAGCCAGCCCGGCTGTGCCCTGGGTTGCACGGCTCCCCTGCGTATCGAATGTGGTTTTGACCTTGGACATCGAGCATGAGTAATCTCTGGGACCTCTCCGGCATCCAGCCGCAAACCGCCGTGGTGTTGCCCGGCGACACCATTCCAGCCATGTTCTGGAACGCGGTGAAAGCGCGTGGCCCCAACGTCTGGATGCGGCAGAAAGACTTTGGCATCTGGCACAGCTGGACCTGGAACCAGACCGCCGAGGCGGTGCGCGAAATCGGCAACGGCCTGCTGGCGCTGGGCTTCGCGCCGCACGACACGGCCTCCATCTTGTCCAACACCAACATCGACTGGGTGCTGGCCGACATTGCCGTGCTCAGCGCGGGCGGCGTGTCCAACGGCATTTACCCCACCGACGCAGCCGAGCAGGTGCAGTACCTGTGTGAAGACTCCAGCACCACGGTGCTGTTTGTGGAAGACGACGAACAGCTCGACAAAGCCCTGGCCGTGCGCGAGCAACTGCCCAAGCTGCGCAAGATTGTGGTGTTTGACATGGAAGGCCTGCGCGACCTGCACGACCCGCAAGTGATGAGCCTGGACGCGCTGCGCGCGCTGGGCCGCGAGCACGCCAAACAATTCCCCGACGCCTTGCAAGCCCGCGTGGCCGCTTGCAAACCCAGCGACCTCGCCATTTTGGTTTACACATCAGGCACCACCGGCAAACCCAAAGGCGCCATGCACAGCCACCACGGGCTGGTGTACACCGTGCGCGGCTACAACACGCTCATTGCCCGCAGCGACGCCGACGAATGCATGTGCTTCTTGCCGCTGTGCCACATTGCCGAGCGCATGGGCGGCGAGTATTTTTCGCTCTACACCGGCGCCAAACTCAACTTCGTTGAAAACCCCGAAACCGTGCCGGAAAACGTGCGCGAGATCGCACCCACGGTGTTCACCGCCGTGCCCCGCGTGTGGGAAAAGTTTTACTCCGGCGTCATGATCACGCTGAAAGAAGCCGGCAAGCTGCAGCAAGCCGCCTACGCCTGGTCCATTGGTGTGGGCCAGCGCGTGGCCGACCTGGTGATGGCGCAACAGCCGGTGCCCGCCCCGCTCAAGCTGCAGTTTCACCTGGCGCGGGTGCTGGTGCTCAACAACGTGCGCAAGCTCATCGGCATTCACAAAGCGCGTTTTCTGGTCACCGGCGCCGCGCCCATTTCACCCGAGCTGGTGCGCTGGTACATGGCCCTGGGCGTACCCATGCTGGAGGTGTGGGGCATGACCGAAACCTGCGGCGCGTCCACCGGCGTGCCGGCCGAGCGCATCAAGCCCGGCTCCATTGGCCCAGCCGCGAGCTACAACGACGTGCGGCTGGACCCGGTCACCAGCGAAATCTTGGTGCGCGGGCCCAACGTGTTCATGGGCTACCTCAACCAGCCCGAGAAAACCGCCGAGACCATCGACGCCGATGGCTGGCTGCACACAGGCGATGTGGGCGTGGTCGATGAGGAAGGGTTTTTCCGCATCACCGACCGCATGAAAGACATCATCATCACCGCAGGCGGCAAGAATATCACCCCCAGCGAACTGGAAAACGAGTTGAAGTTCTCGCCCTACGTGACCGACGCGGTGGTGATCGGCGACAAGCGCCCTTACCTCACCGTCATCATCATGATTGATCAGGAGAACGTCGAAAAATATGCGCAGGACAACGACGTGCCGTTTTCCAACTACGCCAGCCTCACGCGTGCCCCCGAAGTGCAGCAGCTTATTCAAGACGAGATCGACCGCGTCAATAGAAAGTTTGCCCGGGTGGAACAGATCAAAAAGTTCTTCCTGCTCGACACCCAGCTCAGCGCCGAAGACGAAGAACTCACGCCCACCATGAAGCTCAAGCGCAAGCTGGTGGAAAAGAAATACAACCCGCAAATTGAAGCTATGTACAGCTGACGCGCAGCCAGTGCTTTTTGATCACCCATCCCATTCACAACGAAGGAGACACGAGACATGAAACACACCCTGACATTGATCGCCGCCAGCCTGGCCCTGGCCAGCACAGCGGCCATGGCGCAGTCGCAAGGCGTCAGCAAAAACGAGCTGGTGCTGGGCTCCATTCAAGACCTGTCCGGCCCACTGGCCGGCTTTGGCAAGCAGGTGCGCTTTGGCATGATGCTGCGCGTGGACGAAGCCAACGAGCAAGGCGGCATCAACGGCCGCAAGATCAAGCTGCTGGTGGAAGACTCGGGCTACGAGCCACGCCGCGCCGTGCTGGCCGCGCAGAAGCTCGTCAACCAGGACAAGATTTTTGCCATGGTTGGCCACATTGGCACCGCCCAAAACATGGCCGCCATGCCGGTGCAGTTTCAGAAGAACGTGATCAACTTCTTCCCCGTGACCGCCGCGCGTGAAATGTACGAGCCATTCCACAAGCTCAAGTACTCGTTTGCCGCCACCTACTACGACCAGATGCGCGTGGCCGTGCCCAAGCTGGCCAAAGAGAAAAACGCCAAGAAGGTGTGCACCATGTACCAGGACGACGAGTTCGGCCTGGAAGTGTTCCGCGGCGCCGAGGCCGGCCTGAAGGCAGCGGGCATGCAGTTTGCCGAAGTCACCACCTACAAGCGCGGCGCCACAGACTTCTCGTCGCAAATGCAAAAGCTGGCTTCGTCCCAGTGCGACCTGGTCGTCATGGGCACCATCATTCGCGAGACCATTGGCGGCATTGCCACCGCCCGCCGCCTGGGCTTCAACCCCACCTTTATCGGCTCCAGCGCCGCTTACACTGACTTGATCCACAAGCTGGGCGGCCCCGCCATGAACGGCTTCTACGCCACCATGACGGTGCAAAACCCCTACACCGACGAAGCTTCACAGCCGATCCGGTTCTGGGCCAACAAGTACAAGACCAAGTTCAACGAAGACCCGACCGTGTTCTCGGTGTACGGCTACTCGCTGGTTGACTCGTTCTTGCGCGCCGCCAGCAAAGCCGGCACCAACCTGACCACCGAAAGCTTCATCAAAGCCATGGACACGATGGTGATCCCACCGGACATTTTCGGCAGCTCCCAGATGACCTTCAGCCCCACCAAGCGCCTGGGCAGCGACGCCACCCGCCTGTCGCAGCTGCAAGACAACCGCTGGAAAGTGGTGTCTGAGTATTTCAAGGTGAACTGAGCACGGTCTCTGTTCAGCGCGGCCGTCAGTGTGCAAACGCTGACGGCCTTTTTTCATTGAAACGAGGCACGTTGCCCCTTCCCCCGCAGGACCCGAGATGCACATCACGCCCCAGCGCGAGCCGCGCTTTGACCCCCTCACCGACGAGAAGGTTTCGATCTACCAACCCGACCAGCACGGGCGCATATTCCCCGGCATTCCCCACTTCACCAGCCACGCCGAGCACCGGCGCCACCTGAAAGAACGGCTCGTGGGCGCCTGCCGCGCCTTTGCGCTGCAGGGCTTTGACTACGGCTTTGCCGGGCACCTGACGGTGCGCGACCCCGAGCACCCGCACCTGTATTGGACCAACCCCATGGCGGTGCATTTTGCGCAGGTCAAGGTGTCCAACCTGATCCTGGCCGACCACCAGGGCCATGTGGTCGAGGGCCAGCATGCGATCAACCGCGCCGGCTTTGTGCTGCACGCCGCCGTGCACGAAGCCCACCCGGACATCGTCGCCATGTGCCACGCCCACACGCTGTACGGCACGGCGTTTGCGGCACTCGCCCAGCCGCTGGAGCCCATCTCGCAAGACGCCGCCGCGTTCTTTGAAGACCATGTGGTCATCAGCGACGAAGCCGGTCAAGTCGCGGTCGAGGTAAAAGCCGGGTTGAAAGTGGCCGACTGGTTCAAAGGCGTCAAAGCCGCCATCCACCAAAACCACGGTCTGCTGACCGCCAGCCGCCACAGCATCGAAGCGGCCGCGTTCTGGTTCATTGCGCTGGAACGCTGTTGCCAGCAGCAGCTCCTGGTGCAAGCCACAGGCATCAAACCCCGGCTGGTGCCGCCGGAGAAGGCACGCTACAGCCGCGAGCACGTCGGCAGCGAATACATTGGCTGGCTGCACTTCCAGACCATCTGGAACGACTTGCTGCGCACCCAGCCCGACATGTTCGATTGAGCAGCACAGCAACCCGGCCCGCCAACGCGGCCACACCACCCCCATGAGCATCACGCCCGCCTGGGCGGCCCTGCTGGCCGACACCCTGCTGGCCCTGCACCTGGGGCTGGTGGTGTTTGTGGTGGGTCTGCTGCCGCTGGTGTTGCTGGGTGGCGCAAGGGGTTGGCGCTGGGTGCGCCGGCGCGGCCTGCGCCTCACCCACCTGGGCCTCATGGCCTTCATCACCGCACAAACCTGGCTCGGCCAGCTCTGCCCCCTGACCGTCTGGGAACAAGACCTGCGCCGCCTGGCCGGCCAGGGCAGCTACACGCAAAGTTTCATCGAGCACTGGCTGTCGCGCCTGCTGTATTGGGAAGCCCCTTGGTGGGTGTTTGTGGCGGCCTACACCGCGTTTGCGGTGCTGGTGGCGGTGGCGTGGTGGTGGGTACCACCGAAGGGCCACCTTGCTGAATGACAGGTCACGCGGCGTCAAACGGTAATCAAATCAAACCGCGCAAAAATGGTGTTTCATACAATCCCCAACCTATGAAACCACCCGTCGCCCATGCCGAATTGATCGCCACTTTCAAGCGGGCTGAAGCCGATGCTGCGCACAAGCGCAGCCTGATCAACAAGGCCGCCCAAAAAGGCCCCAAAGCCATTCAAGCCGCCGTCGATACGGCGGCACGGGCGGACAAACGCAGGGACGCGTTTGCGAAAAAGCTGCAGGCCTTGGGTGTGATGCTGGAGGGTTGAGCGGCGCTCAATTTCTCGAGAAAAATCAGCGCTGCGGCGCGCCGGGACGGGCGACTGTTGCGGGGCTGTTTTTGGCCAGGAGCAGGCGCTGCTAGGTCAGCGAAGCAGTAGTTCAACTACCAAGGTAACCGGCGCCGGAGCCCGCCAGGGCGGAGGGCACAACCAAGGGCCATGAAAATGCCGAAGGCATGGCCCTTGGTTGCGTCCGAGTTGACCTGACAGTTAGGCTGGGGCGCGGAGTGGAAGGTTTTCATAGTACGTGAGCCTACGGTTGAAGGTGTCGCACTTCACGTGTCAATCCACGCCCCAGCGGCGGCTCTCGACCGAGAACCAGCGGATCAACGCTGACGATGCAGACTTGCGTGAACGCAGGCAGCGCAGCACTCATAGCAGGGAAGCAACCCACATAGCTGAAAGAGACAGGGCAACAACCACGCTGACGAAGGCACTCAGCACTTCACCGCGCCGCTTCTCCGACGTGAGGAGGTTGCTCGTGATCAACTCATGACCCGGCAAAAGCAACGAAAAGAACCAACGCGTACGCCAGACAGCCAACGCGTACGAGAGGCTCGTGAGAACCACGGTGGACAACAGAAAAGGCGGAATATAACGAGCGACCGACGGCGTCCACCGCTGCGCAACCTCGGGCAGCAGCGCCAGAAACACCACCATGGCGACGCCTTGCGCAACGCGGCGGCGGACGAGTGCAGGATTAACGATCATGAGGCCTAACGTAGAAGTCACCGGCGCTGCGCGGCTTTATCGCGCAGCGTCCGTGTGGACTGCCGGGTTATGCGTTTTTATGCCGAAGATTTGATCGAAATATCCATTCATCTCGCACAAGTCAGATTCTCCGATTTCTCTATTTTTTGCAAGGTCGCACAGCTTACAAACTATGGCTGAAACTTCATCGAGTTGGCATTGCCCTGGAATTATGAGGGGTATTTTTTTTATGTAATTTGACGAATTATTTGTGCTTGCGTTAATGGTTCTAATAAGTTGATTGCATATTCTTGAATTAAAAAAGCCTAACAAATACATCAGTAAATGCTGCATCCCTTCTTTTGGAAAAATCCCAACTATAGATTGATCAAATAATCTGCCATCTATCAGCGAGCCAGTAATTGAACTGGACGAAACCATAGGCACAGCGATGCCTTGACTGAAATAAAACCGAGAATTTTGAAATCTCGCTTTTTTCTTGTTGACCACTTTGTAGTCGTGTACTGAAGCTTTGCTCCAATCCATAAACCATTCTGAAGGTTTATGGAAACGCCGGTTTCCACCCTTAACAATCGGCACCCAGTAATTTTTACCTACAATCCCTTCAAGCGGTGGGTTTAACTGGTGATTGATATCGCAAATCAAATTTTCATCAACGGAGGCATATTTTTTTGCCCCGCGAACAACAGAATTTGCTCTTCTTAAATAATGAGCGTCATTGCCAGAATAGAAACCAGTTACAACATGACAGATGGTGTCAACTGTTGGCAAATCCTGATCCAAAAGATTTTGAACCCTTGATTCATCGGAAAGATAGAAAGAGAGCGAAGGGTTTGTTTTTAACTTCCCATATGAGAGCCTGCCAGCTACAAAGGATTCCTTCTTTGGCGTTAGCAAGGCTTCTAGCTCCTCCGGGCTGGAAAGCCCTTTGTATATAGGGAAGCTCCATTCATTGGAAACGCGGGATTTTTTGATTGAAATTATTGAAAGCCCAGCATATCCAAAATTTACGCCAGGGAAATATTTTGATGGGAATAATGCAATTGATTCGATTTTGTATTCGGAAAGAATCTTATTTCTTAACCCTTCGTGCATATGAAGGGTTAAGAAAGTGTCAGGGACAATAAACACCAAGCGTCCATTTGGTTTAAGCAATTCCATTGCTCTGACCAAAAATATTCCATATGTCTCTTTCGCATATATATCGGGATAGGTGCTTTTCAGTCTTGCCCTCTTTTCTGGGGTTTGATAAGCACCGTAAGGTGGATTGGCGATAACCCTGTCAAAGATCGGTTCCAATTCAAGGAAAGCAAAGTCGGCCTGCTGAATATGCACATTGCTGGAGGTTCGATATTTGTTTATTAAATTGCCAACACTTTTACCATCAATTTCGAAGGCAGCGATACTCGACTTATAATTTTGGCTGAGAAGCTCGTCAATGAATGCGCCATCACCAGCGCACGGCTCTAAAATTGACATTTCAGAATCGCATTCCAATAGCCCAACCATATAGCCTGTTATGTGGTTACAACTTGTATAGAATGCTTGAAACTCGTCCGTTTTTCTCTTGGCTAGAGCTACCATGTTAAATACTTCGTAAGATCATTCGCATGAAAATGGTCGTGTGTTTCTTGTGAGAGGTCGTTACTCCATGAAATATTGTTTTCTATCCAGCCTGCTAAATCAAAGCCGCTATATTCGTGAATTTTTTCATAAGTTTCTGCGCCGCAATAGACACCCCAGATGCCTGAATTCTTGAGCGTCTGAAGATAATGGTTATTATCGTCTTCGTTTGCCCTTACAAATAACAGGCACTCATTATTTGCGCCAATGATGTTTTTGTATATTGATGCCACCAATAGCAGACGGTTTGTATTTCCTTTTTCGTTAGATTGAAATCCGCTCTTGAAGTCAACGTTGAAATTGTTTTGCCCTATTCTGAAGTGGAGATCAAGCTCCAGCTTGATTTCGCCAGAGGTAACCAGACTCCAGACTTTGTCGTAATACGAAAGCAGTTGTTCTTTTTCTTCATTTTTCAGATTTAGATTAAAGATGTACTGCCGAATCTCTTCTTGCAGTCGCTCTTTGACCTCTGAGAATAATGGAGGCTCATAAAGTTCAACGTCATTTCTTACAGGGTAGTCGAAGCAAAGTTTGCAGAACGGCTCCCATAGTTCTCCAACTCTTCGGGAGAATGCCATGTATTCATATGGCCAAACCATATTCCTGAACTCAATCATTACAACGTAAGAGCAGTAAGTTACGATAAGGATATTCTTTAAGACCTCATCCCTGCTCCACCCCTGAGCTAAGGCACGCTGAAAAATTATGGTTTTTAGATTTGTTGTAGTAAGCGTTATTGCTTTGTTTATTGCAGCGCCACGTTCCTTGTAGTCCCGTTCACCGTGGATTCGAATAATTTCGCCATGTGATTCGGCTGCTCGATCGCGCAAGTAGCGCAAAATTTCGGCTTTTTGTGTATAGAGATTTCTAGTTACGTGCATGTCCATTTTCTTCTCTCTGTAATAGGGCCGATATTGGCACAAATGTCCGGTGACGCCTAACGAATGAAAGGGACTTCCCCGTCCCGAGCGAGCCGCGCACCGTGAGGCTTGCGGTTTTCGGCAACTGAGTGCCACGATGGGAAGCTCGAACTTTTCATCAACTCACTCGTTTTTGCGGAAGGGGAAGTCCATGTCTGCCATTGTCACCGTCGGAATCGATCTCGCCAAGAATGTCTTTGCCGTTCATGGTGTGGACGCCACAGGCAAGCCCGCCCTGGTGCGGCCCACTGTGCCGCGCGCCAAACTGCTCGAATTCATCGCCTCGCTGCCGCCGTGCCTCATCGGCATGGAAGCCTGCTCCGGCGCCCACCACTGGGCGCGTGAGTTTGCAAAGTGCGGCCACACCGTGCGCCTAATGGCGCCCAAGTTCGTCATCCCCTACCGCCTCTCGGGCAAGCGCGGCAAAAACGACGCGGCCGATGCCGCCGCCATCTGCGAAGCCGTCACCCGGCCCAACATGCGCTTCGTACCGATCAAATCGATTGAACAACAAGGCCAGTTGCTGGTGCACCGTGCCCGCCAGGGTTTTGTGGAGCAGCGTACCGCCACCTTCAACCGCATCCGGGGTCTGCTCTCGGAGCTGGGCATCGTGCTGCCGCTCAAGGCAGCCGTGGTGCGCCGCGAAGCCATGGCCCGCCTGGAGGATTTGCCCGGCTGGGCCAACACGGTGATTGGGGACCTGCTGAACGAGGTCGCCCGGCTCGACGAACGTATTGGCCAGTACGACCGGCACATCCAGACCATGGCCCGCCAAAGCACGCCCGCGCAGCACTTGATGCAATTGGCGGGCATTGGCGAGACCACGTCCACGGCGCTGGTCAGCACCGTGGGCAATGGGCACGACTTTGCCTGCGGCCGCCAGTTCTGCGCCTGGCTCGGGCTGGTGCCCGGGCAGTACAGCTCAGGTGGGAAACAGCGCTTGGGCCGCATCACCAAGGCTGGCGACCCGTACCTGCGCAGCCTGCTGGTGATGGGCGCCAGGGCGGTGCTGGCGCTGGCGATGAACAAGACAAACCCCAGACAAGACCCGGTCAGCCGCTGGGCTCGCGCGCTGGCCGAGCGGCGCGGCTACTGGCGCGCGGTGGTGGCCGTGGCGGCCAAGAACGCGCGCATGTGCTGGGCGGTGTTGCAACGTGGGGAGGGGTTCAAGATGCCTGCCTGAACCACGCCTGCCACGACTTGAAGTGACATGACATCCGAGATCCCACAGTCCGCCGCGTGAAGGCCTAAAGTTGATGTGCAAAGGTTGGACCTGCGCTGGGGAATGCTCGATTAGCTCAAGGGGATAACGGGGGAGAAATCTCCCCAAGCCCGACTAACGAATGGAGCCCCCGGCGCGCGTCTTTCATCAGGGTCCGCTGCCAGCAGATGCAGCACCAATGACCGTTTGTAGTACCGCCGTCCGCACCCTTTGCATCACGACATCAACCGCCCGCCGTCTGCTGCGAATGTTGGATCTGATTGGAAAAACTGGAATACCGATACCTGGGTCTATTGCTGCGCAATAGACCCAGGATGGAGGCTGCTTGCAATCTGGGGGGAAGCCCTTGTAG